>SKMO01000179.1 GCA_007121025.1 Bacillota bacterium | reverse complement strand
TGCTGGTCGGTCTTGATCCGTATGTGTACAATATCATCGGTGTTTCGCTGCGTGTGTCCGGGGCAGCTCTTTTGCTGAGTGTCCTGATCGGAATTCCCCTGGGTGCATTTCTGGGTCTGACACGGTTTAAAGGCAAAGAACTGGTCACTGCACTGTTGTATACCGGAATGGGATTCCCCCCCGTGGTGATCGGGTTGTTTGTGTTTCTTCTTCTCTCTTCAGTGGGGCCTTTGGGCCATCTCGGCTGGCTGTTTTCCGTACGGGCCATGATCATGGCCCAGACCATCATTGCGTTTCCCCTGGTAGCCGGATTCACCATGGCTGCGGTCATGAGCGTGGACAAGAACCTGATGAAACAGCTGCGTGCACTGGGGGCCACCAAAACACAGGCTTCCTGGGCGGCCATCAAGGAAGCCCGGATCGGCGTTGTGGTGTCGGTCATCGCCGGTTTTGGCGGCATCATCTCGGAAGTGGGGGCCGTGATGCTGGTCGGTGGCAATATTGAGGGGAAAACCAGGGTCCTGACAACGGCCATTGTCCTGGAAACCCGAAAAGGCAATTTCGGACTGGCCATTGCTTTCGGCCTCATCCTGCTGACCATCACCTTTGTGGCCAACCTGTCGATGCTCCGTCTGCAACGTGCGAACATGAACCCGGAAGAGGAGTAGACCATGCATGAGGCGAATCTATCTGAGGCCAGCTACCGCCTCATTCATCTCACGAAACAGTACGACCCGTTCAAACTGGACATTCCCCACATTGATTTGTACGCCGGGCAAATCTTCTGTCTTCTGGGGCCAAGCGGCGCCGGAAAAACCACCCTGCTGCGCCTGCTGAACTTTCTTGAGCCACCCACGTCCGGGGAAATCCATTATGAAGGCCGGATGTATGGTCCCGACGGCAACGTTCCGGACATCACCCGGATGCGCAGCATTACCACTGTCTTTCAGCGTCCTGCGCTGCTCAACGACACTGTGTACCGAAACATCGTGTATCCTTTGAAACTGCGAGGGCAACCGGTGGACCCGGAACATCTGGATGCCATCGTCGAGCCCCTGGGTCTGACCGATCTTCTGGGACAGCGGTGCAAAACCCTGTCCGGGGGCGAAGCACAACGTGTAGCCTTGGCGCGGGCACTGATTTTCAAGCCCAGGGTCCTTCTTCTTGATGAACCGACCGCCAACCTGGATCCCCGCAACATCCAGATTCTCGAATCCATGGTCAGGGATTATGCCCGGAGACAGAAACCAACGGTTGTCTGGATCACACACAACCATTTCCAGGCCAAACGGGTTGGTGACCGGATCTGTCTGCTGGAAGATGGAAACATTGTCGAAGTGAACAGCCGGGAAGGGTTTTTCGAGCAACCGGCGCAACAGAAAACCCGGGATTTTCTGGACGGAAATCTGTTTTATTAGGGAGGGTCACACCATGCAACTGAAACACCGGTTATGGATTGAAGACAAACAGCACCGACGGATGATGGGTGAGGGCGTTGCCTCATTGCTGCGGGCCATTGACCAAACCGGATCCATCAACCAGGCTGCCGCCCGTCTGAAGATGTCTTACCGCAATGCCTGGGCGAAGATTGAGAAAACAGAAGACCGCCTGGGTTTCAAACTGGTTCTTCGAAAAACCGGGGGCGCAGAAGGGGGCGGAACGTCTCTGACACCGGAAGGCCGCCTCTGGCTGGAACGGTTCACTGACCTCCAGGAAGATGTTGCCGCGTGCCTGGACACCCTGTACTGCAAACATTTCCCTCCGGACACGGAAGAGAAGGACTGAAATCATTGCCCCTGAAACACCGAAAAGACCGGATTCCCGGTCTTTTTTCGTTGTTTCAGGGCCTCTCCTGTTCCCGCAGCACCATGAGCTCCCGGAACAACACGCCAATCCGCAGTGCTGCATCTTCCAACAGTTCTTCTCCCCGGCTCATGGCCGACTCCAGTGTCCCTGGTTCCCGCTGGATGCTGAACAGTCCGGCAGCACCGGCATCAAGCATCCGGTTGGCCCCTTCCCCCAGAGATCCCGACAGAACCACCATGGGAATCCCAGCCTCTCTCGTCTTCTGGAGCACCCCGTACGGCACCTTTCCCTCCAGCGTTTGTCCGTCGGTCCGGCCCTCCCCGGTGAGAACCAGCGCACCTCCCTCGATCATTTGTTCGAACCCACTGATCTCCAGGACTTCCTGAATCCCTGAAACGAGGCGGGCCCCCAGAAGGGCGGCTGCTCCGCCACCGAATCCGCCGGCGGCACCTGCCCCCGGTAGCTTCTGAAGATCCACTCCGGTCTTTTCCTGGATCAGCCGGGCCAGTTGAACCAGCCCCCTGTCCAGCTCCTCGACGGTATGTGCGTCAGCCCCCTTCTGGGGAGCGTACACCCGGGCCGCCCCCCGGGGGCCGTAAAAGGGATTGTTCACGTCGCAAAGCACCTTGAACTCCGTTTGAGCAATCCGGGAATCCAATCCGGACAGGTCCATGTGGACCACCCGAAGGAGATCTCCACCCGTTCCTTCCAGTTCGTGCTCATCCCCATCCAGGAAACGCCCTCCCAGAACGCGGATCATACCCATTCCCCCATCGTTTGTCGCACTTCCCCCGATGGTCAGGATTACTGTCCGCACCCCTTTGTCCAGCGCCCGAAGTATCTGCATTCCCACCCCAGCAGTCGATGTCCGGAGAGGATTTCGTTCTTTCGGGGAAAGAAGATCCAGGCCGGCTGTTCTGGCCAGTTCGATCACCGCTGTATCTCCTCCCTCAAGCAGAATGAGCGGCGCCTCCAGGCTTCGCCCCAGGGGATCGACCGCCGGTACAGGGCACTCTGTGCTGCCTGCTGTTTGTCTGAAAACGTCCAGCGTTCCTTCCCCGCCATCAGCAAGAGGACAGCGGACAATTTCCGCCTCTGGCATGGCCCTCTTCAGACCCCTTTCGATCGCCCTGGCGGCCTGCACAGCACTCATAGAGCCTTTGAATGCATCAGGTGCTACAATGATTTTCAAATGTATTCTCCTTTGCCTTGAACGTCCCTTGCACACGGCTAATCCAACCCTCGGTTTCACTCATTGTCAATGATTTCAACCTGACTGTCAACGCGCTTCCATCGCACATTGATGGCCTCATTTTCATCCGGACGATACCTTTGTTTGCGTTCATAAGCATCAGAACTGTTCTCAAATCCGTTCAATTTCTTCAGTAGCCCGGTGCAGAATACCGCGCTGTCTGCCTCCTGATTGTCTCAACTCTAGCAGAGAACTATGAAACCCTTGCGCAAAAAGATCACTTATTATACGGTGAATACATGCAACTCTTGGTTTTTTTGGAGATGGCCGTCCGAATGAAGGTCCTCTGTGCCCCATTCTGGACCGGTCACTTGCTTATTGACGAGGAGGTTATCATGTCGGAGAACCCGAATCATCAGGAGAGCGACACCATTTTAGAGAGACGGAATTTAACAAAATACGGCTTCAATCTGAACCCCGTTGTTTCACTGGTCAGCAGCGGAATCATCATTGTGTTTGCTGCCTTCGCTCTCCTGAACCTGGATCTGGCAAACCGGGCGATGCATGTATTGAACGATTTCATCGTGAGTCGATTCGACTGGCTCTTTATCCTGTCCAGCAATTTCTTTCTTCTCGTTTGCGTTTTTTTGGCTATTTCCAAGTTGGGCAAAGTGAGGCTGGGGGGACTGGACAGTGAGCCGGAATTTTCAAATTTCGCCTGGTATTCCATGCTGCTCTCGGCCGGAATGGGCATCGGCCTGATGTTCTGGGCCGTCGGCGAACCACTGACCCATTTTGTGGAAAGCACACCACTATTTAGCGGAAGTGATTCTGCCCCTGCTGCCATGGCATCGACGTTTTTCCACTGGGGGCTTCATCCCTGGGGGATCTACGCCCTTCTGGCCCTTGGACTGGCCTATTTTTCCTTCAACCGGCAGCTTCCATTATCTCTGCGTTCTGTTTTCTATCCGTTGCTTAAAGAGAGAATTTACGGAACAGCGGGAGACCTGATTGACACCTTTGCCGTTCTGGCAACGATGCTCGGATTGGCCACCTCTCTGGGTCTTGGGGCACAGCAGATCAACAGCGGTCTTGTTTACATGTTCGGCATCGGCTACAGCGTGAACATTCAGGTTGTGTTGATTGTTATCATCACCCTGTTTGCCAGTGTTTCCGTCATGGCGGGAATCCATAACGGTGTGCGCTTTTTGTCGGAACTGAATATTCGGCTGGCATTCATCTTTATGATGCTCATCTTTCTGCTGGGGCCCACCGGGTACATCCTGCGTCTCTTTTCAACGTCAGTGGGCGCCTATTTCAGTAGCATCGTGCAATACTCTTTTCTTGTCACCCCGGGGGGTGCCTCAGAATGGCAGGCCGACTGGACCATATTCTACCTGGCGTGGTGGATCTCCTGGTCTCCTTTTGTGGGCATGTTCATTGCCCGCATATCGAAAGGACGCACCATTCGAGAGTTTATTCTGGGTGTCCTGGTGATTCCATCATTGCTTTCGTTTTTCTGGCTCACCGTTTTCGGCGGAAGCGCCATTGAATTAAACCAAATGGCAGGCGGAGCACTTTTTGACACCGTGCAGGACAACTATCCGGTCGCTCTGTTTGAACTAATCGATCTTCTGCCAATCCCGGTTGCTGGCACAATGGTTCGGATTGCCCTGTTTTTCCTGGTGACGTTGCTGGTTGTTTCATACTTCATCACCTCATCTGATTCCGGGTCTCTCGTTGTGGACAAACTGACGTCTGGAGGCGTCATGAAATCTCCACGCAAACAACGTCTTTTCTGGGCCGTTCTGGAAGGTCTTCTTGCTGCCACCCTCCTTCTGATCGGCGGTGAAACCGCTCTGCTGGCACTGCAGACCGGAGTTATCAGTGCCGGACTTCCGTTGGCCATCATTCTGGTTGCCATGAGCTTCTCCCTGGTCAAAGGCATTCGGGAAACCCATCGAAAACAGATGTTTTTCCTTGAAGAAAAACGGGTGAAAAGCCTGCTTGGCAACATCAAGGTCGAACAGAGAGCCAGGCACGACAATGCACGGCCTGAGAAAGGAATGGATGAACCGTCCGATCGGTAACATCCCGTTTTGAAGATGGTTATGGTTGCAGCATGGCTCCTGTCCTGCTGGAAGAACACAGCACCGGACAGAATCATGGTTGTCCGCCGGCGGCAAACAGTCCCTATAGCAGAGCCCGATCACACACCGGACTCTGGATCTTGCAGAACCAGTACTGAACCATTCTCGACGGTACTCCGTGAAAAAACCCATACGAACAGACAGGGCCCCGCAGAAAACTGCGGGGCCCTGTCTGTTTGGCACGCTGTACAGGATTTGAACCTGTGACCTCATGGTCCGTAGCCATGCGCTCTATCCAGCTGAGCTAACAGCGCATGAAAGAACTTGGCGGAGAAGGAGGGATTTGAACCCTCGCGCCCATTATCCATAGGCCTACTCCCTTAGCAGGGGAGCCTCTTCAGCCACTTGAGTACTTCTCCTTGTCTGGCGGAGAGGGTGGGATTCGAACCCACGGTACCTTTCGGTATCACTGGTTTTCAAGACCAGCTCCTTAAACCGCTCGGACACCTCTCCTCCTATGCAATTCTTTCGTGCAAAAAAAATTATAGCACCTTCGGAAGAGCTTTGTCAATGATTATCGCCGCCGGATAAACGCCTTGCCGTTCATGTACGGGACAAGTGCATCCGGGATCCGGACGGACCCGTCTTCCTGTTGGCCGTTTTCCAAAATGGCGGCAACCGTCCGGCCGATCGCCAGCCCGGAACCGTTCAGTGTGTGCACAAGCGCAGCTTTTCCTCTGGCTTCCCTGCGGTACTTGATGTTCGCCCGCCGGGCCTGAAAATCCTCAAAGTTCGAACAGGATGAAATCTCCCGATACCCGCCGTATGCCGGCAGCCAGACCTCCAGGTCGTATGTCTTTGCTGAGGAGAACCCCACGTCCCCTGTGCAAAGGGTCACCACCCGGTAGGGAAGGTTCAGCCGCTCCAACACCTGGGCAGCGTCATCGACCAGCGCTTCGAGCTCTGCATAGGAGGATTCCGGTTCCACAAACTTCACCATCTCCACCTTGTTGAACTGGTGTTGACGGACCAGGCCCCGGGTATCGCGGCCGGCAGAACCTGCTTCTGCCCGGAAGCAGGGGCTGTACGCGGTGATCTTTCGGGGAAGACTTTCTGCCTCTAATATTTCTCCGCCCAGCATGTTGGTCAATGGCACTTCTGCTGTCGGGATCAGAAACAGATCCCTGTTCTCAATGTGAAACATATCCTCTGCGAACTTGGGCAACTGGCCGGTCCCCTGCATGGATGCAGAATTCACCAGAAACGGGGGGACAATCTCCTCGTATCCCTGATCTGCGTGCAGATCCAGCATGAAATTGATCAGTGCACGTTCAAGCTGAGCACCTTCCTTTTTCATAAAGACAAACCTGGCTCCGGACACTTTACCCGCCCGTTCCCAGTCAATAATGTCCAGCCCCTCACCGATATCCCAATGGGCTTTCGGTTCAAAGGAAAATGCAGGGATGTCTCCCCAGCGACGGACCTCAACATTGTCTTCGTCAGAGGCCCCGTTGGGAACCGATGGGTGAAGCATGTTGGGCATGCTCAGGAGCAAACCCTCAATGTCTTGTTCCACCTGACGGATTTCACCGTCCAGCTGGCTGATCCGGTCTCCCAGCCGGCGCATTTCCTCCATGGTCTCCGACGTGTCTTCTCCCGCTTTTTTGCGTGTTCCGATTTCCTTGGACACGGTGTTGCGAACCTGTTTTTTTTCCTCAACCGAGACAAGCAGCATCCTTCGTTGTTCGTCCAGTTCCAGCAGGTTCCCCAAATCGATATCTGAGCCCCGCCGTTTCAAGTTCTCCATGACCTCTTCCGGATGGTTCCGGACAAATTTTGGATCGAGCATCGCATCCTCCTTCTCCGGGATCGAAACCTCCCGGATTACTCTTCTTTGGTGGCTACCTTCGCAACCGCAACAACCTGATCGTTGTCATCAATGTTCATGACCCGTACACCCTGAGTGACCCGTCCGATCACCGAAATGTCCGTCACCGGCTCCCGGATAATCAGGCCTTCGCGGGAAATCAGGACGATATCATCGCCTTCGGTCACCACCATGAGGCCGACCACATCGCCGTTACGTTCACTCGGCTTGATGGTGTAAATGCCTTTGCCCCCCCGGGTCTGGATCCGGTAGTCTTTGATGTCCGTCCGTTTCCCATAACCGTTGGCCGCAACCACCAGAAGCTGGGCGTTTTCCCGGGCGATGTCCGCCCCGACCACCACGTCATCTTTTTGGAGACTGATGCCCTTGACTCCCCGGGCAGTCCGACCCATTTCCCTGACATCATTTTCATGGAAGCGGATGGAATAGCCTTTCAGCGTCCCCATGATGATGTCCTGGTTGCCGTCGGTCACCATCACTTTGATCAGCTCATCTTCCTCGTCCAGGGTCAAGGCGATGATCCCGTCTTTACGGGACGTGTTGTATGCATTCAGGGCTGTTTTTTTGATGATCCCGTTGCGGGTGGCCGTAAACAGGAACAGATTTTCGTCGAATTCCTTCATGGGAATCACAGCCGTCACGTTTTCCCCTTTGCGCAGGTTCAGCAGATTGACCAGAGCGGATCCTTTGGCCGTCCGGCTGGCTTCGGGCAGCATATGAACCTTGAGCCGCAACACCCGACCGGTATTCGTAAAGAACATGAGGTAATGGTGTGTCGTGGTGATGAACATGTGCTCCACGAAATCTTCGTCCCGTTTACTCAGGGCCTTGACACCCTTGCCCCCCCGCTTCTGACTCCGGTACGTGTTTGCCGGAAGACGCTTGATGTAACCCCTGTGGGTGATCGTTATGACCGCATCTTCTTCTGCAATCAGATCCTCCACTTCCAGATCGCCTTCATCCGTGACAATCTGCGTTCGGCGGTCGTCGCCAAACTTGCTCCGGATCCGGTCCAATTCGTCTTTGATGATGGACAGCAGAAGACTTTCATCGGCAAGAATACTCTCGAAATAGTCGATTTTGGCCATCAGGTCTTTGTATTCCTCTTCCAGCTTATCCCGCTCAAGAGCCGTCAATCTGGACAGTTTCATTTCCAGAATCGCCTTTGACTGGACGTCACTCAGACCAACCTGTTCCATCAGGGCCCCTTTCGCTTCTTCTGTATTGGCTGATCCCCGGATGATTCTAATGATTTTCTCAATGTTGTGCAATGCGATCCGCAGCCCCTCAACGATGTGGGCCCGGTCTTTTGCTTTTTTCAGATCAAACTCTGTCCGTCGGGTCATCACCTCTTTTTGATGCTCGATATAATGATAGAGCATCTGTTTGAGGTTCAGCACCTCCGGCTTTCCCCCGACAATGGACAGCATAATGATATGGAATGAATCCTGCAGCTGTGTGTGTTTATACAACTGGTTGAGAACCACTTCCGGCTGTATATCCTTGCGCAGTTCAATCACAACCCGCATGCCGTTGCGATCCGATTCGTCACGCAGATCCGTGATGCCCTCCAGTTTTTTGTCCCGCACCAGGTTGGCAATTTTCTCAATCATCTTGGCTTTGTTGACCTGATAAGGAAGCTCGTGAACAATGATCCGGCTCTTACCATTTTTCATGTGCTCCACAATGGTCTTGGCCCTGATCTTGGCTGAACCACGGCCTGTCACATATGCGTTCCGAACACTGTCCCGACCCATGATAATGCCGGCCGTCGGAAAATCCGGGCCTTGTATGTAACCCATCAGCTCCTTGATGGTAATCTCCGGATTGTCAATCATGGCCTTGACCCCGTCAATCACTTCCCGCAGATTGTGGGGCGGAATGTTCGTCGC
The DNA here is from genome assembly GCA_007121025.1 of Bacillota bacterium. Taxonomy (GTDB): domain Bacteria; phylum Bacillota; class TC1; order TC1; family UBA5767; genus SKMO01. The sequence continues at coordinate 16,099 of SKMO01000179.1, read as the reverse complement.
CATCCCCACGGCGATCCCCGATGATCCGTTGACCAGAAGATTGGGGAACCGGGAAGGCAGTACGGTGGGCTCCTTCAGGCTCTCGTCGTAGTTCAGGGCAAAATTGACAGTGTCCTTATCGATATCCGCCAAAAGCTCTGCGGACAGTTTGGACATCCGTGCCTCTGTATAACGCATGGCCGCGGCCGAGTCACCATCGATGGACCCAAAGTTTCCATGTCCATCCACCAGTTTGTATCGGTACGAAAAGTCCTGCGCCATCCGAACCATCGTGTCATAAACCGCTGAATCTCCATGGGGATGGTATTTAGCCAGCACGTCACCGACAACCCATGCCGATTTTTTGTGGGGCTTTTCCGACGTCATTCCGGTTTCATTCATCGAAAACAGGATCCGTCGGTGCACGGGTTTTAACCCGTCGCGCACATCGGGAAGCGCCCGGCCCACAATCACGCTCATGGCGTAATCGATGTAGGACCGCTTCATTTCGTCTTCCAGTTTCACCTGAAGCATTTTTCCATGAGAATATTCTGCCAATTCTGTCACTCCCTGTCTTTAGCGGCGCTTTCCTGCCGAATAATGGCCGGTGCGTCGTTTGCGTCTACTCTGTCCAGGTGCGCTTTCCCCACCCAGAGTTCGTCGCCTTCCGGCGGTTCAATTCGGATTGTCCGACCGCCGGTGATCAGCTCCATTTGTTCTTCCCGGTGAAATTCCCCGATCACCGCTGCCTGAATGCCCTCCAGTTCCAACGCATCCACCACCTGTTTTCCCCGTGGGGTCGCGATCAACAGGGATCCGCTGGAGATCAGCTTCAGGGGATCAAGCTTCAAAGCGTCGCACAACGCACGGGTTGGGGGGGACACCAAAATGGCGTCCTGCCGTATCGTCAGTCCCAGTCCGGCACCCTGCGCCATTTCATAAGCACCGCCGAGCACACCGCCTTCCGTTACGTCGTGCATGGAATGCACACCCACGTTTCGGGCAATCCGCGCATCCGGCACCACACTGATTTTCTGAGAAAACGACCGACCCTGTTCGGCCAGCTCCGCACCGATGGCTGCTTCCACCTCCACGGGGTAATCCCAGCAGAAAATGGCCGTTCCTTCGATGCCCGCCCCTTTGGTCAGCACCAGCTGGTCGCCGGGACGGACACCGGCCGTGCTGACCAGCTGTTCTTTTGTCGCTCTGCCCACAGCTGTCACCGAGACAATGTGCTCCGGCAAACCCCGGGTAATTTCGGTATGACCTCCCACGATCTGAACATTCAGTTCCCGGGCAGCCCGTTCTGCCGATTTCATAATCTCCCTGGCCTCCGCAGCATCCGAGCCGTCTTTCAACAGAATGGTCAGAAGGATGGCCACAGGATCTGCGCCAGTGGCGGCCAGATCGTTACATGAGACCTGGATGGCCAGCCAGCCCCCATCTGTCTGTGCTCCGGTAATCGGATCTGTGGTCAGCACCACCAGGTCTCCGCCCAGATCCAGTGCACAGGAATCCTCTCCCACTGCCGGACCAATCACGGTCTCCGGCCGCTTCACCCCGCAATGGGGGAACACCAGCCGCTCCAATTCGTTTGTTTCCAGTTTTCCGGTTCCCATTATCTGACACCCTCTTCCGCTTTTCCGGCCAGTTCCATCCAACGGACCATTTTGTCTTCCAGTGCCGCTTCCAAACGACTTCGAAGTGCCTGCGCCTCCTGAAGGGCCTGATAATCCGTCGCCAGTTGCACCAACCGTTCATCCGCTTCCCTGAGCGCCGCCTCCAGCTGTTCAATGTCCGCTTCAATGGAGGCATATTCCAGCGATTCACTGTACGTTAATTTCCGGCCGCCCGGCCTGTTCGAATCAAGCGCCATGCGTTTTCCGGAGGAATCATGTTTCCCCTCATCCGAACCGGGCGCCCGCTTTTTCCGAAAGGCAACAAAGTCATCGTAGTTTCCACTGATCCGCTGGATCTTGCCCTGACCGTCAAAAGAAAACATCTGGTCGGCCAGCTTATTAAGAAAAAACCGGTCATGAGAGACCATGATGAGAACACCCGCATAGGCTTCAAGATAGTCTTCCAGAACCATCAGGGTGTCCAGGTCCAGATCATTGGTGGGCTCATCCAGCAGAAGCATATTGGGCGCTCCCATCAACACTTTCAGCAGAGCCAGCCGCCGTCTTTCTCCTCCTGACAGCGTCCCAATCGGCTGCCAGTGCCGATCCCGGGAAAACAAGAACCGTTCCAGAAGGCCCGCCGCCGTCACTTCCTTTCCTGACGAATCAATGATCACGCGGCGATCTGCTTCCAGCCAGGACAGGATCGTTTCCTGGGAGTCCATGCTCTCGTCGGCTTGTCTGAAATAGCCAACGTTCAACGTTTCCCCCCGAATCACACTGCCCGCATCAGGCTCAACCTGGCCGGCAATCAGATCAAGGAGCGTGGTTTTTCCGCTGCCGTTGGGACCGACAATGCCAATCCGGTCCCCCCGCTTGAACTGGTAGGAAAAATCCCGGATAAGCGGTTCGTCGTATGCTTTGGTGACCCGGTCCAGAATCAGGATCTTTTTGCCCAGCCGTGTCTGTCGGAAATCCAGGGACAGTTCACGATTTTGCCCTGTGCGCACATCGTTTCTCAAGGTTTCAAAACGCTGAACCCGGGCTTTTTGTCGGGTGCCACGGCCCTGAACACCACTTCGTATCCATTGGAGCTCGCTTTTCAGAAGCTTCTTGTGCTTTTCATTCTGTTGTTCAAACATTTGTTCCCGTCGGGCCCGTTCCTCCAGATACACCGAAAAATTGCCGTCGCACCGGTACAGACTTCCGCCGGACAGTTCGAAAATGACGTCCGTCACCCGGTCCAGAAAGTATCGATCGTGCGTCACCATTAAAAGCGTGGTTCGGCGCTGTGACAACACGTTTTCCAGCCAGTCGATCGTTTCGCTGTCCAGATGATTGGTTGGCTCGTCGAGAATCAGCAGATCCGCAGGGCGGATCAGTGCTCCGGCAAGAAACACCCGCTTTAATTCCCCGCCAGACAAGTCCCCCATCCGGCGATCCGTTTCCCGGATCCCCAAACGATTCAATATGCTCTTGGCTTCCGTCTCCAGCGTCCAGAGATCCCGGTGTTCCATCTGGCGGGTCAATTCATTCAGCCTGGATTGCCACAGCTGGCTTGTATCTTCCTGTGACAGCTGTTCCAGTGCATACTCATACTCCCTGATCAACTGAAGATCATCGCTCGTACCCTTGAAAATCTGCTCCAGGATCGTCAGATCAGGCTCAAAGCGCGGATTCTGTTCCAGAACCTCTGAAACGATCCGGCCGGGAATGATCACCTGCCCCTGCTCCGGGACATCACGCCCTGACAGGACATTCAACAGAGTGGTTTTTCCGGTTCCGTTCAACCCGACCAGTGCGGCTTTTTTCCCTTCCTCCAGACCAAACGAAATATTCCGGAAGAGAACCCGTTCGCCATAGGACTTCGATATGTTTTCGGCTGAGATCACATTCATGTTCGGCTGGTCCCCATTTCCGGAAAACAGACTCCCGGAGGAGCCTGCTATATGTCCAGGTTCTTGACGTTTGCTGCATTGTTCTGAATGAACTCTTTCCGCGGTTCCACCTTGTCTCCCATCAGAATGGTGAAAATTTCATCCGCTTCAAGGGCGTCTTCGATGTCCACCTGCAGAAGCGTCCGTTTATCCGGATCCATGGTGGTGTCCCAGAGTTGGTCCGGATTCATTTCACCAAGACCTTTGTAGCGCTGCATACTGAAACCTTCCCGGCCCAGTTCATCCAGTGTTTTTTCCAGTTCCCTCTCGGAATAGACGTACACTTCCCGCCGGCCTTTTTTGATCTTGAACAGTGGGGGCTGGGCAATGTACACAAACCCCTGTTCAATCAGCGGTTTCATGTACCGGTAAAGGAAGGTCAACAGCAGTGTCCGGATGTGTGATCCGTCCACATCAGCGTCTGTCATGATGATGATTTTATGGTACCGGGCCTTCTCAATGTTGAACTCATCGCCAATGGATGTCCCCAGGGCTGTGATCAACGCCCGAATCTCATCATTATTGAGAATCTTGTCGATCCGGGCCTTTTCCACATTGATGATTTTCCCCTTCAGTGGGAGGATGGCCTGAAACGAACGGTCTCTTCCCATTTTGGCTGAGCCCCCGGCGGAATCTCCCTCCACCACGTATATTTCGCACATGGAGGGATCCTTGATGGAACAGTCTGCCAGTTTCCCTGGAAGAGAGGAAATCTCAAGCGCACTCTTTCGGCGGGTCAGTTCACGGGCTTTTTTCGCGGCTTCCCGCGCCCGGGAGGCCGTAATTGCTTTGTCCACGATTTTCTTGGCCACGGTCGGGTTTTCTTCCAAAAACATGGACAAGTGTTCACCCATAACACTCTCCACAATGCTTCTGGCCTCACTGTTGCCCAGTTTTGTTTTGGTCTGTCCTTCAAACTGGGGGTTTTTCACCTTCACGCTGATCACGGCTGTCAGGCCTTCCCGTATATCCTCTCCCGTAAGCTTGACCTTGTCTTCCTTAACCAGACCTTTTCGTTTTCCATAATCGTTGACGACCCGGGTCAGGGCTGTCTTGAATCCAACTTCATGCATTCCCCCTTCCGTGGTGGGAATGTTGTTTGCATAGGAAAGAAGGGTCTCGATATAACCGTCATGATACCCCATGGCGACTTCAACATCCACATCGTTCTTTTCATCATGCATGTAGATGGGCCGGTTAAACAGATTCCCTTTGTTTTTATTGAGATGCTTGACGAAATCCACAATTCCCCCATCGTGCTGGAACTGTTCTTTTTGTCCTGTGCGATCATCCTCAATGGTGATTTTAAGCCCCTTGTTCAGGTAGGAAAGCTCGCGGAACCGGTGGGACATTGAGTCAAATTCATACGACAGCGTTTCAAAAATCTGATCATCGGCCAGGAACTGGATCTCCGTACCGGTTCCTGACGCTTTTCCGACAACTTCGAGCTTCGATGTCGTTTTCCCCCTGGAGAAGCACTGTTTGTAGATGTTTCCATCCCGCCTGACTTTCACTTCAAGCCATTCCGAGAGGGCATTGACCACAGACATCCCCACGCCATGCAAACCACCGGAGACTTTGTATCCACCACCACCGAATTTTCCACCGGCATGAAGAACGGTCAGCGCCACTTCCACTGCCGGTTTTTTCATTTTCGGATGAATGTCCACCGGAATTCCCCGTCCATTGTCAGTGACCGTTACCACATTGTCCCTGGCAATATGAATATGGATCCGATCGCAATGGCCTGCCAGTGCCTCATCGATGCTGTTGTCCACAATTTCGTAAACCAGGTGATGCAGTCCCCGAATGCTCGTCGTTCCAATATACATACCCGGTCTTTTTCGGACTGCCTCCAATCCTTCCAGGACCTGGATATGGCTGGCATCATAGCCCATCACGTTAGCCGCTTTCTTTTCTGTCATCATCCACCCTCATTTCCTGCTTTTTCAGAAGTTATAACCTTATAAATTATATCACATTTTTCGGGAAACAAAAAAGGACACCGGAAAATGACATTTCCGCGCCCTTATTCAACTTTCCCCTGTCGGATTCTGCTCACCGCGGCCCGCCCGATCAACTGTGGATCCAAGTGTTCCAGTTCAGTACAGGTGATGAATGTCTGAATATTGTCACTGACGGTTTCCAGCAGTTTCTTTCGCCTTCCACCGTCCAGTTCCGACAGGACATCGTCCAGCAAAAGAACCGGGACTTCACCGGTTTGTGCTTTCAGAAACTCGATCTCGGCAATTTTCAGACTCAGGGCAACGGTCCGCTGCTGGCCCTGAGATCCGGAAATTCGGGCATCTGCACCATTGATCAGGGTCATCAGGTCGTCCCGGTGCGGTCCGTATCCGGTAAATCCCCGGCCCACGTCTTCCGCACGGGATTCTTTCAACAGTTCAAGAAACGTCTCCTCACAGATGGTTTCACCTTTGTTCCGGGGTTGCCTCCGCGATGAGCATAAATACTCAATGTCCAGTTCTTCCTCCCCGGCGGTCATTCTACGCTGGACCAGCCGTGCCAGAGGCCGGATCCTCTCGGCCATGTCCATCCGTCTGCGTGTCAGTGACATCCCAACTCCGGCCAGTTGTTCATCCAGAACATCCAAAAGGTGCTCTTCTTTTTGCCCGGCTCTGATTTTTTTCAACACATTGTTGCGTTGCTGAAGAATTTTTCGATACCGGTAAACATCCCCATAATAGGTCGGATCCGTCTGCATCAGTTCATCGTCCAGGTATTTTCGGCGCCGTTCCGGACTTCCCTTCACCATGGCAAGATCATCCGGCGAAAAAAGAACCGTGTTGAAAACACCCATGAGCTGAGCATTGCTGCGCAACGCATTTCCGTCCACGCTGACCGCCTTTTTTCCCTGGGTATAGGAAATGGTGATGTCCCGGGTCATTTCGTGACTCCGGACAAGCGCCCGGAGCCGAAAGAATCCATTTCCCCAGCGGATGATGTCTGCGTCCCGGCCATACCGTCCGGATGATCCCCTGCTGAGATAATAAATCGCATCCAGAAGATTTGTTTTTCCCTGAGCATTTTCTCCCACCAGCACATTGAGCATTCGGTCTGTGGCGTAATCCTGACTTTCATAGTTCGCGTAGTTCTGCAGAAAAATCCGTTCCAGTTTCATATTCGTCCCCGGCGCCTCAAACGGCCCGTTCCACCTTTAGCGTCTCCTCCAAGCCTTCAATGTCCAGTTCATCTCCCGGCCTGATTTTCTTTCCTCTGCTGGTGATGACCTCCCCATTGATCCTGACCATTCCATCCACAATCAGCATTTTGGCTTCTCCTCCGGAAGACACCAGATTAGCCCATTTCAAGAACTGATCCAGCCGGATTTCCTCTGTATGAATTTCAATTGTTTTCATCGCATTAACCCAGTCGGATTGGCAACACCAGAAACAGTGTCTTATCGTCGCCCTGGGCTGGACGGATGATTCCCGGGCTCAGCGGTGATGTCAGTTCCATCACAATTTCTTCACTGTCCATAACCCGAAGGACATCTAAAATATATTTTGCGTTGAATCCAATGTCCAACGGATCTCCCTCGAGATGTACCGGAATTTCTTCTTCCAGGGCACCGATTTGCGAGGAGCGGGAGGAAATTTCCATCACCGATTCCGAAATGGCCAGTTTAACGGTGTTGAGTTTCTTTTTGGACAGATCATCCCTGGACATCAAGGATGCCCGGTCCAGAGAATCATGGAACGGCTTTCTGAGCATTCGGACACGGGTGCTGAACCCTTCCGGAATGACCTGCCGGTAATTCACAAATTTCCCTTCAATCAGGCGGGATGTGATTTTCATCTGTGCTGTTTCAAACAAAATCTTGTTTTCATTGATCACCACGCGGACCTGCTCTTCGTCCGGGTTTAAAATTTTTGTTAATTCAGTCAGGCTTCTGTTTGGAATGATCAAAGACAACGGGTCCTGTTGACTTTCTTCCTCCAGCTCGATTTCAGTATAGGCCAGACGGTGCGTGTCTGTTGCCACCAGCCGGATCCTGTTTCCGGACACTTCAAACAGAACACCGGTGAAAATCGGTCTTGAGTAATCGGATGACGCTGCGATCGACACATTGCGAATTGCGGATACAACATCATGGGTGTTCAGCGTCAGTGTCGACTGTTCGTCAAAATCCTGCAAGGTCGGAAATTCATCCGCATCATATGCATTCAACAGAATCTCCGATTTCCCGTAACCGATTCGAACCTGCCCGTTATCCGCCTCTTCAAAGAGAATTTCGATTTCCGGCAGCTTCCGCACGATTTCCACAAAATGCCGTGCAGGAAGCACGACCGCTCCTTCCGAGTGCACATTGGCCGCAATGACACATTCAATGCCTATCTCCAGATCCGTGGCCCGCAAAACCAGATGATCACCGGAAGCCTCAATATAAATCCCGGATAAGATGGGGGGCAGAACATTTTTTGTGGAGATGGCGCGTTGGACTGTTCCGACGCCGTTCATGAAAGCGGATTGGTTAATCGAAAATCTCATAATGGTCTCCTCTTTATCTATTCTTTATAGTCTTAGTAGTAAGGGGTGTGTATACTGTGCAAAAGAAAAAGGAAAACAAGGGACAGCAGGATTGCACCCTGTGGAAAACCTGTGGAAAACAGGGATAAGTAATCCGTCTTATCCACATCAGCAGGATTTGATCTGTTTTTCCAGGGTTCGGATGATGTTTTTGAGATCATCATCGCTGCGCGACTCAGCTCCGATTTTTTCACAGGCATGCATCACTGTGGTGTGGTCTCTGCCGCCAAATTCCTCGCCGATTTTAGGCAGTGACAGTTCGGTCATTTCCCGGCTGAGGAACATGGCGATTTGCCTGGGATAGGCGATGGAACGGGTCCGCTTTTTGCTGCGAAACTCTTCGATCCTGATTCCATAATACTCACTGACCACTTCGATGATCCGCTCAATGTCGATTTTCTTGTTTTTGTTGGCGAGAATGATGTCCTTGAGAGCCACTTCAACAATGTCATCGTTGATGTCCGGAAAATCAATCTGGTTGATGCGGGCATAGGCCATCACCCGGACCAGTGCGCCTTCAAGTTCCCGGATGTTGGAACGGATGCGGTCTGCAATTGAGGACAAGACCTCATCGGTCAGTGTGAAATCCTCGAGATCGGCTTTCTTCCGGAGAATGGCGACCCGGGTCTCAAAATCAGGGGCCTGTATGTCCGTGATCAGTCCCCATTCAAAACGGGATTTCAATCGGTCTTCCAGGGTGGGAATATCCTTTGGAGGACGGTCACTGGAGATGACAATCTGTTTGTTCGCTTCGTGAAGCGCGTTGAATGTGTGGAAAAACTCCTCCTGTGTACTTTCTTTTTTGGCCAGAAACTGGATATCGTCCACAAGGAGAACATCGATGTTGCGGTACTTGTTCCGAAACTTTTCAGTGGAATCGTTTTTAATGGAATTAATCAGTTCATTTGTAAATTTTTCGGTGGAGACGTACAACACGGTTGCTTCCGGGTTCCGGTTCAGGACGTGATGGCCGATGGCATGCATCAGATGCGTTTTTCCCAGGCCAACACCGCCATAGATAAACAGTGGATTGTAGGCTTTTGCCGGAGTCTCTGCCACTGCAAGGGAAGCTGCATGGGTAAACCGGTTGCTGTTTCCAACAACAAAAGAATCAAATGTGTATTTGGCCTGCAAATAGGAGGGCAAATGCTTTTTGGTGCCGGAAGCGGTTGGTTCGCGGCGGACCAACCGCTCTGTGGTTGCTGTTGACCCGGACGAGGTGGAACGGTTGTGTCTGTACTGGAGGTAATCATCGGAATCAACAGGAATAAACCGGACCTCGATGGTTGCTTTAAGAATGTTTTCCAGTATTCCGGTGATCAGATTGCTGAAACGTTCGTAAAGCCAGGTGGCTGCAAAATCGTTGTGGCAGGAAACCACGGCGATATTGTCAGAAAACTCAATGAGTTCTGTGGCGTCAAACCAAGTCTTAAAGGTGGCTTCAGGAATGTCTTCACTGATCATGGACAAGGCGGTGTCCCATATTTCATTGAGCTGGGATTGGTCTGTGTGTGTCATTGAAACCTCCGAATCCACAATTCTGGGGAAAAAGGCTGTGGATAAAATAAAAAAACTGATCTTTCCCATCGATTATCTACAAATCCGTACACAGCAGTGACGGTAAAAGGAAAAGACATCAGCGGTCGATATGGTGAAGCTTTTGAAAAGCGGCGAAGGAGCCGGAATTCTCTGGCTCGGGGGCGTATTGGCCAGGATGGCAGTCCCTCAGAAAATGGTGATGTTCGAGGTAGCCATATAATATCAAAAACTATCCACAACTTCAACAGAAGACCTTGCCGAAAACTGTGTATAAGGATAAAATTATCCACAGGCAGGAAAGAGGGTTTTTGTTGACAAGGGAACCTTTGGTTTGTATAATTTATCCATATGTCTATGGAAATTTGGACAGTTTAGCCGTGAGGAGGGGAAGTCAGATGAAAAGAACGTATCAGCCGAATAAACGCAAGCACAAGAAAGTGCATGGGTTTCGCAGTCGAATGAGCACACCGGGCGGCCGGAACATCATTAATCGCAGAAGAGCAAAAGGCAGAAAAAGATTGACAGTATAGGCCGCGAAAGTGGCCTTTTACTATATGGCACAGTTGGAGGAATGTATGTTGAGACGGAATTTGCGACTGACCAACGGGAAATTGTTTCATGCCATATACGGAAAAGGCGACAAAGCTGTCGGAAAGTTCATGGTGATTTACCTGCGGCGAAACGGACTGGATCATAACCGCTATGGGTTTTCAGTGTCGAAGAAAATCGGAAATGCAGTGGAGCGCAACCGGGTCAAACGCAGACTGCGGGAGACAGTCCGTCTGCATCACCACCGCCTGCTAGACGGTTACGACCTGATCATGGTGGCCCGGACAGCTGCGGGGAACACCAAGTTTTTAAATCTCGAAAACGAATTTATTTCTCTACTGACAGAGAAAAAGCTGATAAAAGAATGTGAGAGTCATGATTGAATCAATACTGATTGCTCCAATCCGGTTTTATCAGAAAGTCATTTCACCTTTTTTGCGTCCCAGATGCAAGTATTATCCGTCCTGCTCACACTACGCGATCGGCGCCATCAGAAAGTATGGTCCGGTCAGGGGAACAGGCAAAGCCATCTGGAGGGTATTGAGGTGCAATCCATTTTCTCATGGAGGAGTAGACTACCCCTAAGGAGGTGAACTGCTTCGGCAGGCATGCATGCGAGAGTTTTTTTTATGGTTAATCGAATCCCTCTATGGGATAACGGTAACGGTGGGCATTGCCAATTACGGCATTGCCATCGTTATGCTGGCGGTTCTGGTGAAACTGGTGATGTTTCCCCTGACCAGACTGCAGACCAAATCGATGAAGGCAATGCAGGAAATACAGCCAGAAATCAAAGAAATCCAGAAAAAGTACGCCAAGGACAAAGAAAAAATGAACGTGGAAGTAGCGAAGCTGTATCAGGAAAAGAAGGTCAATCCAATGGCCTCCTGTCTTCCGCTACTCATTCAGTTCCCCATTATTATCGGTTTGTTTAATGCAATGCGGGCGTATTTTGTACCAGAGCTTGGCGCAAGTTTTCTTTGGGTGGGGAATCTGGGTGAGCCGGATTTGTGGATTCTGCCCATTCTTGCCGGGCTTTCAACTTTTTTACAACAAAAGGTGTCTATGGCCGGGGATGTTTCCAGCCAGCAAAAGACCATGCTGTACATCATGCCCGTGTTTATGGGATGGATCTCCAGAACCTTTCCAGCCGGACTTGCATTGTACTGGCTATCGTTTAACATTGTAAGTGTGTTTGAACAGCTGGTGATCAAGGGAACGATCCAATCTAAAGTCGGAGAGGAGACAGCCAAATAATGAAGGAAGTTGTAGTCACGGGAAAATCAGCGGATGAAGCTGTCGAACAAGGGCTAAAACAACTGAAAGCATTTCGGGACGAAGTTGATATTGAAGTTCTGGATGAAGGCAAAACCGGGTTGTTTGGCGTCCTTGGGGCAAGAGAGGCTTCAGTACGACTGACCATGAAAGAGAAGGTCAGCAAAAATCTGATTGCCAAAGAGTTTTTGGACAAGGTGTTTGCCGAACTGGGTGTCGACCCGGCTGTTGCCATCGAGGAAAAAGGGGAGTATACCTATTTGAATCTGAGTGGGGAACACCTCGGGATCCTGATCGGGAGACGTGGAGAAACCCTGGATGCACTCCAGTACCTTGTGAATCTGGCCACCAATAAAAGGGTGGGGGAAAAAACCCACATCATCCTTGATGTATCGGGGTATCGGTCTAAACGCCAGGAGACGTTGCAACGTCTGGCCGGCAAACTGGCCCGTAAAGCGAAGAAAACCAATCGCCGAGTGGTGTTGGAACCAATGAATCCCCAGGAACGGCGTGTGATCCATACCGCTTTGCAGGATGATCCCTATGTCTACACCAGCAGCGAAGGTGAGGAGCCGTACCGCAAGGTCGTCATCTCACTGAAGAAGAAAAACCACTAACAACCACGCCCAGTTTGCCACTGGGCTTTTTTTGACGAGGAGGACCCATGGAACAGACAATTGCAGCCATTGCCACGGGCTCCGGAGAGGGTGGAATCGGCATTCTCCGAATCAGCGGCCCCCGGAGTCTTGAAATCGTCAAGCCGATGTTCAAGCCACGCCGCTTGGGCGCATGGGACAATCCGGTGTCACACCAACTGATTCTGGGGGAGTGTTACGACCGTGAGCAGCTGCTCGATCAGGTGATGGCCGTTTATATGAAAGGACCACACAGTTTCACAGGCGAGGATGTGGTGGAAATCCATTGTCACGGTGGTTATTTTGTTCAGGAACGGATCCTGGACGCACTGATCCGCGGTGGAGCCGTTCCGGCGCAACCGGGGGAGTTCAGCCGTCGTGCGTTTCTAAACGGAAAACTGGATCTGATCCAGGCAGAATCGATTATCGATGTGATCCAGTCGACTTCAGACCGGGGGCTGGCGTTGGCGGCACAGCATCTTCAGGGGGGGTTGTCCGAGGAGATTAATGAGCTGGGAGACCGTCTTTTGACGTTGATTGCCCATCTGGAGGCCACCCTCGATTTCCCGGAAGATGAAATCGATGTTCTGCCTGAAGAGGATTTAACCCGTACGGTGGAAGAGATCCGGGACCAGCTGCGCGACCTGACGGCCAGCTACCACCAGGGTAAACTGGTCCGGGAAGGGATCCGGACCGTGATCGCCGGAAAACCAAACGTGGGGAAATCCAGCCTGCTGAACAGTTTACTGCGGGAAAACCGGGCCATCGTTACCGAGATCCCCGGAACAACCCGAGACACCATCGAAGAATTGCTGAACATGGATGGCATGCTTTTAAGGATCATCGATACAGCGGGAATCCGCGACACGGAAGACGCAGTTGAGCGCATTGGCGTGGACAAAAGCAGAGCGTCCATCGAAGAGGCCGATCTGGTCATTCTCCTGTTGGATAGCACCACAGGAATCACCCCGGAAGACAGGGACATTGAGCGCTACCTGCAGGACAGCGGGAAACCCTATTTTCGGGTTTGGAACAAACAGGACCTGACTCCGGTCCCTCCGGAGGCGGGCGAGATTGCCATCTCTGCCCGTGAAAAGCATGGCTTCGAGCGGCTCAGTGCCATGATCCGCACAAAGGTACAGCTGCAGGAACACCACATCAGTCGCCGTACTGTGACGCGTAAGCGCCACTTTATGCTGTTAAATCAGGCGACAGAACATCTGGACGCGTACCTCGCCGGTCTGGAAGACGGGTTGCCTGCCGATTTTTTGAGCATTGACCTGCGGAGCGCCTGGGAAGAGGTCAACCAGATTACCGGAAAGCACCTGACGGAGGATCTGTTTGACCGGATCTTTTCAGAGTTTTGCATTGGGAAGTAGGTGAAAGGATGCATTTTTACGAAGAGACATATGATGTGATTGTCATCGGAGGCGGACATGCCGGCTGTGAAGCGGCATTGGCGGCAGCCAGACTGGGGGCTGGCACCCTCCTGTTGACCATGAGCATCGAGAATATGGCCCTGCTTCCCTGTAACCCATCGATCGGGGGGCCGGCTAAAGGACACCTGACCCGGGAGATCGATGCTCTGGGGGGTGAGATGGCCAAAGTGACCGACCAGACCACCATTCAGATCAGGATGCTGAATACCCGAAAAGGCCCGGCTGTGCGGGCGTTGCGGGCACAGGTCGACAAAGGAGCCTACAGCGCCCGGATGCGGGCTGTGGTGGCCAATCAACCGGGCCTGCATCTTCGTCAGGGTACAGTCACCGGACTCTTGTTTGCAGAAGACGGGGCTGTTTGCGCCGTGCAAACCATGGAGGGTGCTGTTTATCATGCATCACAGATTGTGGTGACCGGTGGGACCTATCTGAAGGGCAGGATTATCCTGGGAGAAATGTTTGTCCCCGGGGGGCCCAACGGACAACACTCTGTCGAAGGGTTTACCCAGACACTGAACAGCCGTGGTGTGCGAACGGGCCGGTTCAAAACAGGGACCCCGCCGAGGCTGGACCGGCGCACCATCGATTTCGATCGGATGGAGATTCAACCTTCCCACGAGGGGGAGTTTCACTTTTCATTTGATAAGCAGACGCGCCTGTTTCCCATGGTCCCGTGCTATCTGACGTATACCCGTCCGGAAACCCATCGGATTATTGAGCAGAACATACACCGCTCGCCGTTGTTTTCGGGCATGATTGAGGGACGAGGTCCCCGGTACTGCCCCTCCATTGAAGACAAGGTGACGCGTTTTCCGCACAAGGAAACCCATCAGATTTTTGTGGAACCGGAAGGCCTGGAATCCACGGAGATGTATATCCAGGGGTTGAGCACCAGTCTGCCGCTGGACATCCAGTATGAACTGCTCAAAACAATTCCCGGACTGGAGCGGGCGGAAATGATCCGGCCGGGTTACGCCATTGAATATGACTATGTGGACCCCACGCAGCTCGGTCCCACGTTGGAACTGAAAAACATTCCCGGGTTATACACTGCGGGCCAGATCAACGGAACGTCCGGTTACGAAGAGGCGGCAGCCCAGGGGCTTGTGGCTGGAATCAATGCGGCCAGAAAGAGCCTTGGCCAGTCCCCGGTCATCCTTGACCGAAGCAGCAGTTACATCGGTGTTCTCATTGATGACCTGATCACCAAAGGAACAGATGAGCCTTACCGGATGTTCACTGCACGATCGGAGTACAGGCTTCTTCTGCGCCAGGACAATGCAGATATGCGCCTGACCCCCTTGGGTTATGAGCTGGGGCTGATTTCCAAGGAACGTTACCAATCCTACCTGCACAAACAGCAACAGGTCAGCCGTGAGCTTTCCCGCTTGCGGGAACTGACGGTATCTCCTGATTCTGGGGGGGTGGACAGTGCCCTGCACAGCGCCGGGTCCACACAACTGAAGCAGGCACTGCGGGCCTATGAGCTCTTGAAACGCCCAGAAGTGAGCTACCAACTCATCGCAGGGCTCTTTCCTCCCGATGAGATTCTGAGTCTGGAAGAACAGGAGCAGGTGGAGTTGCAGATCAAGTTTGAAGGGTATCTCAAAAAGCAGCAGGAACAGGTGGAGCGATTCAGAAACCTTGAACGGAAAAGGATTCCTGACAATCTGCGATACGAACAGGTCCGTGGGCTCACACTGGAGGCGATCCAGAAGCTGGAAGCCATGCGTCCCGTGTCCATTGGGCAGGCGTCCCGGATGGCGGGCATTACGCCGGCGGACATCAGTGTGCTGCTCGTTCACCTGGAAAAACATCGAAGGAGTGACACGCCGTGACATCATTGGAACAGTTTTTTCGCGATTGCAATATGGCACTGGACACACAACACGTTCAACAGATGGAAACGTTCCTGACTCTTTTTCAGAAAACGAACCAACAGCTCAACCTGTCGGCGATCCGCGATGAGCAAGATATAAAGGTCAAGCATTTGCTCGATTCCCTTCATATTGGGGCACTGGCAGAAATGAATGAAGGGCAACGCGTTCTGGACCTGGGAACGGGTGGGGGATTTCCTGGAATGCCGCTGAAAATCATGCACCCTGGCGCTGAGATGGTCTTCCTTGATGCGACAGGCAAGAAACTCCGGTTTATTGAGTCTGCGGCCGGCACAATAGGCATGGACGGCGTGTATTATTTACATTCGCGGGCGGAGGACGCCGGCCAGGATCCCCGGTACAGAGGGACGTTTGACCTGGTTCTGGCCCGGGCGGTGGCTTATCTCCCGGTGCTTCTGGAATTTGCTCTTCCGCTTTTGCGGGTGGGCGGACGGCTGGCGTCTGCCAAGGGAGCCGGTGTTGATGATGAAGTGCATGATTCTGCCCGGGCCCTTCGGCTGCTAGGAGGGAAGGTTGAGTCTGTCAAAACCTATCAGTTGCCGGGGATTGCCGAAGAGCGTTCGGTTATCCTGATTCGCAAAGTGAGCCAGACGCCCCGGGAGTACCCCAGACGGGCTGGAATTCCTGCGAAAAAACCCCTGTGAGTGGCTGGTAGCAAATGCAACTGTGCTATAATCCCAT
>SKMO01000190.1 GCA_007121025.1 Bacillota bacterium | reverse complement strand
GGAATCTCGGCGCAGGCAGTCCTTTGCTGTTATTCTGTGTTTTTCAGCGGGATGCGTTTGCAGTTGCAGCACGGAATCGGCCACAAGAACATTAACAAATCGCGCGCAGGGGCCGAACATAAATTGTATATGGCGATGGCATGTCCGTTTTCGCGGATCGCCAGTGTGCCGGGACGCAGTTTGATCCGGATCCGGTTCCTCTGTTTGTCGGGGTCTGGAGCGGGAGTCTGTTCCGCATTGTTCGGAAATCCCGGGTGGACGCCATGCATAGAACACCAAGTGTCGGTTCATGGCAGAACCCGTATTGCTGGTACTGGGTGTCATTTGGGAAGCGCCGGTCCTGTCGGTAGAAGAATGCCCGGGACGAACGGGTGTGTGTATCGCATAAGTAGAAAGGGACAACAAACCATGAACAGCAACGGAAAATTCAGATCACTGATCATGCGCTACCGGAAATGGCTGCTGCTGATCCTTGTGGCCATCCTCCTGTGGACGAGCATTGTGCTGTTTCTGACCGAGGATTACCGGCAGAAGCGGGCCTCCTACCTGAACGCGGAGCTGGAGTCGTTTGAATCGAAAGTGTATACCACCCTGCGGATGTACGAGACATTTTCCGAGTATGTCTTTCGTACGGCGGTCAGTCGGGACGAGGTGATGACGCTCCTGGAGCGGGCGGTCCGGGGAGACGACCGGGACCGGGACAATGTCCGCCAGGAACTCTACCGTCTGCTGCAGGACGATTACGCCCTGATGACAGAATACGATTTCCGCCAGCTCCATTTTCACCGGCCCAACGGGGACAGCTTTCTGCGCTTTCACGCGCCGGAACAGTATGGGGACAATCTGTTTTCCGTCCGGGAGACGGTCCGTCTGGCCAATGAGGAAAAGCGGTACGTCTTTGGGTTTGAGGAAGGGCGGATTTTCAACGGGTATCGGTTTGTCTACCCGCTGATCCGCGGGGAGGAGCACCTGGGGACGGTGGAGGTGTCCGTCTCCCTTGGTTCCCTGATGACCGTAATGGGAGGGCTTTATCCGGAAGTTGACCTGACCTTTGTCATTGACGAAGGGGTGGTCCGGTCCACGGTGTTTGACGACAACCAGGACAATTACGCTCCGGCGCCGTTTTTCCCGGGGTTTCTCCTGGATCTGGCCATCGAAGAAGACCGGCATCTCTCTGGTGGCTGCAGGCTGAGTGTGCTTGATTCAGGTCTGATCCGGAATACGGTGGCTGAACACAGAGGCCGCATCGATGACTGGGAAAGCTTCAATACGATCGTTGAGGAAGAGCAGCAGCAGTACCTGATGAACTTCCTGGCCATTGAAAACATTTCGGGTCAGCCGGTGGCTTATCTGGTGGGGATCAATGAGATTGACGGAGCAAACATCTTCACGGAAGGGGGCCTTTTCCGGGATCTGGTTCTGGTAACCCTTCTGGTCCTGATGCTTGTGGTGTCGACGCTCATCTATGATGTGAAGCAAAAACAGCTGAAACGGATGGCCACCACAGATAAACTGACCGGTCTGTACAACCGGCACCGGATGGTGGACCTGCTCGAAAGGGAAGTGGAACGCCACCAGCGTTACGGCAGTCCGGCCAGTGTCATCATGCTTGATCTGGACCATTTCAAGGACGTCAATGACCGGTTTGGCCACAGTACCGGGGACCGGGTCCTGAAGGAAACCGGACTGGTGCTCCGGGAGACGGTCCGCAGACAGGATGCGGTCGCCCGCTGGGGCGGAGAGGAATTTCTGATCCTTCTTCCAGAGACCGGCCTGCAGGAGGCCGGTGCCGTGGCCAACCGGCTGCGCCAGGCCATGGAAGAGCACCCGTTCTTTGACGAGACACCCGTCACCGCCAGTTTTGGGGTGGCGACCATTGCCGATGGGGGAGAAGGCGGCTGGGAAGCAATGGTTCACAAGTCTGATGAAAACCTCTATCGATCCAAACAGAACGGACGCAACCAGGTGACTCTGTAAACTCGATCAGCGCCATCCGGCATCCGTCCCTCGGCCCCCGGCAGAATGTCAAGTCATTGGGGTTCTGCGGGGGGTTATTATCTGTGCGGAGCGCTCTGAGGCCACTGTCTGCAGAAAAGTGCGAGCGCGGTGGATCAGAAGCCACCGGCTGAAGTGTTAGAGCCACTGCGGGCCCCACGTTATGCAGAAAGCAGAAGACCGGCTGTTCGCGTTTATCCGAAAAAGAAAAGTGGTTAAAAACGGCTAAAGACCCAGTCCGATGAACACAAAGAACAGCAGGATCATCAGCACGCTGCCCACGATCACATAGAAGATCATGGAGTCCCGGTGGCGCTTGGCCAGAATCAGGGATTCATCGAGGGCTGCAGAGTCTGCTGATGTTGCACCGCCAGCGGGGACAGAACCGTCTGGCAGGAGTTCTAGGTCCCCGTTGTCAGGATCACTGCCGGCACTGTGGACGCGCCGCGCCGTTTTGGCGGTGTTGGTCTTGATGTCCTGGAGAAGCCCAATGACTTCTCCAAAGGCGTAGATGATAAAGCTGGTGATCAGGACGGACGCCATCCACACAAGCGTGGTGATGCCTTGTCCGGGCCGGGCAAACATCATGGCCATGGTCAGTCCGGCGATGGCATGGACGATGGCGTAGCCCTTGAGAATGGTTGCAACGGTGTTTTTCATGGTCATCTCCCATCTTGCGGATTTGTGAGAATTGTCTGACAGACATGGCAACAGGGTAAGGGAATCCCCCCAGGTGTTGTCAAGGCAGAAGTGGCGGGTTCCCGATGGATGCGAGGATGTGTCTGCGCATGGCCTCCGTGTCGCTCTGTCCGGTGAAATGGCCTTTTTCGGTGATGTTCAGGTTCATGTGCCGGTAGGCGCCTGCCTGGTCACCAAGCCGCACCAGCTGGTCGTACCGAAAGAGCATCGGGTGGCAGTTGTCTGTTCGGTTGGCGGTGAACGCCTCCTCAAAGTCCAGCAGTTTCCGGAGGGTTCCGCACTGGCGCCTGGCGTCGGGGTCGATCATCAGCCGGTAGGGGGAGTCTGTGAAAATCGGTGAGATCTGTGCACCTGCGCAGATGGGCACATACCGGTCAATTCCCCTGCCCAGAAAGGCCCGGTGCAAATTCAGCGCCCAGCCTCCCAGACTGAATCCCGCGGCATAAATGGCCGGGCTGCCCTGCCTGCGAAGCAGGGAGGACAGACTGTCCAGAAGGGCGGTCACCGAGGCCAGCATCCCCACGTAGTTGGTCATGTCACCCAGGGCCCGGATGTAAGGGCCCTGGCCCTCCTCATGGAAGGGGGCCATCAGGAGGATGGTGTTCATCCCGGGGACCGGGTTTTTCCCGAACATCTTGTAGAAGGAATTGTCTGCCTTGCGGTTGAACGCACGGGGGTTTTCCCCGCTGCCGTGGATGTAGAGAAGGACCGGCGCCCGGTCCCCGGTCCACTGGACCACCCGGTAGGCGGTTTCAAACGTTCCCGCCGGTCCCTCTGCGATGACTGTCTGCCAGCCACTGGTCTTTAGTTTCGTCACCGGGGCTTTGGTTTGGGGGACAGCCTCCCGCAGGGAAACAGACTCCAGGCAGCGGGAAAAGAACCGGTGGTTGCGGTAAACCAGCCCGCCGACGGCTGCCCCCAGACGGTCGTGGAGTGTATGCAGGTTTGTAACATCGGACCCTGAGGGGATTTTATTTCCGGAACGACCGTTGTCCTGGTTGATTTTCATTGAGGGATTGCTCCTTTTCTTCACGGTTTGTTATGACACAGTGCACAGCCAGTTCTGGCAGGTGCTTATATGCCCGGACGCCGGGGATGGCTCACCGGCGGGTGTGTCGCAGAATCTATCCGTCGGCTGGCTGTGCAAACACCGTATCCAGCCAGTCAAACGTGACCTGGTTCATGAAATTGGTGTTGACCGCCTGACAGTGGCCGTCAGCCCCCAGTTCTTTTGGTCCGCTGATCCGCTTTTTCAGGGGGCTGGCGATGGCTTCAAGTGAGATATTCTGCAGGATGTCCACGCCGCGGGAATAACTGAGTTCCGTTTTTCCGTCCAGCAGAAGGGTGGGGCATTCGATCATGCGGGGGTCGAAATAGAATGCTTTGTTCAGCTCGACAAAGTGGCTCATGTCTATGGCGCCCCAGCGCTTCCGGATGCTTTCGATCCGGGGCATCATTTTGGCGCCGAACAGCAGTTTGAACAGTGGGAAGAAGATGCTGTTTTCCAGTTTGGCAATGGTGCCAAACGGTGAGATCCGGGTCATCCAGATGTCTCCGTCAGGAATGATGCTGTTGGCCACGATCGCTTTCAGCCGCTTTTCGTAACAGGCGGCCCGGGGGACCATGTAACCGCCCCAGCTCACCCCCATGGCCGCCAGCCGCTGCGGATCGACATCCGGCCTGCTCAACACATAATCCACGATGGCCTTCATGGGGACCTCTGTATCGGGGCGCATGTACATCCCTTCGAGGATGGTGGCGCCCTGACCGGGCATCTCGACGATGAATACATTGTATCCCCGTTTCACACCTGCCGGCCCAATAATGAAATACAGATCTTCCAGGATGGTGTCTCCGCCCCCGATAAAAATCAGAGTCTTTCGTTTGGCACCGTCCCCGTGTCCCTTGATAAAGTGTCCGGGCAGGTGTTTGCCCTCAAAGGGAATGGACACAGGCTCCAGGGGTGGATCCATCAATTGGCCAGCTGAGTTGAAGCAGCCGGTCTGTTTTTCCCTGACACCTGCGGTCCCATAATAACTGGATGCTCTGAAAAAGGCTTCCCGGGCACTGACGGTATGGCCCTCGTCCAGGGATTTACGGGCCATCTTCTCGAGGGACTCTCCCAATGTGGCGAATGCCTGATCCCAGTGTTCTTTGTTTTTCTTCTTCATCCCGGACACCGCGGCCCAGATCTCCGCCGTATCCGTTCCCCCGCCGCTTTGCAGCCAAAGCAGATGAATCACATTAAAATCCATATGGACGTTCCTGAAACGGTAAACGATCCGTTCTTTCTTGTATGTACGAACATTCGCCCGTGGGATGGGCGTATCATAAAGTTTTGTATATCGTTTCATAAGATACCTCCGGATTGTCAGGTGGGGTGCAATCTTTGCGGGGTCTGTCCGGTTTTGAACAGAAGAGCCCAGGGACGCCCCGTGCTGCTATGGCTTCTTGCTGTTCTTCTTGTATCGGTTCCCCGTGTTTGCGTACAGCAGAAACACCAGAACCGCCAGAGCAAAACCGATCCAGCCAGCAGTCGTCAGCCGGGCAATGTCCAGCCACTGCCCCAGGCCGGAGACCAGTGCAAAAACCGACAGGACAAACATGAAATTTCCTACGGCGCGGGTCAGTGCGGCCAGGTCATAGGAATCCTTTGTTTTTGTGGACGAGGTGTTGTAGCCGGCGATCAGCCAGGCCCACTGTCTGAACCGGATCAGATATCCCAGCAGGATCAACAGAACAACCACTGCTGCATGATTCATCTTAAAACCACCTTTCGCGGGTTCATCCATCAGGAGGCAGACGATTCCCATCAGAAGCGCCTACCCGCTGAGGATTGTCAGATGCTGACCCATATGGGACAGCATGGCAGCAAACGACCGGTCACTCCAAGCGTTCAGTCCGGAGTCCATGATGGGCGCGGTGACGGACCGAAATGCAAACAGAAATGCTGCAATGGTGCAAAACCCAAGACCGGTATTCTGTCTGTTCATTTTTTCATCCTCTGTTCTGTCGTTGGACCTTCAGGGACACCGGAACCAGTCCGGCATCCCGCAATTGAAGAATCAGGCCGTAGAGGGCCGGAAGATCGTTCAGCTGCCCGCTGATCCGGGTGGTCCCCTCCGGTTCGGAAACGATGGTCAACCCGGTCACGTAGTCTTCCAACGGGTAGTCAATGTGGCCTTCTATGCGGGCCTGGACCGTCCAGGAGACAGACGGGCGCATGTCGTGGTGCATGGAATCGCCTCCTTGGGCTCAGTGCACTGCCTGGGTTTGTCCCTCGTGGATCACCCGGCTGGTCAAAGGCATGAGGACAGGGGTGCTGACAGAAGAGTTGTCCATCAGGACCTGCAGCTCCCGGGCCAGCTGGGCCATTTCCGCCCGGGCGTTTCGCAGGTGACGGGCCATGCCGATGTCGGCCACTTCGGACCGCAGCATTTTCCGGAAAAGCGGGCAGAGTAGGCCGTCCGGCAGGGCCATCAGGGGACTCAGGACAGCGGGTTCAGGACGGTGGTTCAGTGACTTCAGCACTGCCATGGTTTCCCGGATTCCCGCCAGACATTTTCGGACGCCCTGAGAGCTTTCGGCCATCTGCAGGTTGCAGCACCCGTGTTCGTACATGGCACCGGCAAACGGAACGGCCAGGGCCACATGGTAGCGCTTCCAGGCGTCAATGTCCCTGCTGATGACCGCCGGGAAACCGGCGGATTTCATGACCTGTGCAATCTCCCGGACCCGGGGTGTTTTGGTTCCGTCCAGTTCGCCCAGGGTCATTTTCTGGGAGATGGTGTAGCGGATCATGTGCCCGTCCCGCTCACCGCCGGCATTGGCGTGGCCGATCATCACCCGGTCCCGGCCCAGAACGGCCGTCAGATCCTCAAAGCCTTCTGCACTGTTGTGGATCCATAGAAAGAGGGGAATCTGCCGGGCCTTCCGGAGTGCCTCCAGGGCACCGGGGACCTGGGTTTTCTGGACGCACACCAGGCACAGATCAAACGGTTCGTCCACGGGCACCCGGTCAACCGTCCGGACAGGGGTCACACTCTGCCGGCCGGTCGAAAATTCCTCCAGGACGATGCCCTGTTCGAGCAGGTCACAAAACCGCTGTCCCCGGGCCACCAGGGTCACTTCGTTTCCGGCTTCCTGCAGCCGGGCGGCGTACAGGCTTCCCAGCACGCCGGCGCCAAAGACAAGTATGTTCATTGGGTTGGTCTCCTTTCATCACAATCTGTTCAAACAATGATACGAAACGGGTTTGAAAAGCCACCTGGTGGCTTCCTGCCGATGATCCGGGATAAACGTTGCAGGGGTCTGCACTCCATCCCAAGGGATCCCAGAAACACCTGGCCGTGTCCGTTTTCGATGCAGCAAATGGTTGGAAAACCCGGTTTCATTCTGAAATGCTTGTTGCCGACGGGCCTTTCCAGGTGCGTTTTGGTGTTGATTGATCGGTATGCAGTCCGATCGTTGTGAGCAGATCACCGAACTGTTCACGCAAAAACATCTGATAGCCATCCGAAGACCACTTGGTGCATCCTGGAATGATTATCCAGCATACAATGATCGTGAGATCCGTCCTCTTCCAATGTGAAGATTTTCATTTTTTTCATTTGAGAGGAGATGCCACGGTGAAATTCTTCAGTTTGTTTGAGCATTTCCTCTCCTTCGCCACTTCCTACAATGGATAGGGCGGGACAGGTGATTTTATGGAGTTCATCAGTTATCTTGAATTTTGACCATTCCGACTGTGCTTTCTCTGACTTTAACCACTCATAGAGGCTCATATTCGTATAGCCGGCTGTCCACAATCCATACTCCATGTATGCTCTGATGAGAGGTTTGCGTTTCAGCCGTTTAGCCAGGACAGTTTTCAAAAGTGGACCTGGAATGCGCTTGATTGTTGGGCCCAGGAGCGCTTTGGCCACCCGGTCGTAATCGATCATCGGGTTGTTGCAGATGAGTGCCTTCACACGGTTTTCGTGGATGGCGACGCGGGGCGCCACATACCCACCGCCACTGAAACCCATTAGAGCAATCCGCTGATCAACGCCAGGAAGGGTTTCAAGATAGTCAAATGCAGCTTTAAAAGGGACCTCATAGTCGTGCCTTTTGACTTGCCGTTCATCGGTGTGCACTGCATTCCGGTGTCCTGGGTACGAAAACGTAAAGAAGTTGTAACCACGCCGTACTGCTGCCGATCCAATAATGAAAAAATCTTCTTCGATGGTATCATCGTTGCCCCCTGCTACAAACAAAGTAGGCCTTTTCGTGTCGGTTCCATCCGGTCGCCAATAATAGCCTGGGCATTCTGTTTCCTTGAACGGAATCCGGACAACCTGTACCGGGGGGTCGAACAGCGGACACGCCTTATGGAATGCAGCCACGCTTTTTTGCCATAACTCATGGTACCGCGGATGCGTCGGTACACAACCGTATTCAGCCGCTCGATAGTAGTTGCTGGCCCGCTGATACGATTCTCTTGCACTTTCGATGTCGCCTTCAGACAGTGAATGATCGCCTTGCAATTCTACCCGGGCAGCTAGATCCGCCCATTGTTCTGGCCAACTATCCGGGTTCCTTTCATTGATGCGCTGACTTACATTGAGGCACTCACCAATTTCGGCTGCCCCGGTATTCATGTAGGCCAGAGTCCGTTGCAACATCCAGTTCGCTTCCTGCCCCTTAAAGATCCCGAGTGTGCTGGGTGCTCTGGCTGCACCTAAATCCTGCTTTCTTCCCATAATTTTTCCTCCTGTTCTACTGAATACAGAATATTGAATACTCAACGTCCTGATCAAGTGTCGGATCAAGATGGATATCACCTATGGACATCGTCCTGATTCAGAACGGAAACGATGTCAACAGGCATCAGGATTATCGGGACGGGATCCTGCGTGTTCTTTTTTGGATGAACGCCCCGAAGGAGAATTCAGTTATAGTATAAG
>SKMO01000009.1 GCA_007121025.1 Bacillota bacterium | reverse complement strand
TTTTTGGCAGCAACTGCTGCCACTTCGGTCGCTCAAACAAAGGTGAAATCACCGGGATAAAAACACAGGACGACCCACTGGCCTTTGTACTCATCCAGGCTGACATTCATGAATTTTCCTTCAACAAAGGCAGGGGCAGTGAAAGTTGGTGCCGGTTTTCCAACGCTGATCATCGCTTTTCGTTCCTCCTTCTTGACTGAACCATCGGGTTGCTCGGGGGTGTCGGGTGCCGCCGGTTTTTTGATGGGCGGGCGCTGACAGCCGGGTTTGAATTCTTCTGGCATGAGGATCCTCCTTTTGGTTGAATTCCGATAAAAGCACTCCACTATTGGAATGAATACAATTACCGTGTCCCCATTATACGCAAAAAAGAGCCGAAAGCAAAATGATTTTCATGAAAAAGATGCTTTCATAAAGAAAATTGATGATTCCCAAAAAATCCTGAAATGGAGGCGGACACATGGTGCTTGGACTAAAGCAGGCTTTCTAGCCCGTTATCGCAGAGATCAAAACCGTAACGTGCAAATATTTGAAAAGCCATAATGTGCTTATTATGTTGAGCAAAGGAGAACCGTCTTGTATAATAGACCCATTATGGAGAAAGCACATCAGTGCACGCACCCGGACAGGCAGGACAGCAGGGACGGTCGGGTTGCCCGGGCTGACGGTCATTGATCCGGTTATGCAAACCCTTGTGGGATGCATCAGATGGTCATCAAAGGAGTGAACACGTATGGGGTACATTGGTAAGGTCATCCGGGTGATCCGCAAGAAAGAAAACATCAGCAGAGCCAGGCTGACGGAAGGAATATGCACGGAAAAATACCTTTACCTGATTGAACGGGGGGCGCGCAATCCGTCCGCAGAAATGCTGATACTGCTCAGCGGGCGGTTGGGGGCTGATTTGCTGAAATACTACGAATACCTGGACTGTCATGATCCGGTAACCATCTGTGATGTGGTGGAACAGTTCAACATGTTCAGAAGGACTTCGGATTTCAAGGGGCTGCGCCGCTTGAATGATGAGATGAAACAGCAGCAGGACTTCCTCAGGACGCCGCTTTGTTATGAAATCAAAGTCAATGAACTGAGTTGCATGATGTTCCTTGATGACCGGTATGAAGAAGCCGCCCATGCGGCCCGGAACACGCTTGACAAGATGGATGCCAGATATGCGCAGAGTGAGTTCACGGCGAACCTATACCTGATTGTTTCGACCGCAATGCAGCACCAGAACAGGCTGGAAGAAGCCGGCAAGGCCAGCAGGGAAGCTCTGGCCATCGTGACGAACAAAGAGAGCATTCTGCGATACCGGCAGGTGGTCGTTTCCGCCCGGCTGAACCACATGACATTGGCGCACCTGATGGGTGATCCGGATACAGTAATCCGGGAAGGGTTGTGGGTCAACGAATACTCCATCCGCAACAATTTGCATGAGCGGTCCGGTTTTCACTGTTTTTTTCTGGCCCTGGGCTACTGGGCAAAAAACGACCGGGCACAGGCCCGGCGGTGGATGGAGTCCTGTCTGTTTGATCTGCTGATCCATCCCAATTCATTGACGGTTAAATACATCACCGGCTTTGGCCCTTTCCAGGAGCTGCTGCGAAACTGCAACGTCTGCCCGGATCTGATGGGCCGGCTGCGTGACCGCTACGATGTCTTTCGGCGCATGGAGGCCAGGGTGTCGTGATGCATCAATTTCGTGTTTGACCAATCACGGTAACTATTGTTCCATTGAGGACCACCGTCTGTGGTGATACGGTTACACATATAGAATAAATCTAGACGCAGCCCTGTGATCAGCTTACTTGGATGATAAAAAATGCCCTTTTGTCCTTTGCGGGAACAGGCCTCAAAGGAACAGGGGCATTTTTGGTGGAGCCAGAGGCACAGCGGCTGTGCAGTGTGGAAATTCAGGCTCAAGGTGTGTTCAGGCGCAGCATGGATGAATGGCGCGGAAAGATCAGGGAGGTTTCAAACGATGGTTTACCGGAGGCACGGTGAAAGAAAACGGTTTTTGGCGGTGGTGTTGGCGTTTCTGCTGCTGGTCCAACTGGGGATTCCCCAGTCGACGCTGGCAACGGGAGGAAAGGATCTGGGAACGATCTTCACTTTTACCAGCCTGACGATCGACGGGGAACCTGTCATCGACGGTGAACCGGTGGTGCCGGAAGACGGAACGGTGCTGATGCTTCAGTATTCCTGGGAAGTCACGGATGCCATGGCGGCCCGGGCGGGTGATTTCGCGGAAATCCGGATCCCGGATGCCTTCCAATCTGTTTCTGACGTCACGGCAGACATCACTGTGGGCGACGGTGATGGAGGCAATGTTGTCGTGGGACAGTATACTCTGTCGAAAGAAACGAACATTCTGCGGTTTACATTCAATGAAAACATTGAAGAGGACAACGTCCGTGACGGGACGGTGGGCTTTGGGCTGTCATTCAATCTTGAACAGTTTGAGGAGAACACCGTCCAGAAAGTGTCGTTTAATGACACGCTGGACAAAAAGCTGACCGTGATTTTGAAACCAGCGGGTGATGCAGCCGGCCTGAATAAGCTTGGCGTCCCGGATGCATTTGTGGATGCGTCGCACATCACCTGGACGATTGACTTTCTCAACACAGAAGACACAGCGGTCACGGATGCCGTGCTTTCGGATGTTGTTCCGGAAGGACTGGACCTGGTGGCAGACAGCATCAGGGCCTATCCGCTGGCGCTTGGCTACAGCGGCGTGCTCAGTGCCGGACAGGCGCCGGCCGCACCGTCCGAGTATGCTCTTGCGGTTCCCGGCGGGAACGGTGCATCGTTTGACCTGACATTTTCATCTGTTCTTCCATACAGTGGGTACCGGGTGGAATACCGCACGGACATCACAGATCCTGGACAAACCACGTTTACGAACAGTGCATCGGTCGCCTACGGAGACAGCACGCTGCCGGCGCAAGCCACGGTATCCGGTTTGTCCCGAAGCAACATGATTGAAAAAAATGGGGAGGCACTCAGTGACAGGGAAATTCTCTGGACCATTGATGTCAACAAACCATTGAACACGATTGGGGATGCCGTGGTTGAGGATACACTCCCCCCAGGGCTGTCCCTGGTGGTGGATTCCATCGAAATCACCGAACTGTTGCGGCAGGGGGACCTGTGGGAATCAGGATCAATCATCTCTCTGGAACCTGCTCCGGCCGGATTTCCCATTTTATTGGGCGGGCTGGACGGTGAAGCCCGGCGGATCACCTTCAGGACAACCGTCCAGTACAGTGGTGATTATGCCAAAACCAATCCGTTCCTGAACAGGGCCATCCTGAAGGACGGTGACACAGAGCTGGGGGATGCACAAAAAGAAGTGGTCATCACCCGGGACCCGATTCTGCGCAAAGACGGAGTTTCCAATGTGTCCTACACCAACCAGACGATCTCCTGGACCATTCATGTGAATGAGGCGGGACATCCCATCACAGGAGCCGTGGTCACAGACACGATCCCTGAAGGCCTGGCGCTTGTTCCGGGCAGTGTCAAAGTCTGGCAGGACGGATTCGACGAGCCTCTGGGCAGTCCGGATGTGGCCTATAACGGGGACACCAGGTTGCTGACGGTTACTCTGGGGGACATCGGTGAGGACCGCTACCGGATTGAGTATGAGACGGCACTGACCGATTTCACACCGGGAAAGACGTTCACGAACTGCGCGGAACTGAACGGAACAGGTGTGGGGACCGGGGTCTGCGACACCAGCACGGTTCAGCCGGCAGACAACCGGTACGACAAGAGCTTCCGGTCCATAGATTACAATGAAAAAACCATGACGTGGCGGATCCGGATCCGGCCGGTGAAAGAGCCGGTCACGGAACTGACCATCACGGACACCTTTCCAAACGACGGGCTGATTCTCCTGGAGGAGTCACTGGTCGTACGAAAGAGTGGTGTCGAGCTTGATAAGGGAACAGACTACACCCTGGATCCCAGGGACGGAGACTACAACCAGGGGTTTGTCCTCACGTTTCTTGAGGCCGGACTGCCTTTGGACAGGGAAGTCATCATTGAGTACAAGACCTCTTTCGATCCGGAGAAAGGCATCGTGCCGAACACCCATGAGGGAAGGGTTTACCGCAACAGAGCCGTTC
Source organism: Bacillota bacterium (assembly GCA_007121025.1). Taxonomy (GTDB): domain Bacteria; phylum Bacillota; class TC1; order TC1; family UBA5767; genus SKMO01. Next base: position 4,529 of record SKMO01000009.1, on the reverse strand, counting down.
TGACCGGAAAAACGGCCAGCGGTCAGGCTATCGATGTGACCCTGAATGCCAGCCGGACCCTGCTGGAGGAGGCCTGGAACGCCGGCAAGAAGGAAGGCAGCCGGGTGCACCTGGATGGCGGTGATCTGAAACCCGGCTGGGTCAGCGGGACGGACCGGCTGATTGCATGGGACCTGTACATCAATTACCTGGAACAGAATCTCGGTGAGAATGTCCATGTGACCGACACCTGGGATTACGTGGGCGTCCTGATCGGGGGAAGTCTGCAGGTCGGGAACTATAACGTCAATCCAGATGGCTCGACGGTGATCGGGGATTTAATCGATCCGGACAGGTACACGTTGACCGATGACGGTTCCGGCCGGAACTGGCAAATCGATTTTGCGGGTCCGGTAGAGGACCGGATCGTGGTGTCGTTCCTGACGGATGTGCCGGAAATCTCCAAAGGAGTTTACCGCAATGATGCGCAGGTCGTCCTTGACGGAGGGGACCCGCTGCCATACAGCAGTTCGGTGTCCTACGGGAGGGCGGACGCGTTTCTTGATAAGGAAGCTCTCGGGATCACCGGCAATACGGTGTTCCAGGACGATGAACTGTTCTGGCGGATCACGGTCAATGAAAGTTTGTCGGTGATCAGCGGCGCAATCATTGAGGACACCATCAGTGCGGGGATGGTCTTTCTGCAGGGAAGCCTGGAGGTTTACAGCCTGGAGCCGGGCCGGCGCCTTCTGGAAGAAAACACCGATTACACCGTGACGTTCGCGCAGGTTGACGGAAAAACGGTGATGACCATTTCCTTTCTCGAGGACATCAGCACGGAGATTGAGGTTGAATACCGTACGGTCGTGATCTCGGACAGCGGAACAGTCAGCAACGCGGTGGCATTCCAGGGGGGAAATGTTCAGGAAGTCACCACAGTGACTGAGGAATTGGACGCCAGACAGTTCACCTTTGTGGGGGGCACAACGGACCCCCGGAAGGGTAGAATTGTCATCGAAAAGCGTGACGGGGCAACCGGGGAGCCGGTGGACGCCGAATTTGAACTCTACTACTACCTCAACGATGAGGAACGGATCATTGGCGGTGAAGCAGCACTCACGGAAAACGGCTCTCTTGAATTCAACAATGTGTCGTTCCGGACGTACTATCTGCGGGAAGTCAGCCCCCCGGAAGGCTACCAGGGGCTGTCCGAACCGGTGACCATCGTGCTGGACCGCAACGATTCATCTCCCGCTTATGATGCGGCCACAAGAACAAAGACCGTCACGATAGACAATGACAGACTGGGTTCTCTTCAGCTGCGCAAAGTGGACCTTGATGACCACGATACCGTGCTTGCCGGCGCCCGGTTTCTGCTGCAGCATCAACAAAGTGGACAGACCTTCCACCTGGAAACGGACACCAATGGAGAAGCGGGCATTGAGGGACTCGTCCCCGGCACCTACCGGGTGACGGAAACGAAACCTCCCGCCGGCTACATGGAGACAGACCTGACGGAGTCCTTCGAGATCGGTTGGGTTGCCGGTCCGGATGAAGCACAGATGTATGTTCATCAGGTGGCACTGACGCTGGAAAATGACCGGCTCAGACAGCTGGTCATCCTGAAGCATGATCTGGAAAATGAGGCGAAAAAACTCCCCGGGGCGGTGTTCCAGCTCCTTGACGGACAGGGCGAACCGGTGGCCCAGGTGACAACCGATGCCCAGGGATGGGCTGTCATCGGGGGACTGCCTTTTGGGGATTATGAGCTGATTGAAACAGCGGCGCCTGCCGGGTACGTCCGCAACAGAGACGCGGTATCCCTCAGGTTGGACAGGGAGAGTGCTCCCGGGGACACATTCACCATTACGGTTGGAAATGAACGGCGTTCGACCGGCGGGCAGGTCCCCGGCGGGAATGATCCGGATCCGGTCACACCTGATCCCGAAGACCCCCCGGTCGTGGATCCGCCCGCTCCGGAGAAGCCTGAGCAACCGGGACAACAAGAAACCACGAATCAGGATGAGCCCAAGGAAGGCAGCGTGGGCGATCCGGGAGACGGGACCCCTTCAGTGTTGGATCCTCCCAAGCACGGGACGGTTGACATTGACGAGGACGGGAAATGGACCTACACGCCGGATCCCGGTTATGTGGGAGAAGATGAATTCACCATTGTGATCCGCTATCCTGACGGGTCGGAAGAGACCGTGGTGATTGAAATCGAGGTTCTGGAAGTCCCGGCCGGTGCTCCATCCGTCGATGATGAAGAACTGGTGGGGCTGCCCAAAACCGGACAGCCAGGCGTTCCCCCGGGACTGATCTGGGGGGCCGGCCTGTCTCTGCTGGCTGCGGTGAAAAGCGCATATGATGGTCGGAAGCGTTTGTAAAACCGACCGATAGAGCAGATGCCCATTTCCGATCCGACCTGGAGTGGGCATCTGCTCATTCAGTACCAAAGAAGCCATCCGAATCACCATCCATTGGGCAACAATTGTGGCGCGACCGGTTCGACCAAAGCCGCTTCACGAAGAAACCACCAGCATCCCGATACTTTGAGTGGTGCTGTTTCCTGTGCGGATCAAGAGCGCAGAGAGTTTTTTTCGTGATCGTAATCGTTAGTGTCAAAAAAGTGCGCAAATCCCATCAATATTTGAAAATAAAATCAATGAAGGTGACCTAACCGCGACTGACTCACCCTATGAGAGCATCATATAATTCGTAAACGTATCATTGCGTGCCATTGTGTCTAGTCCTAAAATGATAATGCTTCAAAGACCGATGGTAGTCTAGTGACGCATTAATTGGCATGCTTATCTATCGCAATAGTGGTGACGTACAGTTTCTATATCAAAAAATGAAAGTGGAAAATGTAATAAAAGTAACTGCATCCGGGCCCCCGGTTGGTGCATGAAAGGCACTGTGAAAAACAACGAAGGGGGAATGAATGCATGAGTATATTTTGTTATCAATGACAAAACAAAACACAGAATGTCATTTTCTGAAATACGGTAAAGAAAGATGGCCACACAAAAAGGTCTTGGAGAAATCCGGCTCTCTTTTTTGGTGGAAGAACGAAAAGAACTGGGAACATCTGTCGGTTTGAACCCTACGGAACAAAGTCGCATGAAGTCGAGTGAAAGGTTGGCAGAAAGCCCTGAGCTTGCCAGTTCCTGACGCTATGACGATAGACTCATGCGCTGGTGCGTCTGCCCGGTATCCGTTCCTTCGGAGTTGTACTGGCATCTTTTCAGAAAGGGCCACTGTGTGGTTGTATGAGAAGGCCGGCAGGAGAACATGAATCGGGCTCAGGGCGGACGCAGATTGTTGTTAAGGGGAAGAACTGGGGGTGGCAGGCAAACGCCGCACTATGAAAGGAAAGCATGGCCGGAGTTATGAGGGATGGGGCTGTTTCTGGAGGGGAGGAATTCCGGTCCCCAAACTGCAGATGCATCCCCATACTCTAGAATCGTTTAGTGCCGCATTCCTTGCCTGCATCAGAATAGGCCACGAACCATGGTTTTCCGAACTGCACAGTGTCTTTCATATCAAGTACGGAAAGAAAGAGGCAGTCTTTTGCCGTTGGTAGTGATGTTTGGCGGGCTGTTTACGATAACGTTGTGCATCTATCTGATGAGTCAGAAGAAAAGGACAGACTGAAACGATCAGTGAATCAGAAGACGATTCGATTGTCCGCCCAAATGGCTGCGCTACCAATGGGGACAGATCGGTGACGGTTTTCTGGTGACCGGGTGGCAAGTGGTGCCTTGATGTCCTCAGATTTGCAGCCAGTCAAATCCTGTGTCAGGAAGGTCCGACACCATGAGGAGCCTGGGATCAGCAATGGGATTTCTGTCAAAACGCAACGCATGTTAGAAAATTCTGGGACAGAGCCTGTATAAGCGGATCCGCAAGTATTCATCACACTACAATGATGTTGTGCTGTCAGGGTGGCTGTATTCCAAAACTGAACTTCAACTCAGTGCTCATAGGATCATCAGAAACGAGTGTCAGCGAAACACATCTCTGATAGAATAGCCATATCCAGGGAGGTCAGATAATGAATCTTTTTTTGCATGGACCCATCGGTGTTGGGAAATCAACGTTGCTGCAGGAGGCTCTGGCTCCTGTGGTTTCGAGTGTTGGTGGGCTGTTTACGCAGAGGATTCAAAAGAGTGGGAAAACTGTTGGATACAGGGTCGTACTGGTAAATGGGGTATCACTTCCGGTTGAAACTGACGATTCACACGATCTGGATGGTGTATTCTTATTGAACGGCCGTCGAACCGTAGAGAAACTGGACGAAGTGATCCTCCAGGTGGAACGTCTCATTCAGAGCCCTGGTATTCGATTGGTGCTGTTGGATGAAATCGGTGGGATTGAGTTGATGTCAAACGTGTTTCAGGATGCCCTGCGGAGGATTTTATCGTCAGAGAAACCATGCATGGGGGTATACAAGTCAGTGGACAATCTCAAGCATATGTCAACGGTACTAAAGCTCAGCACAGAGTATTTGGAGCTGCATGAAGAGATGCGGCAGTTGATTTCCAGAA
>SKMO01000049.1 GCA_007121025.1 Bacillota bacterium | reverse complement strand
TCATCCGGATCATGGGCCAAGTGCGTTCCCGTCCGTCCGCCTTCCCGGCGTAGCAGCCTGATGACATCCGTTAAATAGTATTCTCCCTGTGCATTGTCAGGCCTTAATTGATCCAGAAGTTCAACCAGGACATTGCGTTCAAAGCAGTACGCTCCGGAATTAATCTCGGCAATGGCCCGCTGGTTTTGGGTACAGTCCTTTTCCTCAACGATCTGCTCGAGTTGCCCACTGGCGTCCTTAACGATCCGTCCGTAACCGGTCGGGTTCTCCATGGAGACGGTCAGCACGGTGGCACCGTTCTTCTCACGCAGGTGGGTATCCAGCAACGCCTTCAATGTTTCCGTCCGCAGCAGTGGTGTATCGCCGCAAAGCACCATCACCTGGTCCGCATCCTGCAGTTCATTTCGGGCCTGCATCACGGCATGTCCGGTCCCCAACTGTTCATGCTGCCAGACAACACGGGCCCTGTCTCCCAGTGCCTGCTGAATCTCTTCACCACCGTGTCCAATCACTGCAATGGCCGTCGCGTCCAGCAGCGGCTCAGCCGCTGACAGAACGTGCGCCAATAAGGTCTGTTCTCCCACCTTATGCAGGACCTTGGGAAGCTGCGACTTCATCCTGGTGCCTTTGCCTGCTGCCAGAATCACTGCTGTTGTTCTCAAAGTCAATCCCTCCAAGTTCATCAATAGTACGAAGACATTCTACCATATATCCCCAGCCCTGTCCTAGCTTCGCGGCAAAACCGGCGGAAATCGACCGGCTTTTGCCTGGTCTCCCTTCTGCCCATAAAAAACCCCGGCCATGTTTATCTGGCCGGGGTTTGGGGAAGACGTGCCTCTCAGGCGTTTTAGTTGTCTTCGTAGGTTTCCTCTACGAGGAGCTCTGTCGTATCCCGCTGGTTCGGGAACAGGTACGTAAAGATCAGGAACACAATGAGGCTTGACAGGATTCCCGGGTAAATGGCGTTCAGTCCCCAGAAGGGAACGATGCCGCGCTCAACCACTATCACAGCGATACTGCCCACGATGACAGACGCCATGGCTCCGGCCGTACTGGCTTTTTTCCAATAGTGACCCACCACGTAAGGAATAAACGCACCCCCGGCTCTCAGGGTAAACGCAAACATCAGCACAGTGATAATGGCGCCGGTTTGCATCAGGGCTACGCCTGTGGACAAAATCGCGATAATCAACATCCCGATCCGGGTGACTTTCAGAATCTCCCTCTCTGTGGCGTGTTTCTTAAGGTAAATCTTGTAGATGTCGTTTCCAAAAATGGAACCGGCACCCAGCAGATTGGAGTCAGCACTGGACATGGTGGCCGAAATGATTCCGGCAAACAACAGTCCCACGATCACAGGAGGCATCGTTTGGATGGCCAGGGTCGGCAGGACGTAACGTGCCCCGTGCTGCAAGATGTCAGTGGCATCAATCAGATTCTGATTGACCAGAGCCAGGGTGATGATTCCAAGGACTGTTGGGATGAAGGCAAATACCGCATTAAAGAATGCCGCCCCCATGGAACCCCAGAACGCTGATTTATCGTCTCTGGCAGCATAGTACCGGTTGACCGATTCCTGCCCGACTGCAAATGACGTCGTGTACATGATGATCAAACCAATGATCACCGGCCAGGAAATGCCCTGGGTAAAATTGAACTGTGTGGCAGGAACGTTGTTGACCACTACACTCCAACCACCGGCAGTGTTCAGAGCATACGGAATGGCGATTGCCGTTCCAATGATGATCAGGAACATCTGGATTACGTCGGTCAGCGTGACCGCCCACAGTCCGCCAAGGATCGCATACAGCGTCATGACGACGGCCACAATGATGACCGATGGGGCGTACGACAGTCCGGTCATGACCGACAACACGACAGATGACGCAATGATCTGAATGGCCGTCAGACCGATCAGAGGAAGGATCATGATGATTGCGGTGACAATCCCCGGGGCTTCCCCGTAACGCCGGCGGAAGTACTCAGGAACCGTTTTGACCAATGCGCCCCGCAGTTTGGGACCAATAAACGCCAGAATGAAGAACGTTACGGCCATGGCGATGACGTACCAGGCAGCTCCGAGCCCCCAGTCGCCGTAAGCCATTTCCGCAACCCCCAGGGAACTTCCGCCCCCGATCTGGGTTGCCGCCAGGGCTCCGGCAACAAACATCGGCCCAAGGCGACGTCCGGCGACCATGAAGTCGGTGTTGTTCTTAACCCGGGTCATGGCATAAACGCCGACCCCCATCATGGCCATCAGGTACAATACAACAATAATTGTTACAGTTACGTTCATGTGTTTTCTCCTTAAATTTGATTTGAAAGAAAAATTCCATATCGTTCGTGCATCGGATCGTCCGGGAGACCTCTTCCCTCCTTCCGGTTCGTCCCTACCACTTGATGATGAGGTGCATATCGACCAGCCGGGGGTGAAAGTACACAAAACTGACCCCCAGTGGAAAATCGTATGTATTGAAAAACACTTCATTCCAGCGAATCGTCGCCTCTTCCTGTCGGATCCCCAGGTGCCCGGCAATCAGCTCATCGGAGAGAAACGGCGTCACGTAAACGGCGGTTTGCACCACTTCTTGCCGGCAGTTTTCCCAAATGAAATCCATAATGGACGGTTTCTGAACCAGTTCCGGAATGGTTCGTTGGAACTGTTTCACCGGGATGTAGTTCTGGATGAACACAGCAACCTTTCCTTTGTCCACCATGATTTTGCGTTCATACATGATGGCCTCATCCTTCCGGGACAGCTGGAGCATTTCCCTCACTGCTTTTTCCGGAAGTAGCCTGCTGTAGTCACTGTGCCAGAAGCGGATCGTTGCGTAGCGTCCTTTCAGCAGATCTGATAGATTCTTCGTTTTATCCATGCGCATATTCATACCCAGGGCACTGCGGTGGATGTAATTGCCACTGCCATGTTTCTTTGTGATGTATCCATCGTTGTGCAGCTCTCTGAGTGCTTCACGCAATGTGATCACACTGATTCCCAGTTCATTCGCCAGTTCTTCCTCCGACGGCAGTTTGGGACCAACATACCTTTCCTCACTAATGGCCTTCAGGATTTCACTCTTTGCATCTTGGGATCTGCTGGTCCCGGAAATTTTCATTCTTCGCATCAACTCCTAAGGTCATTTAATGAGTTAATCAATTCTTTGTTGACCAATTCGCCTAAAGAATCAATGTTCCTTCTTTCTTTGTGGAATTTTCCGCAATTATTTTTTCGAAAAGATGCACAAAAAAAAGAGCCTCTAGAGAGACTCTTCCGGATCGTCCATATTCCCGTAATCCTCGATGTCTTCCACCGTGGATTCGCCGCCGGATTCCGATTGCTCCTGGGCTTCCAGCTCCTGTTCAATTTCCGCTTCTGCCAGTGCCCGGTCGTAGGCTTCAAGAACAAACTTCTGAATCACCGCCCGGGCTTCCGAGTTGATTGGGTGGGCAATGTCCCGATAGTCTCCGTCCGGCATCTTCCGGCTTGGCATGGCCACAAACAGCCCGGACTGTCCTTCCACCACTTTCACGTCATGGATCACAAAGGCATCATCGATGGTGACGGAAACAATCGCTTTCATGCGGCCTTCCTGGTTAATTCTGCGCACTCGTACATCAGTTACATTTACCATGTGATTCACCCCTTCTCAATCTCTGCAGTTCAATCTGGCAGTCATGCTGCTGGATTACCCTTTCGACACATCCGGAAAGGAATCCTGCTTTACACCCCCGTTTTTTCATCAAATCGTCCGAACCACATAGGTCTCCGGGTATTGCCGTGCGAACAGCTCCCGGGCCCGCTGCATTTCTGCCGAATCCGTAAACAAGCCCATCACCGTGGGCCCGCTCCCCGTCATGACCCCCCGGCCGCCCATACCGGCGATTCGTTCAATGAGTTCACCGACTTCAGGATAAAGTCCCGCTGTCACTTCCTGCAGATCATTGTGAAACAACGCAAACAAGCCGTCCTGGCTTTGACGTTCTAACAGCCGGCGGGATGCCTGCCGCAACGGTTTGTTCTCAAGTCTGTCAAACCCCTTGTAGATTTCCGGTGTGGAGACACCAAAGGGCGGTTTGACCAACAGGACAGTCAGCCCGGCCAGCGATTGGACTGCTTCGATGCGCTCACCGCGTCCGGACGCCAGGGCAGTCCCTCCCTGAAGACAAAACGGCACATCAGAACCCAGTCTTGCACCCAGGTCCATCAGCCGGGACAACGGCCACTCCAGAGACCACAGGCGGTTGAGCAGATGCAGCGTCGCCGCCGCATCTGCACTTCCTCCGGCCAATCCGGCAGCGATCGGAATCCGCTTTCCCAGCGTCAGGTCAACTCCGCTTTCTCCACCCGCCTCCCGGCGAAGAAGAGACGCCGCCCGAACCATCAGGTTCCTCTCGTCCAGAGGGACCCCAGGGGTGTCTGAGTGAAGGACAATGGCATCATCCTTTCGCCTCTGAACCCGCACAATGTCATGGAGATCCACCGACTGCATGATCATTTCCACGTCATGATAACCGTCGCTTCTCAGCCCCAGCACATCAAGCGTGATGTTGATTTTGGCATACGCCGGCATTTCCAGAACGCCCGTTTCCACGTGCATGTCAGGGCTCCCTGCGAAGTAACAGCCGCCCGCTTTCCGGACTGGCCCAATCGGCGGCCGATGCTTCCGGACAGACTTGAACATACCCTTTTCGGGCAAACGATTGGGCCAGCTCTGCCGCATCTTTCGGTACGTTCAGGCGATCACCAGACCGGAAAGCGTCCGTCAAAATCCGTTCCTGGCCAATGCCCATTTCCAATGCCTTTTCAATGGCCGCATCCAATTCGTCCTGCCGTTCTTCCAATGGCCGGTCTGCAACCTGTTTTGTGGCATTGAGCACAACATTGGCCCCGGACTCCCGGGCAACTGTCCAGAGCTCTACCGAGGATTCCAGACTCAGATTGATCAGGGTGGCGACTCCCGTACAATACCGAAGCGCCGTATCAAGGCCCTTTCCCAGATCCGCCGGAAACAGCAGCGGCACGTCCAACGCCCCCTTAAGGCCCAGGAGAAGCTCCTTGTAAAAAGATGGCTCTTTTCCCGGCAGGTCCACCAGCAGGAGCCGGCACCCTGCGCGTATCTGTTCCCGGATCCACTTGATCAACGGTCGAAGTTCCTCCGTGCCGGCTCCGGACAACGCCGTTGCCAGCAGATCGCCGTCAGAGGGAAACACGGTTTGTCTCCTGGAAGAAAACACTGTAACAGCAGGTAAAACCGGCACGTGATATCGGCAGCGGTCCGCTTCCCGGCGAATGACTGCAATGTGTTCCGGAGTGGTCCCGCAACAACCCCCGACGATTTTTACACCCAGATCAGCGAACCGGCTGACGTAAGCGGCCATCTGTTCAGGCGTCTCCCGGTAGGACACCTGCCCCCCTTCAATAACCGGAAGCCCTGCATTCGGCTGAACCGTCAGCGGCTTGTTGGTCACCAGACTCATTCGTTCGATCACCGGAAGCAGCCCCGCCGGTCCTGTGGAACAGTTGACACCGATCATGTCTGCTCCCCAGCGATCCAGCACAACTGCGGCTGTTTCCGGCGATGTCCCCATCACGGTCATCTGGTTTTCTTCAAAGGTCATCTGACAGATCACCGGCAGTTCCGGCGCCTTGCTGTGGGCTGCCAGGAGCGCCGCTTTCACTTCCATCAGCTCGCTCATGGTCTCGATCAGAATCAGGTCGGCACCACCGTCTGCCAGACCGGCGATCTGGACAGAAAACGCATCCAGCATTTCCTCGAACGTCACTGTACCCATGGGTTCGATCAACGCCCCCGTGGGCCCGACAGAACCCGCCACCAATGCCCGGTCTCCCACTGCGTCTCTGGCCAGCGATGCCCCGGCCCGGCAAATTGCAAAGGACTGATCTTCCAGTCCGTACTCCCGGAGCTTCAACGGACTGCCCCCGAAGGTATTGGTCTCAACCAGATGAGCACCGGCTTCAACGTATGCTTCATGAATCCGCCCAATGGTGTCCGGAGACTCCAGATTCCACCATTCAGGTGCCTGGTCCGACGGAAGTCCGGAACCTTGGATCATCGTCCCCATGGCACCGTCACAAACCAGAACTTGTTGATCGCTTAGTTGCTTTTTCATGTTAATCCTCCTTTTCGACTGCCGGAACTCTGAACCAGATCACAGTTCCCCCGCCGCTTCTGTCCCGAATGCCCAGGCTCCCCCCATGGGCTTCCACCACATGTTTCACGATGGACAACCCCAGTCCCGTACCCCCGGACTGGCGGGAGCGGCCTTTATCCACCCGGTAGAACCGTTCAAATACCCTCTCTTTGTCCCGGTCCGGAATGCCAATGCCTTCATCCGCCACTGATACTTCAACGACCCCCCCCTCCGCAAGGGCTTCGATCACTATTCTGTGGCCATCACCGATGTATTTAATGGCGTTTTCGACTAGATTGATCAGCACTTGGCTGAGCCAGTCCTGGTCCCCGGAAACCGCAGGAAGTCCGGAGGCCAGTCTTGCTTCCAGTTCAACACCCTGTTCCCTGGCCAGAGGTCCGTAACGTTTGATGATTCGCTCCACCAAACGTTTCAGGTTCACATTTTTTGGCTGGATCAGGATACCCCGGCTTTCAAGGCGGGCAAGACTCAAGAGATCCTCTGTGAGCCTGTTCAAACGGCTGGCTTCCTCATCGATGATCTGCAGAAACCGCACTGCCGCCTCCCGGTCATCGATCGCCCCTTCCAGCAACGTCTCCGCAAATCCCTTGATGGTGGTGAGCGGCGTCTTCAGCTCATGGGAGGCATTGGCCACAAATTCTGTCCGAATCTGTTCAGCCATCCGAATTTCTGTGACATCATGGATAGACACCACCACTGACTGGATTTCCTCTTCATCCTTCACCGGAATCAGAACGACCTCCAGGATTTTCAACTCTGGGAGGTAACGGTTCATTTCCAGTGACTGGACCTTCTGCTCACGGATCGCTTTTCGGACTGCCTTGTCCAGTGCATAGTCCCGGATCACCTGCAGATGATGCTGGCGCAAAGCCTGTTCCGGATCAGCCGCAAACAGTTGGGCCGCCCGGGCATTCATCATGCGAACTCGCCCATTCTGATCCAGGAAGACAACGGCGGTGTTCAGGTGGTTGAGAATATCCTCCAGCTCTTCCTTTACTTTGCCGACTTTTTGAAGATTGTTTTGGATACCCTGGGCCATCTGGTTGATCCCCCTGGCCAGAACCCCGAGTTCATTCCGGGACCGGACGGCTGCCCGGACATCATATTGGCCACCTCCGATTTGACCAACCACACTGGTCATCTCTCGGATCGGACGGGAAATATTTCCCGAAAAATACGCCCCGGACAGCAACGCCACCAGTGCTGCAATCAGCATGGACAACCGTTCCAACACGATCATCTGTTCCGGGATCTGCAAAGCATCCGCCGTGGTGATGCTGATCCGGACATACCCCAACAACTCGCCATTTCGGAACACCGGACGTGCCACATACAAAAAATCCTCACCCAGGGTCTCTGAACGGCGGATCTCAATGCCCTGACCTTCCACGAAAGCCTGCTGAAATTCGGCTCTTTCCAGATGATTCTCCATGGCCCGCCGGTCGGTCTCCGTTTCAGCGAGCACCGTTCCGGCCGGGTCGATGACCGTGACTCTTGCTCCGGTCGCCTGCCGGAAATCTGCTGCCAGTTCCTCCAGTTCCTCATCGGAAACCTGATCGAGGGCGTACAGCAGTGTTTGGCTCAGGGCAAACGACTCAGCGACCATCTGATCCTGCAAACGATCCTGGTTGTACGTCCGGTAGTAGCGGTGAAAGACGGTTGTAAACGTCAAAAACAGAATAACAATAACCGCCAGATAGCTGAACACCAGCTGATGACCAATTTTTCTGTTCATGGCCGGTCTCTGAACTTGTAGCCGACGCCGCGGACTGTCAGCAGATAACTGGGAGAGCCCGGGTCATCTTCAATCTTTTCCCGGAGATGTCGGACGTGGACATCAATGGTGCGGGTATCTCCGTAAAAGTCCGTCCCCAGGACGTGTTCAATCAACCTTTCCCGGCTCATCACACGCCCCGGGTGTCTCATCAGCATTTCGAGGATGCGGTACTCCGTCAGGGTCAGCGACAGTTCCTCTGAATCTTTTTGCACCTGATGCCGTGACGGAAACATGGTCAGCCGATCAAACACGATCCGATCCTCCACAACCGGTGTCTTCGGTTTTTCCGCCAATGCGGACCTGCGCAGCTGGGCTTTCACCCTGGCCAAAAGTTCCCGGACCGAAAACGGTTTGGTCATGTAATCATCGGCCCCGATTTCGAGGGCAAACACCTTATCAAACTCTTCAATCCGCGCACTGATCATAATGATCGGAACATCGCTGTGTGCCCGGATGTTCTTGCACAGCTCCAAGCCGTCTGTTTCCGGCATCATAATGTCCAGAAGAACCAAATCCGGTTTGGTGTCGACGAAACGCTCCCAGGCTTGTCGTCCGTCCATAGCAGTGACCGGCTCATACCCATTTTGTTTCAGGTTGAACGAAATCAGCTCCACAATGTTTGGTTCATCATCAACGACAAGAATCTTTTTCGCCATTTCAGCCTCACTTCAATTTGACATACACCCTTGATTTTAACAGAAAGAAAGCAAGATGGGGAACCCACCTTGCTTTCCAGCTGCCATCTCTTAAATTTTGAATTCCGTCCAACGGACAATCTGGTCCTTGGCCGCCT
>SKMO01000124.1 GCA_007121025.1 Bacillota bacterium | reverse complement strand
CAAAGCCTGTTCCTCACCGATCAGCCCCTCATCAGCAGTCACCAGGGAAAAGGGCCGGACAAGGGGCGCCTGGCGAAACACAATCTCCTGCAGAACCCCCTCCCCCAGCTCCCACCGGGCCGCATCCCGGTACATAAAACTGATCCCCAGTCCCTGCCGGACCAGTTCCTTCATTAGACTGACGCTTCCCGCCTGAATCACCCCCGCAAAACAGCCGGGGGTCAGGTTGCGCTCCCCCAGAGCCCGTTCGATGACCTCCCGGGAGCCGGACCCCGGCTCCCGGAGAATCAGTGTCTCCCCAGTCAGGTCTTCCAGACGGACCGGACCGGGCCCGAACGTCCGGTCCGGGGCAACCACCCCGATGTAGGGCTCTTCCTTAAGCACCACACTCTCGTACCGTTGCCGGGAAAAAAAACCTTCCACCAGGGCAAACCGCAGTTCCCCCCGGTCAAGCATCCCCAGGATGGTTTCCGTGTTTTCCACAGAAATCCGAAAATCCAGATCCGGAAAGCGGCGCACCAGACGGCCGACCAGCGGGCTCAGGGTGAATTCCCCGATGGTCAGGGTGGCCCCAAAGGGCATGGGGCGGCGTCCTCCGTCCAGTGCGGCCAGTTCTTCACCCAGACGGGTTTGCCCGGCGTCAACCCGCTGGGCAAACGCCAGCACCAGGTGGCCGGCCGGCGTCAGCCCGAGGGTCCGGTTTTCGTAGACCAGCAGTTTTTGTCCCAGTTGCCGTTCCAGGGACTGCACCTGTTGGGTGGCCGCCGGCTGCGTGATGAACAGTTCCCGGGCAGCCCGGGTGTAACTGCCCTGACGGCAGACCTCCAGATAGGTGATCAGTCGTGAATCCAACATGCGCACTCCTTTCTGCCGGGACTCCGGCATAACAATCCGTTATATATAAATAATAATGAATAATGCATGCTTATAGTATACCCGTGTTACAATAAAAGAAAACCTCTGGAGGATTCATGACGTCACTTGGCAAAACCCTGAAAAACACCCTGTTTGGATCCGCTCATCCTAGGGCGCTTCTCCCGGGACTGGGTCTGGCCCTTGGGCTGACCGTCCTGGCAGCTGCCCTGTCGGCAGTGGCCGGTCGTCTGCTGGCCGGACACACCAATCCCTTCAGCACCATCCTGCTGGCCATTGTACTGGGGCTGTTGTTCCGCAACACCCTGGGGCTTTCCCCCGTCGCCGAACCGGGGGTGGCCTACGGGATCCGCAAGGTGCTCCGCTTCGGGATCGTGCTGATGGGCATCCGTCTGTCCCTGCTGTCCGTCCTGCGGATCGGAGCCGTCGCCGTGGGGCTGGTGCTGGTGTGCATCACGGCTGCCCTGGCCCTCACAGTGTTTCTTTCCCGGAAAGTGGGGATCTCCCCGAAACTGGGGACCCTGATCGCCGCGGGCACGTCGATCTGCGGGGTCAGCGCAATCGTCGCCACGGCGCCGGCCATTGAGGCCGATGAAGCGGAAACCGCTTACGCCATCGGGACGATCACCCTGTTTGGCCTTCTGGCCACCCTGATCTATCCCTACGGAACCGAGCTCCTTCTGGGCCTGGACACCGCCCAGGCCGGCTTTTTTCTGGGCACGGCCATCCATGACACCTCCCAGGTGACCGGAGCCGCACTGATCTACGACCAGCTCTGGGGAGGGCGGACACCCCTGGGGCTTTCCGGTGCGGACATCGCCATCACCACGAAACTGGTCCGCAACACCTTCCTGATCCTGGTGATCCCGTTTCTGGGCTGGCGAAGCGGGCGGCAAACAGAAGCCACTTCCGGAGGTCTCCTTCAGTATGTGCCCCTGTTCGTGGTGGGTTACGTCCTGATGGGGGCTCTGCGAACCCTCGGCGACGGCTGGTTCGGTCCGGCGTCTGCCGGCTGGACCGTTGTCTGGCAGTCGGTGGCCGGTTTGGCCACCTGGGCCATTGCCCTGGCCATCGCCGCCGTGGGCCTGAACACCGACCTGCGCCGTCTGACTCATTTGGGCGTTCGCCCCATCGGGGTGGGCCTGGCCGCTGCCCTGGCGGTCGGCCTGATCAGCTTTACACTGGTCACCCTGTTTTCCGGCGCCCTGGTTTTCTGAGTTTCCCCTTTTTTTCGGTGCTCAAATGTGGTACAGTGGGACACGTATTCCGGAAACCGGAATCGAGTGATGGCACCGAAAGGAGAATGACCTTTATGAGGAAAATAATACTGATGACTGTGATCGCACTGTCTGTCCTGGCGCTGGCTGCCTGTGGCACCGGTGCTGAGGATCCCCAGGCCCCTGACGTGGTGGCCACCGTAAACGGTGAGCCCATTACCCTGGCCGAATACCAGGGCACCCTGCAGCAGCAGGTCTCCATGTTCCAGCAGTTTGGCATGGAGTTCGAGGGGGAAGAAGGGGCCGCAATGCTGGCCGAACTGGAAAACTACGTCATGGAGGACCTGATCAACCAGAAACTCCTGCTGACCCATGCCCGCAGTGAAGGGTTTTCGGCTGACGATGCACAGGTTGACCAGCAAATGGACGAGATCCGGGCCCAGTTTGCTGACGAGGACTTCGACGACGTACTCGAAGAGTACAATCTGACCGAAGAGATCCTCCGAAATGACATCCGCAACCAGTTGGTCACCCAGGCATTCATGGCGTCCCTGGACACCGGGTTTTCACCCTCTCCGGTCACCGATGAGGAACTGGAACAGGCCTATGCCTTCTATGAGGAGGGCACTGAAGACCCCCAGTCCTTTGAGGACATGCGTCCTCAGCTGGAAGCCGAACTTCTGGAACAGCAGGAAGAGATGCACAACCAGGAGTACATGGCCGACCTGCTGGAAGAATTGCGTCAGGACGCGGACATCCAGTACACCGAATAATCCGCGGTCAGAAAACCGCAGCACAGGCACAGCAGACACACCAGGCACAAAAAACCACCACCTGAGGCAGGCAAAACAAAACCAATCGGAGCATCAACAGCGGCGCAGCATCCGTCCCGGACGGTTGCTGCGCCGCTTTTTCGCCTGTATGGTTGTCCCGGCCACCCCTCAGGCCCCGGAAGAATGCACGTCCGGACGACCGGACGCCACCTGCAGGTGCCTGAGGTGTACGACCATCAGAAGCAGAAAGCCCGCCGCCAGAAGCAGATAGAGGATGGCCTCACCGGGGGACGCAGGCTCTCCGGTCACCATGCTGATCAGCACGGACAGGCCCACCGAAAAGAGCAGGGTAAACCCCTTGACGCAAAGGGCCGGAACCAGGATCAGTCCCTCCCGGCGGTTTTGAAGAACGAGAACCGCCCCGATCACGTACGCTGGAAGCACAAACACCATGTCCAGAATATACACCCCATAATAGAATTCCGGTTTTTCCCCCAGAGCCATGATGGACAACAGCTGCCCGGTCCACAGGGGGTAGAACAGAAGAGGGGAAAACAGGCAGACCCCCGCAGCCAGCCAGCGAAACGGCCGGTTCAGCTGCATCTGTCCGGGGACCAGCCGGCCGATCCTCATCAGACCCAGCCCGATCGTGTAGAGTGTGGTCCCCATGATGCCCATGTACACCAGGTACCAGCCGGTGTACAGCCGTTCAATGACGTAGAGTCCGTAGGCATAGAACAGGTATCCGAGAATCCCCATGGCCAGCCCCCAGCGAAGCACCGGCCTGTTCGCCCCTCCAAACGCCACCAGAAGCAGGAGCAGGCTCAGACCCAGACTGATCAGATCCTGACTGAGAACCCCCGGTCCCATGGCCGGATCGAGGAACCGGTGGTAGATCCGGGGTTGCAACACCCCGGCGGCACTGGCCCCGGCGGCCAGAAGGCCCGGGATCAGGCAGAGCCGCCAGAAGAGCCGGTCACCGTTGTACACCATGGGCTTTCCTCCCTTCCCAGCAGATCCCGTTCCGGACAGAACCCGTCCACCGGACCCGGGTAGAGATTTTCCCGCCTGTGGTTGTGCGGCCGGCCCCGGTAGGTCATCGCGGCCTCCGGACAAAAGTTGTAACAGCGCACACAGAGCATGCAGTGTCCGGCCGTTTGGACCTCATCCGGCTTCATCTGCAGATTGTCCACCGGACAAAGGGCCACACAACGGCCACAACGGGTGCACCGGTCCCCGTCCACACCGATCACATCCTGCATCGTCGGGTAGCCCCGCCGATAGGGGATCCGCTGCCAGGACCCGGCGAAACGGGACAACAGGTTCATTCCGGTAAGCGAAGGTTTCCCCCGGGCAACCGCCCCGGCCCACCGCACAATGTTGGCGGCCGCGCGCTTTCGGAAACCGCCGATGGTCTGCGGGTCGCTGGTGGACATCCCGGGGACCCGGCTGTTGACGGTCAGATTGGAGGGCATCCGGAAATGGGCGCTCCAGCGGATCCGGTAACCCCGCCGGGCCAGAAGCGCGGCGCCCACCCGGGCCCCGTCACCCGACCAGAGATACTGGGTGCAAAAGACCAGAGCGGGCCGGCCGTCCGCCCGGGGCAACCGGGCCACAAACCCCTTCATGGGTTCCGGGAGATCGGACCCGTAAACCGGGTACCCGATGCCCAGAAGATCAGCCCCGCCGGCCAGGGTGGCCGCTTCTTCCGGGGAGATCGTCTCAATGTTCTCAATCTGCACCTGCAGTCCTTCTGCGGTCAGTGCCTCGGCCAGAGCCCGGGTGGCCCACCAGGTGTTTCCGGTTCCCGAAAAGAAAAAGAGCACCACCCGGGTCGTTTTACGAAGATTTGGCATCGGACAGCGCCACCTCCACGGCCTTCTGGATGACCCGCGAACTGAGCGTCGCCCCGCTCATCCCGTCCACGTCCACCGTCTGTTCGTCAACAATCCGGCCGGTCACCCCTTCCCCGGCGTAACCCCGGACGTGCTGGTGCTCAAGAATCCGGATGTCCGTGATGGCTCCGCCGGCCACGTCCACTTCCACCCGGGCCGACGATTCGTCAATCCGGTATTCCCCGGGCCAGGTGCCATCCGGAACAGACGTCACGTCCACTTCCTGCAGTTCGATCTGTGTGGCCATGTCCCCGGCCATTTTGTGAATCCCAAACCGGCCAACGGCCACCACCAGGGCCAGACCCACAACCCCGATGCCCAGGATCTTCAACGCCCTGTTCATTCGTCCATTCCCTCCGCTGGTGCCTGTTCAACGGCACTGGCAAACCGCTTTATGGCGTCCAGGTCCAGCTTGTCCTCACTCTGCCGGACCTTGACAACCTTTTTAACGATCAGCCGTTCAAAGAAATTCATCCGGTCAAAATGAAACTGGTGTCCGAAATGCCCCCGGACCCGGGCGTGGCTTAACAGTTCTGCCGGCACGTTGTCCGCAAAAAACGTCTCCTGCCGTTGCTCCTTCTTGTCGGCACCGCATAGAAACAGCCCCAGGTCGACGGTCAGAAGCACCGCCTGGTGTTCTTCCAGAAACGTCTTGGCTTCTTCCTTCAGCGCGCCGGCGTAGATGGCTCCGCCCACCAAAACCCGGTCATAGTCCGCCGGGTCTGCGGTCTCTCCGGCCCCCAGATCCACCAGGGTGACCTCTCCGGACAAGCCTCTCATCAGTTCTTCACAGGCCTGCCGGGTCGCCCCGTGTTTTCCCGCATAGGCAATCAGTGTGTTCATGTTCATTCCTCCCTTTCCCAATCGTCCATCACTTTGTTTTCAGTCTCTTTGGCCAGCAAAAACCCGACCAGCCGGTCGATCTGCTCTCTCATCTCTCTATTATCGGCAGCAGCCCCGTCTGCCAGCGTCATCAGGAGCATCCCGTGAAGATGGTAAGTGATCAGCTCTCCGATGGTCTTCCCGTCTTCCCCGGGGATCTGGCCCCGTATCATATAGGGCGACAGCCCTTCCTGGAGAAGGCGGCCAAAATCCACTTCCTCCAGCTGACGGGCCAGATCCCCATCGGGAACGCCCCGCCGGTCGTAAAAGAAAAACCCAAAAATATTGGGGTGTTCCAGATAGAAACGCACGTAGGTCCACAGGAGATCCCCCAGATCCTCCCGGGTGTCCAAAGGCCCCTGCAACCGTTCGCGGACCCGCCCGGCCAGCTCCTGCAGCCAGACCAGGGTCACCTCAAAGAGCAGATGATCCAACGAATCGAAGTAATTGTAAATGGTCGCATAGGAATACCCGGCCCGTTCCCCGATCTTACGGGCCGTCAGGTTTTGTGTCCCCTCTTCCAGCACCAGTTCCCGGGCCGCGTCCAGAAAATCCTGGCGGACCCGCTTCTTTTGTCGTGTCTTCCCGTCCATCGTCCCATCTCCTAACCTTGTTCATTTATTTAACGTTGTTATTATTTATGAACAACGTTAATATACCAGAGATTTCCGGGCACTGCAAGGACTTTTTTTGTTTTTTCTTCCTCTGCCGTATGGGCGCCGTATGGACGATTGGGGCGCATTGACATTCCAAGCCGTTCCCCCCTTTTGAACCGGCTCCTTTCTTCCCGCTCAGGGACGACGGACCAGGCCGGTTGAAACCCCATAACCGTTAAGCTATGATTGAAGAAACGTGGCAGGATCTGAAACCGGCAGGGCTTTCGCGCCCCTGGAGGTTCCGAAACGGCACCGTTTCACGATACAAATACGACGAGGTGACGACAATGATCGAAAAACTCTATAACATTGGCAAACTGGTTTTGCTCCTGTTTCTGATCGTCTACGTGGGCAGCCTGATCGACTGGTTCTTCAGTCCGCTTCGGGTGGCCTTCCAGACCCTGTTCGTTCCGCTGGTGGTGGCCGGATTCCTCTATTACCTTCTGCGCCCCTTTGTCCATCTGCTGCAGAAAAAACTCCCCAAAAGCCTGGCCATTGTCATCCTCTATGGTGTCCTGATCGCCCTGATCGTTGTCGGTCTGGCCGCCCTGGGGCCGATCCTGCAGGATCAGACTCTGGCTCTGGCCAACAACATGCCCGCCATCATCGCCGGGATTGAATCCTGGGTGCTGGACATCGACCTGGTTCAACGGATCAGCGACCTGCAGGAAGAACCCTTCATCGATGCAGACGGTCTGATCGACACGGCCACCGAATCCCTCAATCAGCTGGGCCGGGGACTTGTCAGCGGCTTCGGGTCGTTTGTCGGAACGATTGCCAGCGCCGTTCTCGTCCTGGTTCTGCTGCCCATTCTGTTGTTTTACGCCCTCAAGGACTCCGGAAAACTCCGGGACCGGTTCGTGACGTTTTTCCCGGAAAAACGTCACGACGAAGTACGCAGGATCCTGCAGGACATCGACAGCACCCTGTCCTCCTACATCCAGGGGCAGGGAATCGTCTGCCTCCTTGTGGGAACCCTGTGTCTCATCGCTTTTCTGATCATCGGTCTGGAGTACGCCCTGTTGCTGGCGGTCATTGCCGGGGTGACCAATCTCATCCCCTATTTCGGCCCTTGGATCGGCAGTATCCCAGCGGTCACGGTGGCCCTGTTCACCTCCCCCTGGGTGGGTCTTGTGACCATCCTGGCGGTGGTGGTGATCCAGCAGATTGAGAGCAATCTGATTGCCCCCCAGGTGATTGGGAAAAAGCTTCGGATACACCCGGTGACCATCATTTTTCTCATCCTGATCGCCGGACAGCTCTTCGGGCTTCTCGGCATGATTCTGGCTGTTCCGGTCTACGCCTCCCTGCGGGTCCTGTTGACCTCGGGAGTCCGGATTTGGAAGCTCAGGTTGGACGTCGCCGGAGATGCCCCACCGGAAGAACCGGCTCCCGAATGATCACCGGCCAGCCCGAAACCCCTTATGCAAACCGGGGCCCCAAAGCCTGTGATCCCGTTCCGGGCCGGCCCCGCCTCTTTCCCATACCACCTGAAAAAAAGCCGGTCTCCGCGGGAGACCGGCTTTGTGTTCAGTCTGTGTTGTTATCATACGCTTGGCCCCATCCGGCAACGCCGGATGACCTGTCCACTAGTCTCTTGGAATGCTCTCAGCGGCCAGCAGATCTTTGATTTCGTCCAGTCTGTCCTTGACGTCCTGCGGAATCTGATCGTCAAAATCGTGGAACGGTGCCAGACCAACGATTCCCTCTTCAATGCCCATCCAGTACGGTTCCGGTTTGAATTCTTCGCCCTCAGTCAGTCCTTTGACAAACTCAAAGATCCCATCTGACAGGTTACTGAGCGCACTGGTGACGATTACTTCGGGAGCAGCGTCTTTCTGGTCGGTGATCGAGCCAATCGCCCAGACGTTTCTGTCCCGGGCGGCTTCAAACACGCCCAGTCCTGCTGCGTCTGCGTTGTGGGCAATGATGTCCACACCGGCGTTGATCATGGCGTCGGCAGACTCTCTGGCCCGGACCGCATCGTAGAAGTCCCCGGTGAACACCGTGGTGTACTCCACATCGTCACTGATGTAGCGGACACCGGCTTCATAGCCGTTCACATACGCAGTGATCGATGGAATCTCCAGACCGGCCACAGCGCCCACTTTGCCGGATTCCGTCATCAGGGCGGAAAACGCCCCGGCCAGGAAACCCTGCTGCCAGTTGTCGTTGTTCAAAGATGCCACGTTTGGTGCCTTGTGGAACGTCGAGCTGGTCACCACAAACTTGATGTCCGGAAACTCGTCATTGATGGCGTCGATGGGATCCCCGAACTGGAACCCGTGTCCAATGATGATGTCATAGCCCTGGTTGGCAAATGCACGGACGATTTCCGGAATGTCCGACAGATCCACCTGCTCGGTGAACGCCACTTCCAGGCCCAGTTCGTCCTGAATGCGCATCAGACCGTTGTAGGCCGTTGCGTTCCAGCCCTGGTCCGTGATCGGACCCGGCAGCATCATGGCAACCCGCAAAGGATCGGGTTCCGGCTCCACCGGATCAACATCGCCATTGTCATCTGCGGGTGGT
>SKMO01000047.1 GCA_007121025.1 Bacillota bacterium | reverse complement strand
TGCAACGGACCATGGAAGTCAATCTCTACGGATCGTTTTATTGCGCCCGGGCAGCCGCCAGGATCATGAACAAGAACCGGTTTGGCCGGATCATCAACATGTCATCGGTGGTCGGACTGACCGGGAACGTGGGACAGTCTGCATACAGCGCTTCCAAGGGAGCCCTTGTGGGGTTCACCAAGTCCCTGGCCAAAGAACTGGCCAGCCGGAACGTGACGGTCAATGCCGTGGCCCCGGGGTTTATTGACACAGAGATGACCGGAGCTCTCGATGAAGAGGTCCGCCAGGCCATTGGAGAAAGAATTCCGTTGAAGCGGCTGGGCAGCGCGGCTGAAGTGGCCCGCCTGGTCAGTTACCTGGCTTCAGAGGACGCAGGCTATATCACGGGACAGACGCTGGTGATCGATGGCGGACTTTCCCTTTAGGAGGTACACAGATGAATGATAAAAAACGAGTGGTGGTTACAGGCCTGGGGGCGGTAACCCCCATCGGACTGGATGTTCCGGCCTATTGGGAGGGACTGAAAAGCGGCACATTGGGGATTGGTGAGATCACGTCGTTTTCGCTGGAAGATTTTCCGGTGAAGATTGCGGCAGAAATCACGGATTATGACCCCAAAAAGACACTGGACAAAAAAGCCTTTAAGCGGATGGACAGAATGAGCCAACTGGCAATGACAGCTGCCAAGGAAGCATTCGCAGATGCGGATCTTCCCGGTGCGTATGCACCGGAGCGGGCCGGCGTGATACTTGGAAACGGCATCGGGGGCATCCTGTCCCTGACCGATTCCCATGTGAACCTGCTGAACAAAGGTCCGTCAAGGGTGTCACCATTTTTTGTCCCCATGGCCATCGGGAACATGGCGGGCGGCAATATTGCGATCGAACTGGACCTGAAAGGCCCGAACATGACCGTGGTGACGGCCTGTGCTGCATCCACCAATGCCATTGGTGAGGCGATGCGCAAGATCCAGGGTGGAGAAGCGGACATCATGCTGACCGGAGGGACAGAGGCGAGCATCTGTCCACTGGCGTTGGCGGGTTTCCATTCCATGTCGGCATTAAGCGATTCGGCCGATCCGCAGCGGGCGTCCATCCCCTTTGACCGGGAGCGGTCCGGTTTTGTCATGGGGGAAGGGGCAGCAGTCCTTGTGTTGGAGGAACTGGAGCATGCCCGAAAGCGGGGGGCAACCATTTATGCTGAGTTGAGCGGGTACGGCGCCACCTGTGACGCCTACCACATCACGGCGCCGGAATCGGAAGGAACAGGGGCTGTGCGGGCCATGGAGCTGGCCCTCGAGGAAGCCGGAATTGCCCGGGACAGAGTTGGTTACATCAATGCGCACGGAACCAGCACCCCCTACAATGATGAAATTGAAACAAGGGCCATCCGCAAGGTGTTTGGTGACTGGGCAGACCAATTGTCTGTGTCATCGACCAAGTCGATGACCGGTCATCTGTTGGGTGCAGCCGGTGCAATCGAGGCGGTCGCCTGCGTGAAAGCGCTTGTTGAGGGTGTGGTCCCTCCGACCATCGGCATGAAGGAGGCTGATCCGGCCTGTGATCTCGACTACACGACAGACGGCGCCCGGACCCGTGAGCTGGAGTTTGCGATGTCGAACTCACTGGGCTTTGGCGGTCACAATGCGGTGATATTGTTGGGACGGTGGAACGGATGATGGACATCGGCCAGATCATGGACATTCTGCCTCACAGGTACCCGTTTTTGCTGATCGACCGGGTGTTGGAGCTTCAGCCGGGGCAACGGGCGGTGGCCACCAAGAATGTCACCATCAATGAACCTTTTTTTGGGGGTCACTTCCCCGGACAACCGGTGATGCCGGGGGTTCTGATTATTGAAGCGCTGGCTCAGACGGGCGCCTGTGCGCTGCTGAGCCTGGAGGAAAACCGGGGCCGGATTGCTTTTTTCGGAGGGATCCGCAAGGCGCGTTTCCGGCGCAAGGTGGTACCAGGAGATGTGCTTCGCCTGGAAGTGGACATCAAGAACAGCCGGGACAACATCGGCATGGGAACGGGCAAAGCCTACGTGGGAGATGAGCTGGCCTGTGACTGCGAACTGTCTTTTGCAGTGGAAACAGCAAACGAATAAAGTTAAGGCTGACCGCCGGAGAGTCTCCTGGTCAGCTTTTTTTTTCTGCATTAAAAAAAAACACATTTTGAGAAGGGATTTCGGGACGGATGTCCAATACTGTTTCAGAACGATAAAAGCATACCTATGATTAAAGAAACCTTACGGAAGGTCCCGGAAGGCACCGAATTGGACCACAGGAGACAGACTCTCAGGGGCTGTCCGCCCAGGTGGTCACAACCGGGAAACACGAATATGGACCGGCTTGCCCTGGACAAAGGAGGTGACGGAAAGAGGCAAGGCGGAAACAAGACGAATGAAGCACGCTGCCATGGTGCAGCGGGCACAGAAAACAGGAAATGTATTGGGCAAGGAAAACAAAACATGAAAAGGGAGTGTGTTTCTGTGAAAAAAGGATTGTATTTGTTTGTTGTATTGCTGATTGCCACCAGTTTGTTGGCGGCCTGTGGAGGCCAGGCGGCTCCGACCGATCCCGAGCCGCAGGATCCTGGTGTTGAGGCCGAGACCGGTCTGACCTTTGATACGGTTAAACTGGCGTTTATCCACGTGGGAGACCCGGCTGACATGGGTTACACCTACAGACACCACCGCGGCACAACGGATATGATGACGACTCACCGCATCGGTGACGATCAGGTGCTGAACTTCTTCAATATTCTTCCCGGTGCTGCTGCTGATACAGCGATCCTGGAAGCCGTTGAATGGGGTGCAGACGCGATCTTTGCCACCAGCTTCGGGCATGGCGCCCACATGTTGGAAGCCGCCATGGAGTTTCCGGACGTTCAGTTTTTCCATGCCACCGGAGACATGGCTGTGGAAGCTGATCTTCCGAACTTCCATACGTACTTTGGCAACATGTCCCAGGCCCGTTACCTGGCCGGAATCGCTGCCGGTCTGAGAACGGAAAGCAACGTCCTGGGCTTTGTGGCTGCACACCCCTTCGCCGAGGTAATCACCGGTTACACCGCCTTCTTTGAGGGAGCGCGCTCAGTCAATCCTGATGTGACCATGTACGTGATGTACATGAACGCCTGGAACAACCCCACGCTTGAGGCACAGATCGCCCAGGCACTGATCGACCGTGGTGCCGACGTTCTCGGACAGCACGCAGACAGCCCGGCCACCCAGACGACCGCACAGACGAACGGCGTATGGAGTGTGGGCTACAACGCCAACATGACACCTGCTGCACCTCAGGCAGTTCTGGTTTCACCGATGTTTGACTGGAGTGTATTCCTCACCATGGCGGTGGAGAACCTGGTCAACGGCGTACCCAACCCCACAGACTTCCTGGGAGACCTGGAAGACGGCATGGTGTTCCTGTCAGCGCTGAATCCTGAAACCGTTGTTGATGGCACCGAAGAGGCCATTGCTGCAGCAGAAGCCGAACTGCGTGCCGGACGCAACATTTTCACCGGTCCGATGTTCGACAATGACGGAAACGAGATTCTGGCAGACGGAGAAGAGTGGGTTGAGCCACAGTCTGCTCCATCCTGGAGCTTCATTGTGGAAGGCATCAATGTGATTGAATAAACGGATACCCTGTGAAGAGAGGTTGCCAGAAGTAGCCGGCAACCTCTCTGTTCAACAGGGGACGCCAGAATGGTGGTGACGATTTGACTGATCAAGCGACACAAACACAACCCGCCGTCGTAACCCGGAACCTGACAAAAACATTTGGCAAGGTGGTGGCCAATGACAATGTTTCCTTTGACGTTCAAAAAGGAGAAATTCTGGCTCTGCTCGGGGAAAACGGCAGTGGAAAGACCACACTGATGAACATGCTGTCCGGCATTTACTTTCCAGACAGTGGTGAAATTGAAATCAACGGAATGCCGGTATCAATCTGTTCGCCAAAGAACGCATTTGACCTGGGGATCGGGATGGTGCATCAGCACTTCAAGCTGATCGAGCTGTTCACGGCGACAGAAAACATTGTGCTGGGCCTGCCCGGCAAAACGATGCTGGACCGCAAAGCGTACTCAAAGGAAATCCGTGACATCAGTGAACGTTACGGTTTCGGGCTGAACCCGGAGAAAAAGATTTATAACATGTCGGTGAGTGAAAAGCAGACCGTGGAGATCGTTAAGGTGCTTTACCGCGGTGCCGAGGTCCTGATTCTTGATGAACCGACAGCAGTGCTGACCCCTCAGGAAACAGAACGGCTTTTTGAGACCCTGCGAAAGATGAAAGATGACGGAAAAGCCATCGTGATTATCACGCACAAACTGCACGAAGTGATGGCTGTATCAGACCGTGTCCATGTGCTGCGCAAGGGGAAATCCATCGGTGCCGTGAAGACATCGGAAACCAACCAGCAACAACTGACGGAAATGATGGTGGGCCGTCCCATAAGCCTGAAAATTGACCGACCTGTCACCGAAACGAAAACCGACAAACTGGAAGTCAACGGGCTGAACTGCCTGACGACAGATGGTGTCAAGGCACTCCAGAATGTCAGCTTCACGCTCCGGGCAGGAGAAATCCTGGGCGTGGCCGGCATTGCCGGAAGCGGACAGAAGGAACTCTGTGAGGCGTTGAACGGCTTGTACCCGGTGACCAGCGGATCGGTGTTATACCATTACGACGATGGGTCAACAACGGAACTGGTGGGCAAAACACCCAAGGAAATCGGCGACCTGGGCGTGAGCTTCGTTCCGGAGGACCGTCTGGGAATGGGCCTGGTCGCCAATATGGACATGACCGACAATGTGATGCTGCGCCATTATTACAAAGGAAAGAGTCCGTTTGTCGACCGCAAGAGTGCGCGGAAAATGGCGCAGGGGCTGGTCGATCAGCTGTCGATCGTCACGCCGGGGGTCGACAAACCTGTCCGGAGGCTCTCCGGCGGAAACGTACAGAAGGTCCTGCTCGGGCGGGAAATCATCGCCACGCCACGGGTCCTGATTGTGGCTTACCCCGTACGGGGTCTGGACATCAACTCGTCCTTTACCATTTATGATCTGCTGAACGAACAGAAGTTGTCGGGTGCTGCCGTTCTGTTTGTCGGAGAGGATCTGGATGTCTTGCTGGAGCTGGCGGACCGCATCATGGTCCTGTGCGGCGGGCAGGTCAGCGGAATCGTGGACGCCGCGAAAACCACCAAGGAGGAGATCGGTCTTCTGATGACGGATGTGCCCACGGAGGTTCAGCGCGAAGCAACCAGCCAGGAGGTGAGTGCACCGTGAGCGAACAGCGGCCTGTACCGGCCTGTCAGACGACAGATGCCTGTGACCTAAACAAGAACAAGGTGCCACTGGCGAGAATTGCCAAGCGTGATACGATACCGGTGGTTACTGCGTGGCTGATTCGGGCAGCGGGACTGTTACTGGCTCTCCTGACCGGATCGCTTCTCATCACGGCGCTGGGGCATAATCCCATCGCGGTGTATTCGGATATGATCAACAGCGCTTTTGGCAGCCGGATCGGTTTCAATGAAACTGTACGGATTGCCGTTCCGCTGCTGGGCAGTTCTCTGGCGGTGGGCATGGCGTTTAAAATGCGATTCTGGAACATCGGTGCGGAAGGGCAGATCCTGGTCGGCGCCATTGCGGCCACCTATTTTGCCCTTTTTCAGTACGAAACGCTCCCCAGGCCGGTCCTTCTGATCGCTATGGGGATCGCAGCGGCCATTGCAGGCGGACTCTGGGGTCTGATTCCTGCGTTCTTCCGGGCCAAATGGGGGACCAACGAAACACTGTTCACCCTGATGCTGAACTATGTGGCCTTTGGAATCCTTCTTTACGTTCAGGCAGGCCCCTGGCGCCGGTCGGGCAGTGACTTCCCGATCATTGCCATGTTCGATGCGTCTGCCCGGCTCCCGCGTGTGCTTGGCATACACATTGGCTGGATCCTGGTGCTGATCGTCACCGTGCTGGTGTATCTCTACATGGAGCATTCCAAGCAGGGCTACCAGCTGTCGGTGGTGGGTGAAAGCGAGAACACCGCCCGCTATGCGGGAATGAATGTTTCCCGCATCATCATGCGCACCATGGTCATCTCGGGCGCCATCGCCGGCTTCGTTGGGTTTTTGCAGGTATCGGGCGCAAACAACACTCTCAATGAAACAACGGCGGGGGGTGTGGGCTTCACGGCAATCACCGTGGCGTGGCTTTCGCAGCTGAACCCCCTGATCATGATTCTGGTGGCGTCGTTCATCGCCGTGCTGGAGCGGGGATCCATCCGCATCCAGACCACGTTTGGCATTCCGGCGACCATCGCCACGGTTCTCATCGGCATGATCCTTTTCTTCATGTTGGCCTGTGAGTTCTTCATCAACTACCGTCTGGTTTTCCGGGGAAAGGGGGCACAGAGCTGATGGACGTGATCATTACATTCTTTAATGCAGCTGTTCTGGGGGGAACCCCTCTGCTGTTTGGCACTCTGGGGGAAACCCTGACAGAAAAGTCCGGGAACCTCAACCTCGGTGTGGAGGGCATGATGTTCATGGGGGCAGTCAGCGGACTGGCCTCGGTGTTTCTGGTGGAACTCTTTTTGGGAACCCAGGTCGCCGGTCTGACAGCTGTTCTTCTGGCGGTCCTGGCCGCCTTTATTGCCGGCGCCTTTGGCGCACTGATTTACAGTGTGCTGGTGGTTTCTTTCCGTACCCAGCAGAATGTGACCGGGCTGGCTCTGACCATCTTCGGAGTGGGCTTTGGCAACTTTTTCGGCGAATTCTTCGGACGGCTTTCCCCGGTCGGGTTTATGACCGTCAGCGCCAGTGCCCGTCAGGGGTTTGCCACGATCCGGATTCCGTTTCTGTCGGACATCCCGGTGCTTGGACGGCTCCTGTTCAGCTACAACATCCTGGTTTATCTGGCCCTGGTGCTGGCCATTGTGATGGCCATCTTTTTGAACCGGTCCCGCTGGGGCCTGAATCTGCGGGCGGTGGGTGAAGATCCGGCGGCAGCCGAAGCCGGCTGCATCAGTGCAGCACGCTACAAGTATCTGGCCACCTGCATTGGTGGAGGCATCTGCGGCATTGGCGGGATGTACGTTTCCATGGTGACCACCCAGGGGGTTTGGGTGCATGACTCCATTCACGGGTTTGGCTGGATTTCGGTGGCACTGGTGATTTTTTCCACATGGAATCCGATCCGTGCGGTGATCGGCTCGCTGGTGTTCGGTGGGTTCATCGTGATGCGGTTCTACGTGCCACTGGGGATTCCCATGCAGGTGTACGATACGTTCCCCTACCTGGCCACCATCCTGGTGCTGATCCTGGTTAGTCTTCGCCAGCTCAAGGAACACAGCCCCCCCGCACATCTTGGTTTGGGCTATTTCCGGGAGGAACGGTAACAGGAAAAAACAGAAAACGAACCATCAAACGGCAGCCCGGGCTGCCGTTTGCCGGTTCGGGATCTGACTCATCTGCCGATGCCGGCAAGGAAGCGCTGCAAGAGGGAAACAGGGACAGTGTCTCTGCTGTTTCCCCCGGTGCCGGGCAACAGAACCGGACATCAGCAATCTGTTCAACCGGGGCAAGTCACACCAACAACAGCGGGGATTTAACCGATCCAGGGCACTGTTTCAAACGGAAGGGAAGGATTTTGCCGTTCATTGTCCAATAAAAATAGGAATAAGCAGAATCCATACCTACGACCATAAGGAGGGACTGGGATGATTTCCAAAGAGATGCTGGCAGCAGCCAGAGGAGAACGAAAAGCAGAACTGGTGTTCAAAAACGGCCAGGTCTTTGATTCCTACAACGGGGTGTTTCGCACACAGGATCTGGCGGTCCATGACGGAACTGTTGTGGGCGTGGGCACATATGAAGGGGAACTGGAGGTGGATGCCACTGACCGCTGGCTGATCCCGGGCTTCATCGATGCCCATGTGCATCTTGAAAGCTCCATGTTGACACCCGGGCCGTTTTCACGGCTCCTGGTGGCCAAAGGGACCACCGCGGTGGTGGCAGATCCCCATGAACTGGCCAATGTTTACGGAATGAGCGCCATCGATTACCTGCTTGAAGCCGACAGGCACACCACCCTGGACATCTACGTCATGCTCTCGTCCTGTGTACCGGCGACAGACATGGAAACCTCCGGGGCGGTTCTGACCGCCCGGGACCTGAAAACACGCATGGGAGAGGATCAGGTTTTGGGACTGGGGGAAATGATGAATTACCCCGGTGTGATCAACGGAGATGATGAGGTTTACCGGAAACTGGAACTGGCCAAAAAATTCCGGAAACGGATTGACGGTCACATTGAAACATCAGACCGGTACAGCTTCAACGCCTATGCTCTGGGTGGCATTGAAGCCAACCACGAATGCACAACAAAGGAAATGGGTGAGCTGAATCTGGCTGGAGGACTGAAACTGATGATCCGGGAAGGGACCGCCACCAAAAACCTGGAGGCACTGTTGCCGGCGGTCAATGAATACAACAGAAACCAGTGTATGTTCTGCACGGATGACCGCCATCCGGACCATATCATGCACGAAGGACACATCGATGCCATTGTCCGGCGGGCCATTGCCTGGGGACTGGCCCCGGAAGCGGCCATTCTGATGGCTACGCTCAACCCCGCACAGTTTTTCGGAATGACCGGACACGGCAGCCTGACACCCGGCAAAAAAGCCGACGTTCTGGTTCTTCGGGACCTGGAAACGGTTGACATTGAAGCAGTGTATAAAGAGGGAATCAAAGTGGCACAGGACGGCGAATTTCTCTTTACCGATCCCGTGGAGATTCCCCTTCCCGAAGGCATCAGTGTTGGTCTCAACATGAAACCGGTCAGCCGGGAGGATCTGGCGTTGCCACAGCGGGAGACTCATCCGGTGATGGTTATCGTGCCCAATGACATCGTCACCAAACGCCGTGATCTGTCGGAAGCGGAAATCCAGGAAGCGGACCTCCATAAAATTGTGGTGGTGGAACGCCACCATGGCACCGGCAATGTGGGCGTTGGTCTGGTGGAGGGATTCGACTTTCACGGGGGAGCGATCGCATCGACGATTGCCCATGACAGCCACAATCTGATTCTCGCCGGAGACAACGACGACGACCTTCTGGCAGCCATCGAGGCGGTGGAGCGAATTGACGGCGGACTCGTGGTGGTGTCCGGAGGCAAGGTTCTGGCAGAGGTTTCGCTGCCGGTTGGCGGGCTTCTCAGCAAAGAGAACTACGAAACGTTTGAACCAAAACTTAAAGCTCTGCGCAAAGCGCTGCAGGACCTGGGCGACAGCGGGCGGTTTGACGCCTTCATGACGCTGGGCTTTCTGGCCCTACCTGTGGTCCCGTCGCTGAAAATGACGGACCGGGGCATGTTCGATGTGGAGGCGTTCCGGCACATCGACTGACGTTCGATTCAAAACCCGGCAACCGGTTGCCGGGTTTTCTTTTGGATTCGGTTGCGGTAGAATGCAGGAGACAGGGGTGTGAACGATGGAAAGAAAGCCAAGGAAATGGATAAGCATGCTCATGCTGCTGGCGGTACTGGCCGTGGGCTTGCCGTTGCCGGTTCAGGGCCAGACGATACAGGAGAGCTTTGCCCTGGAAGAGATTGAACGGAGCATGGCCGACGGGCTGGTGGTGCCGGAGAGTGAGGCATTTAATCCGGAAATTCCATTGAACCGGGGAGCATTCATCCGTATGCTCAATGGCTTTTTGGGACTTCACCGGGCAGCGGAAAACCAATTTGCCGATGTTCCCGAGGGACATCCGTATTATGAGGATTTCCTGATTGCCCGGGAGACCGGGTATATCAGTGGGTTTGATGACGGGACGGTGCAGCCGGACCGGCCGTTAAGCAGGCAGGAGGCGGTGGTCCTCAGTCTTCAGATCCTTGAATACAAGACAGAAGGGTCGTTTTACCCGGCGCTTCTTCCTCTTTCAGATGAGAATCTGATCGCCGGCTGGAGCCGGCCGTACATGGACCAGGCGGTCAGCAGAGGCTATATCAATTTATTCCCGGACGGAACCGTTCGGCCGGAGCAGATCATCCGCTGGGAAGAAGCTGTGTACTTGCTGGCCCGACTGACAGGGCGGCACATCACCGAAGACGGCACGGTGAGCCGGGAAATGGCAGAAGGGCACCTGGCATCGAACATGACGCTTTTTGCATCGGAAGTCACCCTGGAGAACCTGGAGCTGGACGGTGATCTGATCATTACGGACCGGGTGGAGAACGGCAATATCGTGCTGCGCAACACCACCATTGATGGACGGATTCTGGTCAGGGGAGCCGGAAACGTCACCATCACGCTTTGGGACAGCCGCGTCGACGAAGTCCAGACGGACAACCACTACGGCCTGACCACGGTTCGTCGCGACAGCAATTCGGTGATCGGAAACTACCGCGAGAACACGGCCCTGCGCCTGGACGTGGTGGAGGCGCCGTCAGGTCACCTGATTGACACCTCCCCATTGCGCAATCCCCTGACACTTCTACTGGCAATGTTTCTCTTTCTGCTGGCTCTGTTGGGGCTTAAGTCCGGACAGGACCGCCATGTGTATTTTGTTAACGTGGGACAGAGCCGGCGTCTGCGGCTGGCCAAACTGAGCTCCAGGCGGGTGCTGGATGTGCGCAACAATGGCCCGGACCTTCTGAGGGCCGAACTGGACGATGGGATCCTGGTGCTGTCCGGGCTTCGTGAAGGGCAGGCCCAGGTCACGCTGGTTCACCCACCGGGACGGGGGAATCGCCCAAAAGACCGGCAACTGGAGATCGTTGTGGTTGCCGGGGTCACCTGAAAGAAACCCGGGGAGGGGTCTTCCTCCTGAAATGGAAGCACGCGGAACGCAATCCGGAGCCTGGTCGTCTATAGGCCAGGAGGTGTACAATATGAAAAAGATATTGATCATAACATTGGCCATCATGCTTTTGCTGGGCGGCTGTTCGGCAGGGGGATCGCTTGGTCTCAGAAATTCAGTCAGCTCCCCGGACGCCATGCCCCCCATGGAAGGGGTTATGGACGACAGGGCGGAATGGGATATGGCCGTTGAAGAAGCCGAGACAACCGGAAGCGCTGTCCCGGGTCGTGAACAGCGGCTGATCCGGGAGGGATTCCTTCAGGTCACCGTGGATGATGCACGGGAGTACAGCCGTGAAGCACAGGAGCGGGCAGAGGGCTTTGGTGGATTTGTGTCCAATCTGTCCCAGTATTCAAACTTTGTGGATGGCAGGGAATACGTAACGGTCAGCATGCAGCTTCGAATCCCCGAGGCGCGTTTTGACGAACTGGTGTTCTGGGTGGAAGACACGGCGGTTGTCGCCAGCAAGGACATCGGTACAACCGATGTCACCGAAGAGTACGTTGATCTGGAGGCCAGAATCCGTAACCTGAAAGCCCAGGAGAGCCGGCTGCAGGAAATCGCCGGGCAGGCAGAGACGGTCGAAGATCTGCTGGCCGTGGAACGGGAACTGGGGCGGATCCGGGGAGAGGTCGAGTCTCTGGAAGGTCGTTTCCGTTATCTGCAGGACCGGGTACAGTACTCGACCCTTCATCTCACCGTACGGGAAGAACGGACCCGGCCTGCCGATATATCGGGGTTCAGTCTGACTGACGTGCTGCGAAGAGCCGGTTCGGCCTTTACCCAGGGGATCTACGCGTTCCTGAATCTGACCGGCGAGTTGATGGTCCGGATCAGTTATGCACTCCCGTTCCTGCTGTTTATCCTTTTTCTGACATTGGTTATAATTCTGTTAAGCAAACGGGCGATCCGGAAAAAAGACGACCACACACCGTAAGGAAGGAAGTACACCATGGACAAAAAACTTCAACGCAGTGAAAAGGGCCCTGTCGCCGGGGTTTGTGCTGGGATGGGGGAGTATTTTTCGGTGGATCCGACGCTCATCCGTCTGGGCTTTGCGTTTCTCACATTGTTCCGGGGCCTTGGTTTGGTGGTCTACGGGATCTGCTGGCTGATCCTTCCCCATCGGGACGGGAAAAGCGCTTTGGAGGATCTGCTGAATGACCGCGGGAGGGGGTCTGCCGGGGACGAGAATTCCAGGATCGCAGGACTGGCCCTGATCGGGATCGGGGCGGTTTTGCTTTTGCACACGTTGACCCCTTATCTGACCTGGTCGGTAATGCTTAGCGTTCTTCTGATCGGCGGGGGCGTGTTTTTGCTCTACAAAGCTTGGAAGGAGAACGATCATGGCAACGAATAGAAATGGGAATTTGCTGGTGGGAGGTGTGCTGATTGCGCTTGGTGTTGTGTTTTTGCTCAACACCATGGGGCTTTTCCCCTGGCGCCTGTGGTCCCAGGTGTGGCGGTTGTGGCCGTTGATCCTTGTGGTGATCGGTTTGAAAAAAATTCTTGAGAACTAGCCTGTCGCGGAGACAGGCTTTTTCTTTCACCGGGATTTGACGGAGAACGATTTTGTGACTATATTTAAGGCAGTATTTGCAGAAAGGAACGAAAACATGAACGAGCTATTGAGACAACTGCCAAAAATGGATCTTCTTTTGGAACAGGGAAGGGTCCTGCACTGGATCGAACGTAAAGGGCGCACCCGGGTGGTCAATGCCCTTCGCCAGGTGTTGGATGACTTGCGCCGGCAGATTCTGGAGGGAACAGATCCCGGGGATCTGTTGGTTGCCGTCGTCCACAAGCTCAATCTGATGATGGTTGCCGACGAACGGATGCGTTTTCGCCGGGTCATAAATGGAACCGGTGTTGTGCTGCACACCAACATGGGACGTGCCGTGTTGTCCGAAGCCGCAACCGAAGCCGCGGTATTGGCTGCAACCGGTTACAGCAACCTGGAACTGGATTTGGAAAGCGGCGAACGCGGATCCCGCTACAGTCACGTCGAGGAGCTTCTGCGGGATCTGACCGGCTGCGAGGACGCTCTTGTGGTGAACAATAATGCGGCTGCGGTCTTGCTGGCGTTGGACACATTGGCCAAAGGCGGAGAAACGGTGGTTTCCCGTGGGGAACTTGTGGAAATTGGCGGATCCTTCCGGGTGCCGGAAGTGATGAAGCTGGGGGGGACCACCCTGGTGGAAGTGGGAACCACCAACAAGACTCATCTGCGGGATTACGAACAGGCAATCACCGAAGAGACCCGGGCCATTCTGAAAGTGCACACCAGCAACTACCGGATTGTGGGCTTTACCAAAGAGGTGAGCAGAGAAGAGCTGGTGGAACTGGGAAGACAGAAAGAGATTCCGGTCATCGAGGATCTGGGCAGCGGGTTTCTTGTGGACTTGGGGGAGTTCAACATAACGGATGAACCCAGAGTGGATCAGGTGGCGTCTGCCGGAGTGGACGTGATCACATTCAGTGGGGATAAGCTGCTGGGTGGGCCACAGTGCGGAATCATCGTCGGATCAAAGCGTGCAGTGGGGGCCATGAAAAAGAATCAGCTGACCCGGGCTCTGCGAATCGACAAACTGAGCATTGCGGCACTGGAAGCCACGCTGAGGGCGTATTTGAATCCTGAGCGGGTGCTCGAAGAAAATCCGACGCTGCGGATGCTTCGCCTTCCGGTTGACGAACTGGAATCCCGCGCCAGGGAGCTGGCCCGCCAATTGCAGATCAGACTGCCGGGTGCGACGGTAAGCGCAGCACAGGATGTCTCCCGGGCAGGCGGAGGTTCTCTGCCGCTGGTGGAACTGCCCACCTGGGTGGTGCGTATTCAGGCTCCTGGATTCAATGAAGAATTGTGGGCGGCTCACCTGAGACGGCAGACGCCGGCGCTGGTGGGAAGACGCAAACAGAACACCCTGATCCTGGATGTGCGTACCGTGGACCCGGAGCAGTGGGGTCTGGTGGGCGATTTGCTCTCGGATGCATGGAAAGCGTTGGAGGAATGACAGATGAACTATGCCATTGTGGGAACGGCCGGCCATGTGGATCACGGGAAGACCGAACTGACCCGGGCGCTGACCGGTGTGCAGACGGATCGTCTCAAGGAAGAACAGCAACGGGGGATTTCCATCAAACTGGGATTTGCCCCGCTGACATTGCCCAACGGGCAGAAAGTTGGCCTGGTCGATGTGCCTGGCCACGAAAAGTTCATAAAACAGATGCTCGCCGGTGCAGCCGGGATGGATCTGGTGTTGCTGATTGTGGGGGCGGATGAAGGCGTGATGCCCCAGACCAGAGAACATCTGGAGATCCTGAGGCTTTTACAGATCAGGGATGTCATTGTGGTGGTCACGAAAAAGGATCTCGTGGATGAGGAATGGCTGGAGTTGGTCACGGAGGATATCCGGGAGTACCTGGAGGCGACGCCCTATGCAAGTGCTCCGTTAATGGCTGTCTCTGCGTACACGGGAGACGGGATCGACGAGCTGAAAAAAGTGCTCATGGATACTCTGGAAAATATCGACGGGAAATCCGGCGGGGGAAAACCCCGGCTTCCGGTCGACCGGGTGTTTAGCATCACCGGATTTGGGACCGTGGTGACCGGAACGCTCTGGTCCGGACAGATTCATCGGGGAGACAGTCTGATGATTCTGCCCAGAGGCACAAAAACCCGGGTTCGGAATATCCAGGTTCATGGGGCCAACGTGGACACAGCCTATGCCGGCCAGCGGGTGGCCCTGAACATAACGGACGTGGAAACGGGGCAGATTCCCCACGGTAGTGTGATCGTTCCTGAAGGAACGCTGTCGTCTGCGTACAGGATTGACATGGAGTTTCTGCTGTTGCCGGGAAAAAAGAAAATGGGAAACAGAGAGCGGGTTCGTGTTCACGTTGGGACCAGTGAGGTCCTGGGAAGGTTGATTCTGCTTGATCGGGAAGAGCTGGAACCGGGACAATCTGCCCTGGTGCAGGTTCTGTTGGAAAATCCCCTGGTGGCCGCCCGCAGGGACCGGGCTGTTCTGCGGAGTTACTCACCCATGGTGACGATTGGGGGCGGGACCATATTGGATCCGAATCCAGACAAACACAGACGGTTTGACAACGCAGTTCTGGAGCGCCTGCGCACCCGCCTGACGGGAGGGCCCGACGATCTGATTCTTCAGGCGCTCGGAGGAATCAGCGCACTGACCCCCCGGGACCTTTCCGGAAAAACCGGTCTGACCGAAGAAGAAACCAACCGCTGGGTCGCATCCATGGAAGAGCAGAACGAGGTGCGAAGCATCGGAGGACATATCGTTAGTGCGGAAGGCGTTTCGCAGTGGAAGAATCAGGTGATGAACAGCATAGAAAAATTCCAGGTGACATATCCTCTGCGGCGTGGCATGTCCCGGGAAGAATTGCGGTCAAAGCATTTCTCCGGGGTACCGTCGCGGTTTTTCCAGGGGTTTTTGGAGATGCTTACCCGGGAAGAACTCCTGGACGTTGAAGGCTCGTTTGTGTTTGTTAGGGGTTTTACTCCGGTTCCCTCACCCGAGCAGAACAAGGAGATCCGGGACGTTCTGGAGCGCTTTGAATCGGGGGGGTTCACCCCGCCGGAGCCGGAAGAACTCAGGGAACAGCTTGGCGTACAGACCGGTGAATACATCCTGTACCTGTTGGGACGGGGAGAACTGGTCAAGATCAATGAACAGATTCTGTTTTCCCGAAATGCTTACCAACAGGCCGTCACCAGAATTCTGCAATTTTTGGAAGAACAGGGAGAATTGAAACTGGCGGATGCGCGGGATCTTCTGGATAGCAGCCGGAAATATGTGCTTCCCCTGCTTGAGCATTTGGACAGCCTCAGGGTGACCAGCCGAAACGGTGATGTGAGACTGGAAGGCCCTCGTGCCGCGGGAGCACGGGAGGCCGGCGGGGGCATCCTGAATGCCGGAGGAAATGGAGACAACGGGCAAGAGGGATAGTGTATAATGGAACCAGTACAGGTGCGCAAAGGAGGCAGTGGGATGAAAAAACAACGGATCGGTATTCTGACTGCGGGAGGCGACTGTCCCGGTCTGAATTCAACCATTCGGGCGATTGTGAAAACAGCCAGGGAAAAATACAACATGGAGACGATTGGGTTTATGCACGGCTATCAGGGCATTTTGACCGGAGAATACCGTGAACTGACATCATCCAGGGTCTCCGGGATCCTGACCAAAGGGGGGACCATTCTGGGGACCTCCCGGGAAAAGCCATTCAGCGATGAGGGGATTAAAGCCGGGCATCCGGAAAAGATCAAGCAGGTCTACGATGATCTTGAGCTGGATTGTCTGCTGACACTCGGTGGCAATGGGACCCAGAAAACAGCGCATAAGCTGTCTGTCCAACAGGACATGAGTGTCATCGGCCTGCCAAAGACCATCGATAATGATATTTATGGGACGGAAATCTGTTTTGGTTTTTACTCCGCGGTGGACATTGCCACGGAGGCCATTGACCGGATTCACACAACGGCCCATTCTCACAACCGGATCATGGTGGTTGAAATCATGGGCCATCATACGGGCTGGCTGGCGTTGTATTCCGGTGTGGCCGGCGGGGGGGATGTGATTCTGATTCCGGAGATCCCCTATGACGTGGACGTGATCGCCAAGTCCATTGAGAAGCGTTCTCAGGCAGGCAAGGAGTTTTCCATTGTCGCAGTTGCGGAAGGGGCGTTGTCTCTGGAAGAGGCGGCGCTGTCCAAAAAAGAGTTCAAAGAAAAGCGGTCCGGGGAAACAAGTATTGGCTACCGGATTGCCAAGGAAATAGAGGTGGCCACCGGGCTGGAGTCCCGGCTTACGGTTCTGGGCTATGTTCAGCGGGGGGGAAGCCCCAGCCCACAGGACCGAATCCTGTCCACCAAGATGGGTGCGTTCGCAGTCGATATGGTAAAAAACAAGGAGTATGGCCGGATGGTTGCCATGAGAAATGGAAAAATCGTGTCATTGGATCTGGAGGAAGTTGCCGGAAAAATCCGCTACGTCCCCCAGGACGATCCGATTCTCAAGGCCGGGAGGAACATTGGAACCTGTTTTGGAGACTGATTGAAAAGGGACCCTGCAGCGGGGCCAGGGAGGGATGATGAACGTCATATGGGATGTGCTGGAGCTCTACATTGTACGCAGGGAATATTTCGCTGTGTTGTTGGGTGAGCATATTTACATGTCGTCCATTGCGATAGGCAATGCGATTGTGCTTGGGGTGCTGGTTGGAACCCTTGCATCGGCAAAACCCAGACTGGGGCGCATTCTAATGGTGATCGCGAACATTGGCTATACCATTCCGGTGATTGCGTTTTTTGGCATCATGGTGTCCATTAGCGGGATTGGCCTTCGGACCACGCTGATTGCTCTGACCATGTATGGGCTTCTTCCGGTGATTCGAAACACCTATTCGGGAATCATGCAGACAGATCAGGATATTCTGGAGGCAGCGGCGGTGGGTGGTGCGGGTAAGTGGACCATTTTGCTGCGGATCAGTCTGCCCATTGCCGTCCCCTTTATTATTGCGGGGATCCGAACGATGGTGGTGATGACCATCTCCATGGCGGCCGTGGCGGCGTTTATTGGCGCAGGAGGTCTTGGGTCGGCCATCTGGAGAGGAATCACCACGTACAACTCGATCATGACCTTGGCTGGAAGCATTTTGGTGGCCGTGTTGGCCATCGGTGCTGACTGGTGCCTGGGAAAACTGGAGACGGTGACGTCCAGGATTATATTCGGGTGAGTGTTTGACCGGAAGAAAGGGAAGGGCGTTCTGCGACAAAAATGAAAATTGTTCTGGCGTCCGGCGCAACTCGTGTTATAATAATGGAGGCTTTGGAACAGTACGGAGAGATGGCCGAGTCTGGCTTAAGGCGCACGATTGGAAATCGTGTAACGGCGAATACCCGTTCGGGGGTTCGAATCCCCCTCTCTCCGCCATTACACATTTGCCGTACTAGACGGGGAGGTAGCGGTGCCCTGTAACTCGCAAACCGCTATAGCGAGGTTGAATTCCCAATCGGCGGGTGGTTCCTCTCAGGCCTGCCAAAAGTAAGTGGTGTTGAAAACTGGGCCCTTCGCAACGGGAACTCATGAATTCCGTCAGGTTCGGAAGAAAGCAGCGGTAAGTGACCACTTCCGTGTGCCGGAGACTTCCCTGGTTGGAGCTAACTGCTTTTGTAACGCTGGGGAGAGCCGTTCAATGTTGGGTGTACGGCATTCATTTTTATGAGACTTCTGTTTTGGGAGTCTTTTTTTGTGTGGTCCCCCCATCGGCACAGGATATGTTAAAATGTTAGGGTGAATATCATTTAAGGAGAGCGGCATGAGTTATTTGGCTTTGTATCGAAAATGGCGTCCCGGAACCTTTGGCGAGGTGGTTGGACAGCCCCATGTGGTGGGAACGCTGCACAATGCTTTGCGGGCCGGGAAGATCAGCCATGCATACCTGTTCTGCGGGTCCAGGGGAACCGGCAAGACCAGTATGGCCAAAATCCTGGCCAAGGCACTCAACTGTACCAGTCTGGTGGAGGGGGAACCTTGCAACCGATGTGACAGTTGCGTGAAGATCAATGAAGGCCGGTTCATGGACATTTTAGAGATTGATGCCGCGTCCAACCGGGGCATTGATGAGATGCGGGAGCTGCGGGAAAAAATCAACATGGCACCGGCAGAAGGTCTGTATAAGGTGTACATCATCGATGAAGTGCATATGCTGACCCCGGAGGCCTTTAATGCACTGCTCAAAACATTGGAAGAACCACCGGCCCATGTGGTGTTTGTCCTGGCCACAACAGAACCGCACAAAATCCCGCTGACCATTTTGTCACGCTGCCAGCGGTTTGAATTCCACCGGATTGGAATCGGGGACATTGTGGGCCGCTTGAGGGAGGTTGTCAATGAGGGGGCCATTGATGCGGATGAAGAGGCCCTTCGTCTGATCGCAAAACTCGCCCAGGGAGGATTGAGGGATGCGCTCAGTCTGTTGGACCAGTGTCTCACAACGGAGGGGATCCGGCTGGATGTGAACACTGTCGCGGCAGTTGCCGGAGTCGCCAATGACGAATGGATGGCGGACTGGGTGGACAGTTTGATTGCCGGCGATGCAGCAGGAGTGCTGCGATCGTTGCATCAGGCTCTTCGGGATGGGAAGCAGTCCGGACAACTGCTCAGTGACCTGATTGGTTATCTCCGAAATATGCTGGTCCTGTCGCTAGGAGCCGAGGCCCGGGAGCTTGTTCCGGTTTCCAGTGAGCTGGCAGAACGTCTTGTGCTTCAGGGAAGACGTATGGGTACAAAGCGGCTGTTTGGGGCCGTTGAACGTCTTTCCGGTCTGGCTGGAGAGATCAAGTATGGCGGCAGCGAACAGATCTTGCTGGAAACAGGACTGATCCGTCTTTGCCGGATGCTGGGAGACATTCCTGCCGAGTTGCCGGAGAGTGTTGCGCCGAAGCGTCAGGCGCAAAAAGCAGAGCTTCAGGAAGGACCGATGGATGTGCCGGTTCCTGCAGACAATCGTCCACAGACATCGGAGCCTGATGCGGAGCCAGAGCAGCCGGTCCAGACGAACGTGCCTGAGAACAGTCCGGAAAAAGACGAACCAACGGATACTGTTTTTGAGGCAGGGCCACTTTGGGACGAAGTCAAGGAGCGGCTCAGAGAAGAGAAAAAACTGACGACCCTGGCGTTTGTGGTTGAAGGCCATCCTGTTTTGGACGGAGATACACTTCGGTTGTGTTTTTCGAAGAAATATGAGTTTCACAAAAACCGCAGTGAAAAGCCGGAGATTCGCCAGGAAATTGAACAGTGCGTGGAACAGGTTTGCGGGAAAAGATTGAGCGTCGCCTGCGGATTCTTGGAGGAGGACGTTGTGGCAGAAGCGGGGAAACCGTCCGGGGATGAGTTGCTGGACACCATCCGCAAGGTGTTTGGTCCAGAAAAAGTGGAGATTGTGAAGGAGGAATAACGATGGGGTATGGAAACATGAAAAACATGATGAAACAGGCGCAAAAAATGCAGGCGGACATGGCCAGGGTACAGGAAAAACTGGCTGAGATGACGGTTGATGCATCCAGTGGCGGGGGTATGGTTCAGGTTGTCGTGACCGGTAAACTGGATGTGCAGAAAATTACCATTGATCCGGAAGTCATTGATCCTGAAGACCGGGAGATACTGGAAGACATGGTTCTGGCTGCGGTGAACGAAGGACTGCGTAAAGCCCAGGAAATGGCGGCCCGTGAAATGCAAAAAGTCACTGGCGGCCTCAACCTGCCGGGGATGTAGGAGGTTTCATGATTCGAGTGCGTTCCATGGATAACCTGGTCAGGCAGCTGTCCAGGCTCCCGGGTATAGGACCCAAGACGGCGCAGCGGCTGGCTTATCGGATTCTGTCCATGCCAGAGGAGGACGTCCGGCAAATTGCTGCAGCGCTGATTGAAGTGCGTGAGAAAATTGTCCGGTGTCCGGTCTGCCGGAACATTACGGAGACAACCCCCTGCGCACTTTGCGAGGATCTGTCCCGGAGCCGCGATTTGCTTTGTGTGGTTGAAGAACCCCGGGACGTGGCTGTGATCGAAAGATCGGGGCGCTATAAAGGGCTTTACCATGTGCTGCACGGGGTCATCTCGCCGATGGACGATGTCGGACCCGAAGAGCTGGCTTTGGACCATTTGGGACGAAGGGTCCGGGACGGCGCGTTTACGGAGGTCATTCTGGCGCTGAATCCTTCAGTGGAAGGCGAAGCAACAGCGATGTACATTGCCAGAATGCTAA
The DNA here is from genome assembly GCA_007121025.1 of Bacillota bacterium. Lineage (GTDB taxonomy): Bacteria > Bacillota > TC1 > TC1 > UBA5767 > SKMO01. The sequence goes on along the minus strand of SKMO01000047.1, from coordinate 5,388 downwards.
AGACAACGGGTGTGAGCATCACCCGGTTGGCCCACGGGTTGCCAATTGGAGGAGAGCTGGAGTACGCTGACGAATTAACGCTTTCGTATGCGTTTGACGGCCGTAAGGAGTGTTAAAGCATTACAGGTTTTTGTTGATTTGTGATATAATTCATAAACGTTGTGACACTGGTTCAATGGGACTGTAAAGGTTCAAAAAAATGGAGAAAGTATTGGAGGCGTAATCTATGGGAAAATATCAGAAAACCATGGATGGGAACACCGCCGCAGCGCACGTGGCTTACCTGTTTACGGACGTTGCTGCGATTTACCCTATCACTCCGTCATCACCCATGGCGGAGAGTGTGGATGTATGGGCCGCCAACGGAAGACAAAATCTTTTCCGTCAGCCCGTACACGTCGCTGAGTTGCAGTCGGAAGGCGGTGCTGCCGGTGCCGTACACGGCTCCCTGACAGCAGGTGCATTTACCTCGACGTTTACTGCATCTCAGGGGCTGTTGCTGATGCTGCCAAACATGTATAAAATTGCCGGTGAGTTGCTGCCCGGTGTGTTCCATGTCAGTGCACGAGCCGTAGCTGGCCACGCGTTGTCAATTTTCGGAGATCATTCAGATGTCATGGCCTGCAGGCAAACAGGCTTCGGAATGCTGGCGTCGGGAAGTGTTCAACAGGCCGCAGATCTGGCTGCTGTTGCACATCTTGCGGCGACCAAAGGAAGACTGCCGTTTGTCCATTTTTTTGATGGTTTCCGCACATCACATGAAGTGCAGAAGATCGAATTGCTGGAGGATTCCGATTACGCGGATCTGTTGGACTGGGATGCGATCAAGGCGTTCAAGGACAACGGACTGAATCCCGAGCATCCTGTGGCCAGAGGGACGGCTCAGAACCCGGACATCTACTTCCAGGCCAAGGAAGCAGCCAATTCGTTTTATGAGGCGCTTCCTGAAATTGTGGTCGGGTATATGGATCAGATCAGTGCGTTGACCGGCCGCGAATACAAGCCGTTCGTTTATTACGGAGACCCGGAAGCGGAGCGGATCATCGTGGCGATGGGATCGGTTACGGAAACCATCGAGGAAACAATTGATTATTTGCGCGCCCAGGGAGAAAAGGTGGGCCTGATTCGGGTTCATATGTTCCGCCCCTTTGTGTCGGACTATTTCTTTAGTGTTCTTCCTGAAACAGTCCGAAAGATTGCGGTCCTTGACAGGACAAAAGAGCCCGGCGCTCTGGGCGAACCGCTTTACCAGGAGATCCGCTCAATGTTTTACGGTCGTCCGGACAGCCCGGAAATCATCGGAGGGCGATATGGGCTTGGGTCCAAGGACACCATCCCGGAACACATCCGAGACGTGTATGACAATCTGTCGGGAGAGATGAAGAATTTCTTCACCATTGGGATTGAGGATGACGTGACCGGACACTCTCTGGCTCCGGGAAGCAGGATCGAGACCACACCGGAAGGGACCATCGGGTGCAAGTTCTGGGGTCTGGGTTCTGACGGGACTGTGGGCGCGAACAAAAGCGCGATCAAGATTATTGGAGACAGAACGGACCTGTACGCACAGGCGTATTTCTCTTATGACTCGAAAAAATCCGGAGGGGTGACCATCTCACACCTGCGTTTTGGAAAGAATCCGATCAAGTCCACGTACCTGGTGACATCGGCTGATTTCATTGCCTGCTCGCAGGCGTCCTATGTCGACAAATATGATTTGCTGGAAGGGTTGAAGCCGGGAGGAACATTTCTATTAAACGCTTCCTGGAATGAAGAAGAACTGGACCGTCATCTGCCGGCAGACATGAAACGGTACCTGGCAGAAAACGATATCGCTTTTTATACTGTGGACGCCACAAAGCTTGCGTCCCGGATAGGTCTGGGGAACCGGACAAACATGATCATGCAGACCGCATTTTTCAAGCTGACCAATGTGATCTCACTGGAAGATGCAATTGGGCATCTCAAGGAGTTCATTGATGAGGAATACGGCAGCAAAGGGGAAAAGGTTGTCCGCATGAATAAAGCGGCTGTCGACGAGAGTCTGGAAAGTCTCAAGAAGATTGCGGTGCCGGAAAGCTGGAAAGAAGCAGTGGACCAGGAGAGCGAGCCAGACACGACTGTGCCGGAATTCATTCGGAATGTGGTGATTCCGGTCAACAGTCACAAAGGTGGAGACCTTCCGGTCAGCACGTTCGTGGGAGCAGAGGACGGGCATTTCCCGCCGGGAACAGCGGCCTACGAAAAACGGGGGATAGCCATCAGCAATCCGGAATGGCAGAAGGATCTTTGCATTCAGTGCAATCAGTGCTCGTTTGTGTGTCCCCATGCGGCGATTCGGCCGTACCTGCTGACCGAAGAAGAGAAGGCAGCTGCTCCGGGAGATATGGAGACGTTAAACGCCAAGGGGAAGAATCTCGAGGGATTGGAATACCGGATCCAGGTCAGCCCGATGGACTGCACCGGTTGTGGCAACTGCGCGGACATTTGCCCCAAAAAAGCCCTGATCATGAAGCCGATGCCATCTCAGGCAGAGGTGGAAGTGCCGCACTGGGATTACCTTGTTGATCAAGTGAGCATCAAAGACGATCTGATGGACAAGTTTTCCGTAAAGGGCAGTCAGTTTGCCCACCCCTATCTGGAGTTTTCAGGAGCCTGCGCCGGTTGTGGGGAAACACCGTATGCCAAGGTGATCACGCAGCTGTTTGGAGACCGGATGATCATCGCGAACGCGACAGGCTGTTCGTCCATCTGGGGGGCATCAGCGCCAGCAACGCCGTATTGCACTGACCGGAACGGATACGGGCCGGCCTGGGCGAACTCTCTGTTTGAGGACAATGCAGAATTTGGTTACGGTATGCAACTGGCCGTCAATCAGCAGCGGTCCAAGCTCAGGATTCAGCTGGAAGAACTTGCGGAACTGGATGTACCGGAAGACATTCAGAAGGCTGCCCGGTTCTGGGTTGAAAACATGAATGATCCAGGTGGTTCAAAGGCCGCCAAAGAAGCCATACTGAGTGGGTTTGATCCGGAAAGCGTCACGGGCCGGGCAAAAGAGCTTGTCCAGGCAGTCCGGGACCGTGCTGATCTTCTGGTGAAGAAATCCATGTGGATCGTCGGTGGCGACGGCTGGGCGTATGACATTGGCTTTGGAGGGCTGGATCACGTACTGGCCTCCGGAGAGGATGTCAATGTCCTGGTCTTTGATACTGAAGTGTATTCGAATACCGGTGGACAGTCTTCGAAAGCCACCCCTCTTGCAGCAGTGGCCAAATTTGCGGCTTCCGGGAAACGGGTCAAGAAGAAAAACCTGGGCGTGATGCAAACAACGTACGGTCACATCTACGTTGCGCAGGTGGCCATGGGGGCAAACAAAAATCAGTTCCTGAAGGCAGTGGCAGAAGCTGAGGCATACCCGGGACCGTCTCTGATTATTGCGTACGCTCCGTGCATTGCCCACGGCATCAAGTCCGGAATGGGAACCACCCAGAACCGGACAAAAGAGGCTGTGGAGGCAGGGTATTGGCATTTGTACCGCTACAACCCTCTGCTGGCAAAAGAAGGGAAAAACCCCTTCGTACTCGATTCGAAGGAGCCGACAAAGTCGTTCATCGAGTTTTTAAAAGGGGAAGTCCGCTACACATCTCTGGAAAAGACATTCCCGGACGTCGCGGAACAGCTGTTTAAAAGCGCAGACGAGATGGCCAAGGAACGGTACATCAATTACCTGAAAATGGCCGAAAAAGTGTAGCCTGAATCGTTGATGGAGATGGTGGGGCGTGTCCAAGCCTGGGGGCGGGGACACGCCCTCTTTATTGTATCCGGGGATGATCCCGGCAGCACAAGAGGTCGGCGCTAATCGGTATGTTGCTGCGGCTGAAATGCCGGGTGACGAAAAATGACGGAAGGAAATGGAATGAAGCGATGCGCTGCTGAAGGAGGCGCGTTTACCGCAGTGCAATACTCTTGGGCGCTGATTTCATGTTGGACGGAGGACAGGGCGCCTGCCGGGTTCAGTGTTCATCCTTTGGATCCCCGGGAAACCGGCAATACTTCGGGGGTGCATTCTTGACAAAAGAATGCAACAACCCTAAAATTTGTTGTGCATAAAGTATGGGATAAGGAAGGAGAAAAAGATGGATGTCGTTCAAATGATCAGGGACAAGGCCCGGGAAAACAGCCGGGTCATCGTGTTGCCTGAGGGCTCCGATGAACGGACAGTCAAGGCTGCCGGGATCATCGCCAAAGAGGGAATTGCCGATGTCATTCTGTTGGGAACCGGAGAAGAGGTGCGCGCGGTTGCGGCCAGGGCAGGCGTTGATCTGCAGGGTGTGACACTGGTGGATCCGGAGACAGATTCGCGTCGGGAGCGTTATGCCGCACTGCTGTTCGAGTTGCGCAGTCATAAGGGAATGTCCCGTGAACAGGCGTGGGAACACAGCGGTGATGTATTGTATTTTGGGACATTGATGGTGAAGTCCGGAGACGCTCACGGGATGGTGGCCGGGGCGATTCACGCCACGGGCGATGTTCTTCGCCCGGCTTTGCAGATATTAAAAACACAGGAAGGCATCAGCCGGGTATCCGGTGCGTTTCTGATGGTGTCCCCTCACGCTGAATATGGAGAAAAGGGGATCATGGTGTTTGCAGACTGCGCAGTGAACCCGGATCCGACAGCGGAGCAGCTGGCGGAAATTGCCTGGTTGTCCGCTCAAACCATCCGGAGCCTGATTGGGGCTGACCCCAAAGTGGCTATGCTCTCGTTTTCAACCCGCGGGAGTGCCAGTCATCCGCTGGTGGATAAAGTCGCTGAAGCCACCCGGATTGCCAGGGAACGTTATCCGGAACTGGATGTGGACGGCGAGTTGCAGGCAGATGCGGCACTTGTCCCTGCAGTGGCTGAGCTGAAGGCGCCGGGCAGTGCGGTCGGAGGAAAAGCCAATGTGCTGGTGTTCCCGGATCTGCAGGCCGCAAACATCGGCTATAAGCTGGTGCAGCGTCTGGGCAAGGCCGAGGCTATCGGGCCTGTTGTTCAGGGCCTGGCACTGCCGGTCAATGATTTGTCCCGGGGCTGCAGTGTCGATGACATTGTGAGCACAGTGGCCATGACAGCGTTGCAATAATAATCCACGCCGGAGTTTTGGACGGAAGGGAACACCGGTGCTCACCGGGCCGTGTTTTTTTAAAATAATGATTGACACAGCATGAACCCCGTAATATAATTACTATTGTCGCTACGATAGATCAGCGGCACACAGGTCTTTGAAAATTGAACAGTGACACCATGAAACATGCCCGATTCAGTAAGACGAATCGAGAAGAAAAAACTCGTTAAAACAAAGAGTAAGTAAGGACAAAGAGTCAGAACACTCAAGAAGAATGACGTGA
>SKMO01000172.1 GCA_007121025.1 Bacillota bacterium | reverse complement strand
TGAGCTGCCGGATGGCCTCCAGAAAGGGCAGAGACTCAATGTCCCCCACCGTTCCGCCGATCTCCGTGATCACCACGTCCGGGTGGGATTCCGATTCCACCCGGCGGATCCGCTCTTTGATCTCATTGGTGATGTGGGGAATCACCTGAACGGTGCCCCCCAGATAATCCCCGCGCCGTTCCTTGTTGATCACCGACCAGTACACTTTCCCGGTGGTCACGTTGCTGGATTTGCTCAGGTTGTTGTCGGTAAACCGTTCATAGTGGCCCAGATCCAGGTCGGTCTCCGCCCCGTCGTCGGTGACAAACACCTCCCCGTGCTGGTACGGGCTCATGGTCCCCGGATCCACGTTCAGGTAGGGGTCAAACTTTTGGATGACCACCGTCAGGCCCCGGTTTTTCAGAAGCCTTCCCAGAGAGGCAGCAGCAATGCCCTTGCCCAGAGACGACACCACGCCTCCGGTGACAAAAATGTACTTGGTCATGGGACCTCCTCTACATTTGCTGCGGCGCACTGACCCCGATCAGGGTCAGCACGTTGCGCAGGGTGATCTGGGCCGCCTTGACCAACTGCAGGCGGGCCCGGGTCAGTTCCTCTTCTTCTCCCAACACCCGGCAGGCCCCGTAGAACCGGTGGAACAGGGCCGCCAGTTCATGGGCGTACGTGCAGATCCGGTGGGGCTCCCGGGACTGGGCGGCCGCCGCAATGATGCCCGGCAGGTGGGCAATTTTGTCGATGAGCTCGCGCTCCTCTTCGGTCCGCAGCCGGTTCAGGTTTGCCTCTCCCTGCCAGCCGTCTCCGGCCTGACGCAGGATCGAGCAGATCCGGGCGTGCCCGTACTGCACGTAAAAGACCGGATTGTCATTGCTGTTGGACTTGGCCAGATCCATGTCAAAGTCCAGATGACTGTCCGCTGAGCGCATCACGAAGAAATACCGGGCGGCGTCAACCCCCACCTCATCCATCAGCTCGTCCAGCGTGATGAACCGGCCGGTCCGCTTGCTCATCCGGACGATTTCCCCGCCGGAGAACAGCCGCACCAACTGCATGATCACCACCTCCAGGGACTCCGGATCCTTGCCCAAGGCCCCCATGGCCCCTTTCATCCGGGCCACGTGCCCGTGGTGATCCGCGCCCCAGACGTTGATCAGGGTCTCAAAGCCCCGCTCATACTTGTTCAGGTGGTAGGCAATGTCCGCCGCAAAGTAGGTGGGCGACCCGTTCTGCCGGATCATCACCTCGTCCTTCTTGTCGCCAAACTTCGTGGAAGCCAGCCACAGGGCCCCGTCCTCCCGGTACAGATACCCGTGTTCCTCCAGGATCTTCAGAGCCTTGTCGATCTCCCCGCTCTCATACAGGGCAGACTCCCGGAACCAGCTGTCGTACTCCACCCCAAACCGGGACAGGGCCAGCTGAATGTGAGCCAGTTTTTCTTCCAGGGCGTACTCCGCCAGGACCCGCCGGCGCTCCTCGGACGGAGCGTCCTTCAGGGCAGTCCCGTGCTTGCCGATGTAACCCCGGACGGTCTCCGACACGTCCACACCGTGGTATCCGTCCTCCGGCAGTTCCACCGCCTCCCCCAGCTCCTGCAGGAACCGGACTTCCAGGGAAACGCCGAACTTGTCAATCTGGTTTCCCGCGTCATTCACATAGTATTCCCGGCTCACATCATAGCCTGCCGCGTCCAGCAGACTGGCAATGGTGTCACCCAGGGCCGCCCCCCGGGCATTGCCCATGTGGGGAAGACCCGTGGGGTTGGCGGACACAAACTCCACCATCACCCGGTGGCCCCGGCCCACATCGCTTCGCCCATAGGCCTCATCGGCCTGAAGGACCTCCGGCACCACGGCCAGCTGCCAGGACGGTTCCAATGTGACATTGATGAATCCCGGTCCCGCCACGTCCAGTGACCGCACCTGGCTTCCCTCCAGCGGAAAGTGGTGGACGATCTCCTCGGCCACGGCCCGCGGGGGCATCTTGGCCTGTTTGGCCAACAGCATGGCCAGATTGACCGCATAATCGCCATGAGCCTTTTCCCGGGGCACTTCAAGCATAAACTCCGGCAGTTTTTCAAACCCGATGGCCCCGGACTCCCGGGCATCCAGGGCGGCCGTCCGGACCGCTTCCACCAGTGACTGTTCAATGTTCTGTAATACACTCATCGTTTTTCTCCCGTCTCCTCTTCGCCTCGTCCTTCACTGTCTGTTGCGTCATTGTCCCCACAATGGGTAACCACCATCTGCAGTTGGGTATCTCCGGTCTCCTGCCCGTTCAGAGTCAACCCATACTCCAGGTGCAGTTCCAGTCCCCAGTCTTCCTCGCACCACCGGAGGGCATCGGTCCGGACCGCCAGGTCCATCTCCCCGTAGGGCGTCCCGTACCGGCAGCGGGTGGTCTTCCCGGGCAGAAACACCTGCCGGGCCCGGACCTCACCGTCGCGCAGAACCTGCACCCCGTCTTCCCGGAGGATCACCGTGGTCTCGCAATGTCCCATGCCCGCCCCGGGGTCTTCCCGGTAACGAAGGGTCACCTGTCCGTCCTCCCGGGTCATCTCTCCCTGGATCCGGCTGGTCCCCTGACCTGTCTGGCCTGCACTGTCCGTCTGCCGGGTGGTCACCCGGATGGACACGGAAGCCCCCCTGCTATCCGTTTCCATCTTCGGCCTCCCGCTGCCGCAGACGCTCGGCCATCCGGACAGCCAGGTCCTCCAGTTTGATCTGTTCACAGGAACAGAGCTTGCACTGAGACTCCACCGCCGTACCGATCACGTCCCAGCCCATGTCCGTGCCGAACTGTTCCAGGGTCTTCACCCCGCCGCCGCTCCAGCTGAAATTGCCAAAGATTCCCAGCAGACGGTCCGTCAGTTTGGCCCCCTGCAGTTTCTCGGTGAGCGCCTTCATGGGCGGCAGCATCCCGGTGTTGTAGGCGCAGCTTCCCAGCATGACCCCCCGGTACTTCCAGATTTCACTGAGCAGGAAACTCAGGTGGGTCTTGCTGGCGTCAAAGACCTTGACCACCGGCACCCCCTGTTCCACCAGGTACCGGGCCAGGGCGTCCGCCATGGCTTCCGTGTGCCCGTACATGGACCCAAAGACCACCACCACGCCGGCCTCCGCCTGATTCCTGCTCCAGAGGTCGTACCGGTCGATCACCCATTCCGGATTCTTGCGGTACACCGGCCCGTGGGTGGGGCAGACCGTCTTCAGACAGATCCCCTTCAACCGGTCCAGGGCCTTTTGCACCTGCCGGGAATAGGTCCCCACAATGTTGGCGTAGTACCGGCGCATCTCGTCTTCATAAAAGCCCGGATCCATCTCATCGTCGAAGATCGCCCCGTCCAGGGTTCCAAAGGACCCGAACGCGTCCCCGCTGAACAGAAGGCCCCCCTCCAGATCCAGGGTCATCATGGTTTCCGGCCAGTGGACCATGGGGGTCAGGAAAAACGTGAAGGTTCGCCGCCCCAGACCGAGGGTGTCCCCGTCGGCCACCTCCAGACACTTCCCATCGTAATCGTAAAACTGCCCCAGCAGTTTGAGCGTCTTCCTGTTGCCCACCACGGTGGCCTCCGGGTGGGTCATCACGATTTCATGGAGCGCTCCGGAATGGTCGGGCTCCACATGGTTCAGGATGATGTAGTCCAGTGGGCGACCGGCCAACCGCTCTTCCAGCTTCTCCAGCAGAAACCCGCTCATCCGGGAGTCCACCGTTTCCACGAGAGCCGTCTTCTCGTCGTCCACAAAATAGCTGTTATAGCTCACCCCCCGGGGAATGGGCCACAAATTTTCAAACAGCGCGGTGCGCCGGTCGTTGACCCCGATGTAATACACACCGTCGGCCACTTGAATCGGGTTGATCATCTCAAACGTCCTTTCTCCACAGTGTTCTCCCTCTCCGGTCGTTCGTCCGGAACAACCGGAAAAATCTTCCAATACTTTATTATACAAAAAAAAGGACGCCCCGGAAAGCCACAGGGGCGTTTCATCGCGTTGTCCACCAAAAACCTTCAAAAAAACCGATGCACCCGTCAATCATCGGGTGCATCAGGGCAGTTTCACTTCATAGATTCCATTGCGTCCGGAAATGTACGCGCCCAGCAGAAGCCGTTTTCCGTCGGCAGACCAGGCCACCTTGGCCGTCTGGATCATGTCTCCACGATTGGCCACCAGATAGGTCCGGTCCTGCCGGATGCTGCTCATGTAGATGTCCCCGGTCCGGTCAGTAAAGACCACCCGGTCGCTGTCCGGAGACCAGCCCAGGATCCGTCCACCGCCCCGGGTGGACAGTTTGCGCAATTGTTCACCCTTGACATCGGTAATCCACAGACCTTCCACTTCAGATTGATCCGACCGGGCATTGATGGCCACAAGACCGCCGTTTGGTGACCGGCCCATGTCCGCCTGCACGTCTGCCAGAGAGGGCGTCAACTTCCGGCCTTTATAAACCACAGCCCCGTCTTCCACTGTCAGTCCAGTGCGGTCCACGGTCACCGCCTCCCGGGTGATCCGGTAGGGGTTCTCTTCCACATCTTCGACCATCACGGAGACACTGCGGTCCCCTTCCAATTCCACCATGTCAAACCCGGTGGATCCGGATTCCTTGACAAAAAAGATCACTTCACCGTCGGATCCAAAACTCGGGGCCAGCGCTTCCGCCTCCCGGCTCACGTACACGTCCTGCAGAGGCAGGGTTCCCGACATCAGCCCGGTGCTCTGGGCCGCAATCCGCACGGTCTCATCCAGCCGGGTCTGTCCCGACAGGTCCACGTCTGTCTCGTCCCGGTCACCGGTGGTTGGTCCGGTGGGTTCAGCCGGCTCTTCGGTTGGTGTCTGGGGCGGTCGTCCGCCCCGTCCGCCGGTGGTGCCTTCTTCCAACGGTTGCGTCACTGTCGGTTCTTCTCCGCCTTCAGACGGCTCAGAACCCGCATCTCCCGGATCACCGGAAGGATCGGTCGGCTCCTGGCCCGGTTCCTGCCCGCCGTTTTCACCCGTGCCGGGGGCACTGCCTCCCGGCTCGGTTCCGGGTCCATGGGGGTACTCCCCGCCTGGAACGATCACCGGAGCGTCGTCACCAGGCCGTTCACCGGACGAGAAATCACCGTCCGGAACACTCACCCAGGGCAGAAATTCCCAGCCGCTGGCCGTTCCGACGCCCCAGAAGAGCATCGTGGCCGCGGCCACAGCAACCAGGCCCTTAAAGGCCGGTCCCCGGAGGGAAACCTGCCGGGTCAACGGCAAAGGCGCCCGGTTGTCCCCGAGATTCTCGATCCGGCTCATCACCTGATCCGTGAAATCCCCGGGAACGTCCACTGGGGTCAGGGAGGACGCCAGAAGCTCCTCCCAGTCCGTCCTGCGCTTCATCTCTGCAGCGCACTCCGGGCACTGCCGGAGGTGGTCTGTCAGCACCTGGTCGTCGCGCAGGGAAATCCGACCGATTATTCGTTTGTCCATCAGTTTCGCCGTATCCCGACAACCACAGCCCACAGGGTCCACCTCACTTTCCGTCAAATTGTTTCATCATCAGTTTCTTGCCCCGGTGTATCCGGGACTCCACCGCCGACAGGGACAGCCCCATCGTCTCGGCAATCTCCTTGTAGCTCATGTCCTCCATGTACCGAAGCACCAGAGGAATCCGGAATTTCTCCGGAAGCACCACCAGAGCGGCGCGCACCGCCTCCTGGCTTTCCCGGGATTCCGCAAAGGCCTCCGGGGTGTGATCGTCTCTGTCCGCCAGGGGCAAAAACGCAATCACATCGTCCAGGGAAGTGTGCTCCTCCCGGCGCTTGCGCAGGATGGTATAGCACTGGTTGGCCGCCACCTTGTACATCCAGCTGAAAAACGGCCGCCCCGGATCGTATTTGTTCAATGACTGATATATTTTAATCAACGCTTCCTGTCCCAGATCCTGGGCTTCCTGGGGATCGTTGGTCAGCCGGTACGCCAGGGAGTAAACCTGTTTTTCGTACCGTTCCACCAGAAACCCGAAGGCTTCCGTGTCCCCGTCCAGCACCATCTGGACCAGTTGTTGGTCGGATCGCGATTCCATGTGTTCACATCCCCGCGTCCTTCGTAATATAATACGCCGAAGGACTCTCAAAACTTGCACCATATTGCTGAAAAAACAACAATTTCCCCGGAATTTCCGGGGTTATTGCCACAATATGCACTTAAACGTCGTCTTCTCCCCGGAACGCTTCCAGCCGGAAGATCCGCTGGCCCAGCCCCCGGAACCGTTCCTCATACTCTGTGGGCACATCCCCGGGAGACTCTCCCTCCCCGTAATGCAGCCGCACGTTCTTGAGCCGCCAGCCCCGGTGAGACAACTCTTCCAGACTGTACTCGAACAAGCCCTCGTTGTCCGTCTTGAAATGGATCTCCCCGCCCGGAGCGAGAATCTGGGCATACTTGTCCAGATACACCCGGTGGGTCAGACGCCGTTTGGCGTGCCGGTTCTTCGGCCAGGGATCTGAAAAATTCAGATAAATCCGGTCCACTTCCCTCGGCTCGAAGGCCTCCGCAATCAGGTCCACATCCAAGTGCAGCAACAGCAGATTGTCCGGCAGCACACGGCTGGCCTTCCGGGCAGCCTTCAAGAGCACATCCGGCTCCCGCTCCACCGCCACATACCCGACATCCGGACTCCTGTCCGCCTTGGTCACAATGAACTGGCCCTTGCCGGCCCCCAGTTCCACTTCCAGCCGGTCTCGTCCCAGAATCCCCCGCCAGTGTCCCCGGTGGGTTTCCGGGCGGTCCACCACAAACCGTCCATATTCGTCATGCAATCGTTCCCGGGCCCCCGGGGTTCTTCTCATTCTCATCGGTCCGTTCTGTCCTCACTTTTGTCCATATCCACAATGGTCTTTTGGCGAAAGCGTCCGCTCTGTTAAGACGATGCCAACGGCCATTTGGTTCACCAATGCATCAACTTTCCTCAAAAAAATGTTCCTGTCCCGGCGACCCTGTCTTATACCTACGTCGGGTCCCCGTCTTTTGGGTGCATTTACCGCCGCAGGGTGGCCGCCAGGGCCTGTTCATCCAGCAGCAGATCAAGAGCCTCGGTCACCGACCGGCAGACCAGATCCGCCCGGGCCAGAAGAGGCGCGTACAGGCCTTCTCCCTCCAGCACGGCCACCCCCAGACGGGCCGCCTCGAGCATGTCTCCGTCGTTGGCCCCGTTTCCCAGAGCGCAGACCCCGCCCTCCAGGCTCCCGACAAACGCCGCTTTCTGCTTTCCCTGATTCTCGGCCCCAATCACCTGTACGGTCACCGGCAAACCCTCCAGCTCACGGCGGACCGACCCAAAGGTGTCCGCCGTAACGACATGGATTGCCAGCTCCCCGGCCAGCGCCCGGAGACGTCCGGCCACCCCGTCGATGGGGCGGCCGCCCCTGGCCAGGGTGCCGTTGTAATCAAGGACCAGATGGTCCAGCTCCAGGGTTTCCACCCCGGGAATCATCCGTTTCATACGTTTCCTCCCTCTCTTCTGGTTCCACCCGTTCCGGGCGGCAGTCTTCCACCTTGAACTGCAGGGAGACCGTCCCCCGAAACTCATTGACGTCCGGATAACCCACCAGGCGAAACGGTCCATCTTCTTCGATCCGTTCTCCAAACCGCCAGCAGGTCACCTTTTCTTTGTCCATCCGGGTGTGCTTGCCGTCCTTGCTGTACCCCAGCCGGTCGGGCACAAACCCTTCCACCAGAAACTTCGGCCGGGGAAACCCCTGGCCAAAGGGCTCCAGCCGTTCCAGGCCCCGGGCCAGCGCCATGTCCAGATCCTCCCAGCCAAGCACCCCGTCCACCGGGACTTCCCGTCCCGGAGGACGGCCGGCCATCTTCTTTTTGACTTCCGTCTCCAGCATGTTTTTCAGGACCACCAGGTTTTCCTCCGCCACGGTCAGCCCGCAGGCCATGGCATGACCCCCGTAGCCTTCCATCAGGCCGCTCATCTTGTCAAGAAGTTCCTTCATGTGGATCCCGGGCACCGAGCGGCCGGAGCCCTTGTAGCGGCCCTGGCCGTCCCGCCCCAGCACAATGGCCGGCCGGCCGAAATTTTCCTTCAGCCGGCTGGCAATGAGCCCCACGATCCCCTCATGAAACCGCCCGTCCGCCAGAAAGAACAGGTCCTTCTGCGGTTCCAGAAGACTTTCGGCCAGCTCGTACTGCCCCTCCAGGAGCTCCTGGCGCCGCTTGTTGGCCGCCTGAAGCTGCCGGGCAGCTCCGGTGGCCTCCTCCATGCTGGTGGTGGTCAGCAGCCGCACCGCCACCTCCGGAGACCCGTCGAGGCGCCCTTCCGCGTTGATCATGGGGCCCAGCACAAAGCCCAGATGGTAGGACTTGACCTCCTGGACCCCGGCCACTTCCTTAAAGGCCCGGATTCCCGGACGGGCCCGGTCCCAGTTCATCAGTTTCAGGCCGTTTTTCACAAACACCCGGTTCTCCCCGGTGAGCGGGGCCACGTCGGCCACCGTCCCCAGGGCCACCAGGTCAAGCTCCCGCAGGGGAAGTTTCTCCAGACCCCGGTCCGCACAGACGTCCCGGAGCACCTTGAACAGGACCCCCACCCCGGTGATCTCCTTGTTGGGATAGGAACACCCGGGCTGCTTGGGGTCCACCACCACGCAGTCGGGGAGCGACTCCCCGGGCTCATGGTGATCGGTGACCACCACGTCCATTCCCAGTTCCCGGGCCCGCCGAATGGCCTGCACCCCGGCAATTCCGTTGTCACAGGTCACGATCAGGCGGGTCCCCCGGCGGTGGATCGCCTCCACACCGGGGACCCCGATCCCAAAGCCTTCCGCAAACCGGTCGTTGATGTAAAAGTCCACCCGGGCCCCCAGCCGTTCCAGAAGACCCACCCCAAGGGCCGTGGAGGTCACCCCGTCGGCGTCATAGTCTCCATAGATGGTGATCGGCTCTCCGGCCTCCACCGCCTGCCCGATCCGCCGGGCGGCCTCCTGCTGGCCTTTCATCTTCTCGTTCAGAATCCCGCCCACCGGGGCGTCCAGAAAGGTCTCCAGATCCCCGTCGATCCCCCGGCCGGCCAGAAGTCCGGCCACCAGGGGATGGATCCCGGCACCCTCACGGCGGGGTACCGGTCCG
>SKMO01000023.1 GCA_007121025.1 Bacillota bacterium | reverse complement strand
TTGCGAGGTGATATGATGAGACACATTGAAACATCTCTCCGGCAGGGAGATGCCCTGATCATCGTGGACGTACAAAACGATTTTTGCCCTGGCGGAGCGCTGCCCATCGAAGAGGGCGATCAGGTGATCCCTCTTCTCAACCAATGGATTGACGATGCGCTGCTGGCTGACATCCCCATCTATGTTTCCAGAGACTGGCATCCGGTCAATCATCCCAGTTTTGAAGAACAGGGAGGACCCTGGCCTTCCCACTGCCTGCAGGACACCATGGGGGCCCGCTTCCATCCGGAACTCCGTGTCCCTGAAAGCGCGATTAAAATCACCAAAGGTGTGCGGTTTGACCAGGACCAGAATTCCGTATTCGACCAAACCGGTTTGGCCGTCCAGCTTCGAAAAAAGAACATCCGGCGGGTTTACATTGGCGGTCTTGCTGAAGATGTCTGTGTTCTGGCGTCGGCTCTCGACGGAATCCAGGAGGGTTTCGAGGTTCTGGTGATCCCTGATGCAACCCGTCCGGTCACCCCTGAGGGCGGCGAGAATGCACGCCGCCGAATGCGCAGCGCCGGTGTCCGATTCAGCGGCAATTAGGGGAACGCAAACAGACGTAAAGTTTTCTCCTCAGTACGACAAACACCGGGCTGGGATCCTTTGGATCCCAGCCCGGTGTTTGTCGTACTGCAGTTATCCCGGTCCACAACTCTGATTCGAAGACGTCTTCCGGGTGTGAGTGCATTTACGCTTCCTCCGTCTCATCCTCCATCAGGAAGACCACCCGGAACGTGTCCGGGGAGACCGCCCGTTCAAAGGCGTAATCGTACTGCGCAAAGGGCACCCGTTCGCTGACCAGATCACTGACGTCAATGTGTCCCTGGGACAGCAGATTGGCCGCCTCCTGGAATGATTTCCGTGTGTGCTTGCTGGCACCGGTGATACGGATCTCCGTGTAGTGCACCTTATTCGGTGACAGGGCGATCGGGGTATCCGGATTCAGGGAGCCATACAGGACCAGCGTCCCCCCCATGGCCAGGATCTCCAGGGCCTGTTCCACCGCCTTGGGGCCTCCCGCGGTAAAGAATACGGCCTTGGCTCCGATTCCCCCGTTGAGGTCTTCCACAAACTGCTTCAGGTCCGTCTGGAAGGGATCAACAGCATGGTCTGCACCGGCAGCCAGGGCCTTGTCCCTCCGCCCGGCATCCGGTTCACTGACAATGACCCGGGCGCCTTTGAGGCGGGCCAGTTTGATGTGCAGCATGCCCATGATGCCTGCACCCTGAACAACAACGGTGTCTCCGTAATCCAGTTCACCCATCTCCACAGAACGCAGAACACAGGCCACCGGTTCCGCCAGAGATCCCAGCGCCGGATCGATCTGTGGATCCAACCGGTACACTTCATAATCCCGGGCAATCACATGTTCGGCAAACCCTGCCGGTCCCCAGGCTTCTCCATCCACTGTCTTGCTTTCTCCATAGAGACAGAGGTTGTCCTGGTTGGTCCGGCAATAATAACAGGTCCCGCAACGGGTCAGGCTGGCCACGGCCACCGTGTCACCAACCTGAATGTCCGTTTTGACCTCTGATCCAATGGCTTCCACAATACCACAGATTTCATGTCCCCCGAAAAACGGATACGTCGTTTTGGTGTATGCTTTCTGTTCCCAGGTGCAGATCCCGCAAGCCTTCACGTTGACCTTCACCTCATTGGGGTGAATCTCCCGAAGAGCGATCTCCTGAAACCCCATGGTCAATGGGGCGGTCATGATCAATCCTTTCATGGCCACCACCTACTTCAAAAAGCCCATGGCGGTGGCCAGATCGGCCCCATCATGAATGATCGCGTTCATGGCCCGGACCATGCCTGCCGGGTTCTTGTGGCCCCAGATGTTTCGTCCAATGGCACAACCCACGGCTCCGGCGTCCACGGCGTCCTTGATGCTGCCCACAAACTCTTCTTCGGAATTTGTTTTTGCACCACCCAGAACAACAATGGGGATGTAGGTGCCTTCCACCACTTCCTCGTATCCGGGACGGTAAGGCATTTTCAGGAAATCTGCTCCCCACTCGGCTGCCATCCGGGCGGACAGTTTCAGGTTGTCGATGTTGATCATGGCCGGATCGGGATTAAACCCGCCCGGGTACATCTCCGCAATAAACGGCATTCCGTATTCATCACATTTTCGTCCAACATGGGTAAAGTTGGCCATGGTGGTCCGTTCCACGCCTTGTCCGGGTCCGGCCGTGAGAATCACCGCGTCGGCTCCCAGTCTGACCGCCTCTTCCACTTCCACCAGAAGCTGGCAGTCCGAAGGGCCTGGTACCAGGTCAGTGGCCGGAAAATCGATCCGGATGATCAGCCCGGTGCGGGCCAGCTTCTCCTTGAAGTGATCGGCCACCCCAATGGTCGTCAGGATCGCGTCGGGTCCCCCTTCCAAAATGGCGTCCAGTGTCTTTCCCGGTTTCTCAATCCCGGGCATGGGACCGGATGTCGCGCCATGGTCAAACGCCACAATGGTCGTTTTCCCGTCTGCACGGACCACGTTTTGCAATCTTCTGTACTTTCCTGCATTCATCATTTTTCGTTCCTCCTTTTAATCACTGGGCGTTCCTGACTGAAAAAGTAAGACTCCCGTAAGGTGGAGCAGGCCAATGTCAAGCCAAGTCGTTCCCGAAGCATCAAGTCTCTTCAACGACGTTACTGTACGATCTGGTATTCCATGTAGTCCACGGACAGGTTGTTCTCCGGCAGATAGTTCCGGACTGTTGCCCGGACCATCTGGGTGTTGGGGTTGTCCCCGTAGACGTAGTCCACCATCTTCTGGGCCAGCGTAGCCCCGTCATCACCCTTGTTGTTCTTCACGGTGTCCACCGCCACATCATAAATGGTGGTGTAGCTGTACGAATAGTCCACGTTGTCATTCTGGACCACCTCGTCCTGGGGAAAGGCCACTTCCAGGTCGACTTCCATGCGCACATCCCGATCGAAAATCCGGGCACTGCGGATTTTGGTGTAATTGTAATCCTCCAGGTGTGTATACTCAGACTGGTATCCGTCACGGCGCTTGGAGATCGTACTGGACACGTATTTGATCAGTCCCCCCGGCATGCCAATTCTGACAGGCGTTGAAGGCTTTTTCACTTCCACCCGCACCTCGAGGATCGACTCATCACTGACATCCAGAATCTTCTCTGCAATCTTCCAGGCCACAGCCTGAATCATGTCCCGGGACACATCAACGGCTTCCTCCTGGACGAACTGTTCCACCTGTTCGTCCGTGACCGCCCGCCGGACAGCCTGCAGATCTCTTCCGAACAAGGTGATGTCGAGCACAAATTTCTGCCCCAGTTCTTTCTCCTGAATGGCGTGTCCGTGAAGACCAAAAAGCGTAATGTTCTTAAACTGTTTGTAGTTCATTTCTCCCACTCCTTTTCTGTTTGCTTATCTGACGCCTTTTCAGGCAGATCATTCATTATTCCAGCGCAGCAGGACCCGGTGGATATCCCGGTCCCTGTTGGCCAGTTTTACGGCCTGGTCAAACGAGGCCAAATCGGCCCATTCCATGTTCAGGTCACTCAGATCCAGCCGGCCTGAACCCAGCAGACGAACCGCCTCATGGACGCTTTGCTTGTCATGCCGGATGCTGCCGGTGACCGACAGCTCCCGGAAATGGATCGGATCGGCCTCCAGGGCCGGTTGATCACTGTACAGCGGCGCATACATCAGAACACTTCCGCCAATGGCCGCCAGATGAAGACAACGGTTCAGCATCGGGGCACCTCCTGCAGTGTAAAACAGGGCCTCGGCTCCCCGGCCACCGGTAAACAACCGGATCCGGTCTTCCCAGTCCTCAGCCGATGGATCCACCACAAGATCGGCTCCCATCCGCCCGGCCAGCTCCCGCCTGCTTTGGCTGCGCTGCACCACGGCCACCCGGATTCCCCGGTCCTGCAGAACCTTCAGAAACAGAAGCCCCATCAGACCTGCTCCAATCACCACGGCTGTGTCACCCGGTTGGACGCAGGACCGTTTGATGCTTCGGGTCACGCAGGACAACGGTTCCGCCAGAACACCCATGTGCAGGGGAACCTTGTCTCCCAGGGTAAAGACTTCGTAATGCTTCACAATGATGTATTCCGCAAAGCCCTCTGGTCCCCAAACCTCCCCCGGCGGGGTGTGTCCCTCCGCGGCCTCACAGTGGTTGTCAAAACCCCGGCGGCAGGGATTGCATGCGTTGCACCGGGCCCAGCTGACCACTGCAGCGGGCGTTCCTTCCTTCAGATGAACGTCCTTCCCGCAGGCCATGACAGTCCCTGCGATTTCGTGACCTCCATGAAAGGGAAAACCGGCCGGCTCATCGCCGTTGTAGATGTATCGTTCCCAGGTGCACAGGGCGCAGGCCTCCACCCGCAGAAGAACTTCTTCCGGCCCCAGGTCAGGAATGTCTTCAACCCTGATCTCACTCTGACCGATTCCGGTCATGATCAGCTTATGATTCTTCATGGTCTTCTCCTTCAAATTCAATCAGGACCTTGATGGCCTTTTGCGCTTCCAGATCTTCCAGGGCCTGTTCCCAGTCCTCCAGCGCAACGGTCCGGCTGATCAGCGGCTCCACATTCACCAGCCCCCGGGCCATCAGATCCAGGGCAATTTCCCAGTCTTCATAGCGGTGACAGTATGTGCCAAACATTTTGAGTTCTTTGTACAGTGGCTGATCGAAATCAATGGTCACCGGTTTTCCGGCAATGCCCACCTGCAGGTAGGAGCCCCCTTTTTCCACCGCCTTCAGGGCTGCGTTCATGCCACCGGCGCTGCCGGAGCATTCGGCCACGATGGAATACCCTTCATCCCCGGCACTGTCGATCACCGTAATGCCCAGTGCCCGGGCCGTTTCCAGGCGCAAGCCATCATTGGGAGTCCCCACGATATCCACCCGGGCATTATAAGCACGGAATACCATGGCTGTCAGAAGGCCGATGGGACCGGGCCCCACCACCAGCACCCGGTCGGACGGTTCCGGCCGGACCATCCTCACGGCGTGAACTGCACAGGCCAGGGGTTCCGTCAGTGCGCCCCATGACAGGGCCACACCTTCGGGAAGCCGGTGGATGTAGCGGGGATTGACCACCACGTATTCAGCAAAGGCCCCGTCATGGTCAAATCCGATGGACTCCCTGGACGAACACAACTGGTAATCGCCCCGGAGGCAGACCCTGCAGCTTCCACAGGTGCAATAGGTGTGCTCAACGGTTACCGGTTCACCCGGCTCAAATCCACTGACACTCTCCCCAAGCTGAGCCACTGTACCGCTGAATTCATGCCCGGACACAAACTGCCCGGGAACAATGAACACTCCCCGATACATGTGAAGATCGCTTCCACAGATCCCCGCATAGGCCACCCGGATCAGGACCTCTCCGGGTCCGGGAACCGGTCGGTCCCGGTCTTCGACCCGCCAGGAGCCGGCCTTGTCTTCGTAACGCACTAATGCTTTCATTGTGTCCCTCCTAAATCTCATTCACCACTTCCGGATGATCACCGGACTTGACCCTTCCGGCCAGTTCCACCCCTGCATCAAACGCTTCCTGCCAGACCGGGTGCTCTTCGTTCACCGGGGTCCAGGTCGTGTAGGGCACCAACACTTCCCGCATAATGTACGCGTTGATGTCGTTAAAGCAGTAGCTGGTCACCTTCCGGTGACTGTCGAAGATTTCCGGGCCCATGCCCCCGCTGACCGCCACCATAACCCCCGGCTTGATGTTTTTCAGAATGCTCCCAAAGACCAGTTCCCGGGTCTTTGCGTCGTGCCGGACCACTTCAACAAACGGATAGCACCGGTCCACAAACAATTTGTACAAACCGGTGATGTCGCCGTAGTAGGTCGGCGTTCCCGCCACCACCGCGTCTGCCCGGCGGATGGCATCGTGTATGGGGTCAATGTCATCGCCCTTAATGGTGCACTGGTGGGTCCGCTCACAGACACGGCAACCGGTACACGGCTTGATGTGATAGTCCCCAAGATAGATGATCTCCGTTTCAGCTCCCTGGGACTGGGCTCCGGCCAGCACCCGTTTCAGTGTTTTGGCCGTGTTCCCATTCTTGTGGCAACTGCCGCAAAACGCAACAACTCGCATCTGTTTTCCTCCTCTTTACTGTCCGGACAGCGTAGCATAGACACCCGCCAGTGTCCGGTCCAGGTTCTTGTAAGCTTCAAACCGGTTCTCATAGACCCGGACCTTCCCGGACTCCGGTTTGCAGAGATCCGGTTGACCCAGCCACTGTTTCAGAAGGTCAAAATCATTGAAATCTCCCAGAGCCACTCCCGCGAAGTAGGCATTGCCCAGCGGGGCATCCCCCCGGGCATAGTACTCGATCTCAGCACCAAACACGTCCGACAGGATCTGGCGCCACAAGCTGCTTTTGGCCCCGCCTCCGGTGACCACCAGCCGTCTGGCCTTCCAGCCGGCTGCCTCGTAACTGTCCCTGAGGTTGTAGGCCACCGCTTCCATCAACGCTCTGTAGATGTGTGCCCCGGTGTGACTCGGTGTCAGCCCGAAAATGCCTCCCTTGGCCTCGGGCCGCAGTTGCGGGGTCCGCTCCCCCATGAAGTGAGGAAGGACGATCAGTCCGTCGGACCCCGGCGGAATTTTCCGGGCCATTTCCTCCAACTGGTCGAAGGACCAGTTGGCCCCTCCCAACTGCAGTCCATATCGAAACCAGCGCAGCAGTTCACCCCCGGTCAGTGTGTTTCCCGCGAAATGCAGTTTTCCGCTGCCAAAAATGTCTCCCCCGGCCAGACGGATCAAATCTTCTTCCATATACCAGAGCGTCGCAGCTGTTCCCAGATAGAGCATGGCATCTCCCTGGTCAACCACACCGGTTCCCAGCATGGACGCCAGTGAGTCCCCGTTTCCGGCGAACACCGGGACCTCCCCGACGATGCCCAGCTCACCGGCCAGTTCCTGCCGGATGACACCAACAGCCTGCCCCGGGTAAACGGTTGGCGGCAGAACGGAAACCGGAAGCCCCAGTGATTCGAGCAACGGTCTGTTCCACCCCTGTGCCGGATCGTATACACCCGCTCCCATCAGTGCCGCAATATCCGAATCAGCGCTGAGCACCCCGGTCAAACGATAGACGATATACGAATGTGTGTTGAGTATCGAATGGATTCGGCTGAACTGTTCCGGTTCATGCTCCCGGATCCAAGCCCACTTCGGGACCACATCCTGCATGTTGAACGACAGGTCAAACGTTCTGTTCAGGGACTCACATTCGTTCACTGCCCGATTGTCCCGATACAAAATGGCCGGGCGTACAGGACGGCCTCCTTCATCCAGTGACACCAGATTGGGAACCATCCCGCTGACGAACACACCCCGCAGTCCCTTTCGGGCCCGCGGACAGGTTTCCAGCGCCTCTTCCAAAAAGCGGCGGACACCGGTCCACCAGACATCCGGCTGGCTCTCCGCCCAGCCGGAAATGGGCTGGTCAATCTCATACGAGAGCTGTCCCGCCGCACAGATTTCACCCTGACGATCTGCCAGAACCCCCTTGAGACTGCTGCTCCCGATATCAATGCCCATGTAATATGCGTTTTCCAACGGAACCCGCCTCCATTCTTCCTCGTGTGTAACCGGTTTAACAAATTTCTTGAATTTCCAGAAAAGTCACCCGCCAAAATCTATGCAAAATCTGGCGTAACCACTTGTAACCGGTTACATGCATATTCTACCACAGACACGTATCCTTGTAAATCCTTTCCGCAAACGGATGCTCATTTCGTCAGGGTTCGTCAGGGTTATCCGAAGCCATCACGAGGGCAACCGTCCATTGCATGACCGGAAGCGGTCGGGCTGAAGAATGAGACCCGAAGGATGAATCCTGTTTTGAACACTTCACCGTCGTTGTGAATACCCGTTTGTTGAAACCAATGGCCTTCATGGGGTATGATAATGGTGCTATGTAAAATCAACCTGCTTCCCAACCACGGAGGAAACATTCATGTCCATGAAAATTCGCGACATCGCACGGGAAGCCGGCGTTTCAACCGCCACCGTCTCCCGGGTACTGAACCAACCTGACCGCGTTCTTCCGGAAACCCGGGAGAACGTCCTTCGGGTCATCCGGCAGGCCAATTATGTGCCCAATCCGCTGGCCAAGGCACTGTCCACCGGACAGACCAATCTGGTGGCCATGGTGCTGCCCACGCTGACCAACTCGGTGTTTGCTCAAATGGCGGAGGGCTGTCAGGAATACCTGTCCAGTCACCAGCTGAACCTGGTGGTCCTGATGGGGCAACGGTTGAACCAGAACGAACTGGATGTGCTTCGCAGCATCGATCAGCGACAGGTAAAAGGATTCATCGTGTCAGGGTCTGCCTTTATCGAGAAAGCGTACGGGCCAATCCTGGACCAGCTCCGGGTCCCTGCCGTGGTGATCGAAAATCTGCCTGAAAAGGGACCGTTCAGCTGCGTCTACGCTGACGACATCCAAGGGTTCCGGGATGTGACGGCCCGCTTCGTGGATCAGGGACACCGGGACATCGGTGTGATTACCGGGGAAGTGGATTTTCTGGACACCCATCGCCGTCTTCAGGCGATCCGCGACTATCTGGAGGATCATTACCGGCATGACGTCCGGCTTTCCGTGGAGTCTGCCCATTACGCCAACATCGACAGCGGCCGTGTGGCCATGGCAAAACTACTGGGGAGGCCAAAACCACCGACCGCAGTCATCTGTCTCAATGACCTTCTGGCCTTTGGTGCCCTGCGGGGAGCCGGTGAAGCCGGACTGAGGGTCCCGAAAGACCTGGAAATCACCGGGTATGATGATATCCCGATGGCCAGTTTCTCTTCTCCCTCTCTGAGCACGGTCCGCTCACCCAATGTGGCCCTGGGCCGGGAAGCAGCCCGGCTGCTCCTGCAGCAGATCGATCATCCGGAAAATCCGCCGGAAGAAGTGCTGCTGCCCGTGGAACTGGTGATTCGTGAAAGCAGTCTCTAAGCTCAGCATAAGACCCACATCAGTCCCCCCTGTGGGCCTGATGTGGGTCCATGCAGATTTGTCCCTGACGATTCAATTCCTTTCCGCCCCATCCTTGCCGGTAAGCCGTTCACCGCAGACATCAGCCTCCAGAAAATCGAG
>SKMO01000077.1 GCA_007121025.1 Bacillota bacterium | reverse complement strand
CAGTTATCCACATATATCAACATCTATTGGATGATATTGACTAAAATAATCCGAGTGAATTGCTATAAATTTGTCATGACGTTATGACGTTTATGTAAACAAATATAACTTTTCCCGGGAAAAATGTCAAATCCTATTGCGCAATTGATTATGTGTGCAATTGACCTGTGCAATTGTACTATTTTTTTCAGGGACTGTGTCCATCGGGCCATCAACTCATCCACCGTGCATCGCCGGAAGTGTTACAACTCCCCGTGCAGTTCAGCCTTGATGGATCGATCCTGCTTCATAACAACCCCTCGGGCTTCACAAAAACCAGTAAAAGAGCATCACGGTCGCCGAACAACTGATGGAAACCGAAACCCCTTGGAACCTCGGTGATGGAACACCTGATTGACGACTGAGGAATACTCATATCACTTCGCTCCGCATTCACTACAAACAATAGGTGACATTTTGATCACAGGAGAATAAGAAAATTTATTATTGTTATGATACTGCCAACACGAAATACGAACTGTTGGGTGAGCAAATCGAGTGACATATGAGTAAATCGTTGAATCCCGCCATATTTCACGAGATGTGTCGTGTACCTCTCTGTTCCATACAACTGGGGGCATTCCCCAACGATATCAACCAAATACTGTTTAGACGCGGCTCAATAAACGGGCCAGATAGACCGACTTCATCTGTCGGCTGGCCATTGCCTGCTTAATGGGTGGCAGTTTGAGTATAACCCCCAGAATGGCCGACATGGTTCGGTGACTTTCCAGGGCTTGGTTGTCAAATATCAGTTCCTGGAGCAAGCCTTTTTCAATGGCCATCACAACTGCCCTGTGGGCAGAGTTCACCGGAGTGATGATGCTTTCTTCCCGTTCCCGCAAGACCATGCTGTTGCTGGGACAGCCCCGCACGCAGACGCCGCAGCCCAGGCACAGGCTTTCATCGATCGTTGGCGACGGTGGGCGCTTTCCAGCTTCGCCTGACTCCTGATGAATGACTTCAACAGGGCAAATCCGGACACATTTTCCACAACCATTGCACGACTCTGTTTGGATCACCGGTAAAAAACGGGTGGTTTGCACTGGCTGAAGCACGCCCAGCTTTTTTGCGGCCAACAATGCTTCGCAGCAACACCCGCAGCAATTGCAGATAAACGCGGGATGCTGCTGCACGTTTTCACCGCACTGCACCAGGTTCTCTTCGTACGCCTGATGGAGCAGTTCCATGCATTCGGACAGTTCCACTGCCCTGGCATGACCATGGCGGATCAGAGAATCGGCCGTTCCGTTGAATGTCATGCAGATGTCCATTGGAGCATCGCAGTTTTTGCCCATGTGTTCCATCTTGTGGCGGCAATAGCACATGCTGATGCCAATGTGACTGGCACTTTCCATGATGTGACTGGCTTTTTCATAGTCCAGGATTGTAACACGCTGTTCCTCATCCAGCACTGTTTCATTCACGTAAGCTCGTACAATGGGCGTTTCGCTCCCGGCAAACACCTCCTGAACAAACTCCTCTTCCACGTTCAGGTATTGGTGGAATAGTTCGGCCAACAGCTTCTGGTCCAGATCCTGGCGTGTTCGCATCATCGAAAACTCAAAGAAACCGGCCATGGGTGGCGGCAACACATAGAAGCGCTGACCGTTCTTTTCCATATCCAGAAGCAATGCTTTGTCTGACATCCTCTGCAATCGTTGTTCTGCCTCACTCTCACTCATCTTCCAGTTTCGCGCGGCCGTTCTGGCTGAAAAGGGTTTGATGGGCAACAGGGAAACCAGGCCTGCTTCTTCTTCAGTGAACAACAACTTCAGGATGTTATACAGTGTCTCCGAAGGAGGAGCTCCCTGAGGAAAGCGGTTCAGTCGCTGTTCCAGGCTTCCGTATGCATTTTTTGCGGTAAGATGCGCCATGGCCCTAACCTCCACACTTAGATTTTTCCTGTCCACGCTGGTCCATTTTTAATGCATGCATGCTTTCCCATCTTCGTGCAACACTCCTTATCGCAGATGAAACAAATTTGGGGAACAGATAACCAATCCGTTCTGTGGGGTTTGCATCAATCAACAGAAGGAGCTTTAAGGCAACTCTTCGTATTGTCCCCCGGTTCTTTGAAGAAAAATCGCAGCACCGGCGACATGCAAAAATGCAGGCAATGCCTGTGTTCCGATACGTGGGTTTGCCTTGGTTGCCCATTTTTGGAAACCATCACCTAAACAATGCCCGATGCCAATTCTCAGGCAGACTGTTGACAAAGCGCACCACAAAACCACTCCATTGTTGCACTAACCTGGTCGGGGCCTCATGATCCCCGTCCAGGTTAGTGTCTCAGCCTTGTGCGAAGGGTCAGGAGATCGCATTCCTGAAACAATCCAATTGTTTCAGGCCTCTGCGTCTGGATGGACTATTCCTCCTGACTCCTCGTTATACAATTCTCATCAGATGGAAGCCATCGTTGATCGCATCAATGATTTTTCCATATTTTCTGGCGCTTCCACACAGTACAACCTCCGGGACCAAGTCTTCGATCTCTTGACGGAGTTCATTGACAGGAACCGTTCCAAGTGCAACAACGACACTGTCAGACTCAAACGACTTTCGGTTTCCGTCACTCTCTTCAGCAATGATTCCCCCTTCAGTCACTTCCACCAGTTTTGTTCCTGTGACAATGCTGACATTGCGGTTTCCCAGTTCCTTCAGCAGTACACTCCGGGAAATTACATCCATATCACTGGCGACTTCGTCGAGCATCTCAATCAGCGTGACTTTTTTTCCCTGTCCGGCAAGGAATTTGGCTGTTTCACATCCCACCAGACCGCCTCCTGCCACGATCACTTGATCACCACACTGCAGCTTACCGGAAATCACATCCCGTGCTGACACCACGCAATTGTTCTCAATTCCCGGGATCTGTGGAATCCACGCTCTGCCTCCGGCGGCGATCACAACCACATCAGGCTGTTCCTGCCCGACAATGTCCCTGTCGACTTCGGTGCCCAGCCTGATGTTTACATTTTCCAGTCGGCTTAACATGGTTTTCCGGTAACTCACAATTGTTTTCAGTTCTTCTTTACCAGGCATACTCATGGCAAGCAGGAGCTGTTCTCCACCCAGCTCGTCCATTTTTTCGTACAGGGTTACATCATGTCCCCGCAATCCTGCGACTAACGCTGCTTCCATGCCCGCCGGACCTCCGCCAACGATCATGACCTTCTTTGGAGTGCATGACGGCAGAAACCGGCTTTCAGCTTCTCGGCCAACTTTGGGATTCACGGTGCACGACAGATGCTTGAACTTGAATATGGTTCCAATACAGCCTTCATTGCACCGAATGCAATGGCAGATTTCTTCCTCTCTGCCTGTCGCCAGTTTGTTGGGCAGATGAGGATCGGCAATCATTGCACGACCAAAAGCAATAAAGTCTGCCTTTTTCTCCTGGAGCACCTGTTCGCCGATTTCCGGTGTAATGCTGCTGACAGCAATCACCGGAATATCGATCACATTTTTGATCGACTCTGCCAAACCAACAATTGGAGCATGGGGCAAATACATTGGGGCAATGATTTTTTCAGGCGATCCCATATCATAAAAATTCCCGACTGACACATGAATGGCGTCCGCTCCAGCTGCTTCCAGCGCGATCGCGGTCTGTTTTGCCTCTTCATGAGTGATGCCGTTTTCCAGATTTTCCTCGCCACCGATTCGGACAATCACCGGATAATCGGTACCGGTCTTTTCCTTGATGTTTTTGAGCACTTCGAGCACAAACTGCATTCGTCCTTCCAGACTCCCGCCATACCGGTCCGTTCTTTTGTTGGCTGCCGGAGACAGAAATTGCGCCACCAGGTATCCGTGGGCGCCATGGATCTCCACAGCATCAAATCCTGCCCGTTGGGCCCTGGAAGCAGCCATCCCAAATGCTTCGACAAGCTCTTCCACTTCTTCTGTCGTCAGCTCCCTGGGTGTTACACCCACAGCCAGACACGGTATGGCTGACGGACCGACATTCTGGTCTTCAATGACTGACGGATAGGCGGCCCGTCCGGCGTGATGCAATTGTGCAGCACATTTGCCGCCTCTTTCGTGGATGCCGTCGACCAAACGGGCCATCCCCGGAATAAACCGATCGGCATACAGACCGGGAACACAGGGAAGAGGAGCACCCAGACGATCCACCGATACCACTCCGAGGATCTGCAACCCCACACCACCTGCTGCCCGTTCGAAATGATAATTCATATACTCATCACTCATGCTCTGATCTGGAGAAGCAAGGACCGTGCCCATCGGTGCCATAATCATCCGGTTTTTGAGTTCCAGTCTGCCAATCTGTCCGGTTTCAAACAACTTTTCAAATTTCTTAGCCATCGTTCTCATCTCCCTTTCAACTTGGAAAACCATACTGCAAAAATGCATTCTCAATTCAATGACGACTTCCACATGAACATCCAAAATCCTTCACATTTTTTAAGCCATCTGAGCTTTCAGGATTGCCGACCTGAGATTGAGTCCTGGCATCACAACTGTGGCCCAGCCATTTACACTGCTTCGCCAGAATCCCCCTTGAACTTATCTGAGGAATTGGACTGCAGCCATTATCATCTGCCTGCTCCTTCCGGGCAGGCTGGGATCCCAATGTTTGTAATCTGGAACACGCCTCTTTTCTTCCTCGTCCATAGATCTGTCATTATGATAAAATGAATCCACAAGGACGACAATCCACTGTGATCCTGAAAGGAAAACAACTGATGCTGACATCCGAAAACCTCAACAAAACGTTTCTTCGAACGGTTCCCGACAATAGAATGGGCCGCTTTTCCAAAAAAGCGGCCAAAAAAAAAGAGTCATTCCTTGCGGTTCAGGACGTTTCCTTTGAGCTGCGTCCGGGTGAAATTCTGGGGATTCTCGGCCCAAACGGTGCCGGCAAGACCACCCTGCTTCGCATGCTCGGAGGGATTCTCACTCCGTCGTCCGGACAGGTGCTGCTGGATGGCATTCCGATCACCCAGCTGGGGTACCGCTACCGTGAAGTGATCGGCTATCTCTCCGGCAACACCAAACTGTATGGACGTCTGACCCCCCGGGAATTGATAAGTATTTTCGGCGAACTCTACGGCATGGACAAAGCAACAGTGAACGAACGCATTGATGCCATTATCGCGGTCTTGTCCATCGGTGGATTTGCCGACGACCGGATTGAAAAGCTCTCCACAGGACAGACACAACGGGTCTCCATTGCCCGATGCCTGGTCCACTCCCCCCGGCTGTACATCTTCGATGAACCCACACTGGGGCTGGACGTATTGGGAAGTCACGCCATTGTCCGGTTCATGCAGGAAGAACGAAACGCCGGGAAATCGGTGCTCTATTCGACCCACTACATGGAGGAAGCCGAACTTCTTTGTGACCGGATCATTTTGCTGCACCGGGGAACAATCATGGCCACCGGAACACCCGGAAAGCTGCGTGAACAGACCGGGACTGAAAGCGTGAAAGATGCGTTTCTCCACCTGCTCCATGAAAGGGGGGAGACCATTGAGTAATCTTCGTCTATCGGCACTCAAGGCTGTCTTTAAAAAGGAGATCACCGAGATTCTCCGAGACCGGCGGACTCTGGCGGTCATGATTCTTCTTCCCCTGATTCTGTATCCGGCCATCCTCCTGATCGGCTCTCAGGTCGGTATGCGGATCGCCCAGACGCAACAGGAGAAGGTCTTTTCCGTGGCCTTTGCGTTCCCCGAATCCGAAGAGCTGGAGGCCCTGGTTTCCGATGGTTTTGACGATTATCGGCTGACGGTTCACCGCCCCGATGATGTGCCCGCTGCACTGGAATCCGGAGAGATCATGGCCTACACCACCCGGACCGTCGAACACGGACAGGATCTGTACACGGTTTACTACAGATCGTCCAGCCAGGATTCTGAAACAGCCTCCCGCCGTCTGTGGTCCGTGCTGGAAGACTACCGCAGCCAACTGGCCCGGGAAGAAATCCGCGGAGCCGGACTGGATCCGGACCTTGTGATGGAGTCCATCTCCTTTACGCTTTCTGACCAGGCCCGCGAAGAAGAGACTGCCGGCCGTTTTCTTGGCATGATCCTTCCCCTGATCCTGATTCTTGGACTGGTCACCGGAGCCATGTATCCGGCCATCGATGTGACCTCCGGTGAAAAAGAGCGGGGCACCCTGGAAACCCTGCTGACCCTTCCCCTGAGCAACCTCGAACTGATGGGCGGAAAATACCTGGCGGTCAGTCTGGTCGCCGTGCTTTCGGGTCTCCTCAACTTCATCTCCCTGATCCTTGTGGGTGTGTTTATGCTGTCCAGCCTGAGCGCTCAGGCTCCGGAAGGCACAGCGCCCCTGCAGTTTGACGGGGCAGCCCTGATTGGGCCGTTTCTGGCAACCCTGCTGACGGTGATTGTGTTTGCTTTTTTTGTCAGCGCCCTGATTTTGTGTGTCACGTCCCTGGCCAGAAGCTTCAAGGAAGCCCAGAACTTCATGACCCCGATTCTTCTGCTGTTTATGTTTCCCGCGTATCTGCCCATGATTCCGGACATTCAACTGACACCGGTCATGGCCACGGTCCCCGTGGCCAATATCGCTCTTCTAATTCGGGATGTGTTGTTGCAAAACGTCCAACCCGGTCTTATGGCCCTGGTGCTGGCCAGCAACCTGGCCTACACCCTGCTGGCCGTGGCCGTTCTGTCCAAAATCTACCACTCTGAGAAGATCCTGTTTGACGAAGAGGGGGGTCTTGGCCTTCTCCAGCGGCGCAGCGACCTGATTGCCGGCACCCCGGTGTCCCTTTCCGATGGCGTGATCGTTTACATCATCGGGGTGCTCATGCTCATCTATGCAGGCACCGCGCTGCAGCTTCGGCTGGGCTTCTGGGGTGTCGCCGGAACCCAGCTGCTCATCCTGGGACTTCCTCTGCTGGCCGCCCTGTATCTGAAAGCTCCCTTCAGGGACACCTTTTCCCTGCACCTTCCCTGCCCGCGCCATCTGGCCGGTGGTGTGCTGTTGTGGGCAGGGACGTTTATCGTGGTGTCCCTGCTGTCTGACACACTGGTCCGTTTTTTTCCTGGAAGCGACCTGGTGGTCGAAGAGCTGACCGCCATACTCTCCGGGCAGAGTCTTCCGGTCACCCTGCTGGTCATCGCGGTGTTGCCGGCCATCTGCGAGGAAGTCTTCTTCCGGGGCTTTCTGTACAGCTCCCTGAAGCGAACCTTCCGGCCCGCCACAACCATCCTTTTGACAGGATTTCTCTTTGGGTTGTACCACATCGCCCCGGTGCGGATCATCCCGACCACTGTGCTGGGCATCAGCATGACTCTGGGGCTTGCCTGGAGCGGATCGCTGGCGATCCCGGTGCTGATGCACCTGGTCAACAACACGGTCGCTGTTGTTCTGACCCGGTACACCCAACCCATCGATCGTGTTCTGAACGCCTGGGCCCCGGATGTCGGGCAGACGACGGCCACCGTTTTACTGGCCGGCGCCGCTCTTTTGTTACTGGCCGCCGGAAAACGCCTGTTCAAACGACCCGGCACACTGTAACCCTCAACAATACAGGCCGACAGTCCCGATATTCCTGGGCTGTCGGCCTGTTTGCCGGCCCGGAAAATGACTGTCTCTTCCTGCAGACCGGTCTTTCGGTATGATCCGGATCCGCCCGCTGGCGTTCTCACAGATGCTGAAACCGCTGTTGAAATCTGTCCGACAGATTCCGGATGTGGCCGGCATTGGGATGACGCCAACACCAGACAAAAGCCGTATCGATCACCCGAAAGCCCTTGGACTCGCAAGCCTCCAAGGCCTGGTCCATGGCCCGGTTCGCACCCATCCACCGCACCGGCATGGCATGGGTCAGAAAGATTGCCACAGCAATCCCCGGTGCTGCCTTCATCTGTTCCAGCCAAGCACGCATCACCGGAGAGAGGGCAAACGCCCAGACCGGTGCCCCCAGGATCAGTCCGTCCATTCCAGACACATCCGGCACGGATTGAAGCGTGACAGGCAACCGCGGGGTTGGTTTTGGTTGGTCTGCCGCCAGCCGGATCAGTTCCACTGCATGGCCATCCTCCTGCAAATGCTGCCGGAGTCTCTCCGCCACCTGCAGGGTATTGCCTGTTTCTGAATGAATCACAATGCCAATCCTCATGGTTGAATGCCATCCTTTCCGACAGGAGACGTCCGGACCCGTTCAGGTGTCCGGTACAGAAACACAGTCATCCTGACCGGGGCTTCGCCCCCCGTTCACCCGGATCAGTCTTTTTGGGCCTTCAGTGCTTCCAGAATTTTTTCTTTTGTCGCCGGAAGGCTGCGGATCCTCACGCCGACGGCATCATAGATGGCGTTGCAAACCGCCGGGGCTGCCGGATTCACCGGCAGTTCCCCCATGCCCTTGGCACCGTAGGGCCCGGTGGGCACCGGGGATTCAACCAGGATGATCTCCATTTCCGGCATGTCGGTGATCTTGGGGACTCCCAGTTTGGTCAGACTGTTGGACACCAGCCGGCCTTTTTCAAGTACACATTCTTCCGTCAGTCCGTATCCCAGACCCATCATCACGGCGCCTTCCACCTGACCTCTGGCCTGCTGCGGATTGACGGCCCGCCCCAGATCGCTGGCGGCAATGACTTTCAGGACCGTCACTTCACCGGTGGCTTCATCCACCTCCAGAATCACCGCATGGGCGGCGTAACAGTAGGCCGCGTGAATCTTGAACCGGGCCGGATCATCGTCTGGTCCGGGCAAATTGTTTTTGGGCAGCATGACGGTGTGAGGAGCCTCAAACTCCGCTTGCACCCGCAGGCTGACTCCGTCCTGTCGGGCCTGTTCTGAAATTTCCTCCCAGGTCACACGCGTCCGACCGTCTTCCGTCTGAACCCCGCAGTCCGAAAGAACCAGAGGGCCGGTCATGCGGAGACTGTTCTTCAGAAAACCCTCCAGCAGCCCCCGAAACTCTTCGGCCGCCATTTTAACCGCATTCCCGGAAATATAGGTCTGCCGGGAAGCCGTGGTTTCCTCTCCATCCGGACAGAGATCTGAATCATTGGCCACCACCTCCATGATGTCGTACGGAACACCGGATGCTTCCGAAGCGATCTGCGCCAGGATCGTGGACGGGCCTTGGCCCAGTTCAGCCGCCCCGT
>SKMO01000141.1 GCA_007121025.1 Bacillota bacterium | reverse complement strand
TGCACGATAAACCGGATCAACTCTTCCCGGTACTCCCGGGACAGGTTTTTATCCTTATCGAACAGATAAATCTGCTCGGCCACACCTTCCATCAATTCAATCAGCATTTTGGCGGCCATCCGGGCATCCAGATCCGCTCGGACTTCCCCTTTGGATCTGGCCATCAGAATCAGCTGTTCCAACCAGTCATAATAAGGGATGTAGATCTTTTCCCATTCGTCCAGCGCCTTGGTCATCACCAGTCCGGAATAACACAGGACCAACACATCCTTGTAATCCTCGGTAACCTTGAACGTTTCATCCACAATGTCTTCCAATTGCCGGGGAAACGGATGATCCGGACAAATCACGTTTTCCATCCGGGTCAGAACCTTTTGCAGCATGTTCTCTGCAATCGCCGGAATCAGCGCATTTTTCGAATCAAAGTACAGATAATAGGTCCCCTGTGCCACCCCGGCCTCCCGGACGATATCGGAAATCTTGGTCTTTTCCAGACCATTGGTGGCAAACATCCGAATGCCAGCCTGCAGTATCCGTTCCCGCTTGTTCAGTTTTTCCATGCGCATCACCTCGAAATGAATGAATGACTGTCATTCATTATTATACCAAAGAGAAAGATCCTGTCAAGTTTTCGCAGGATCCCCTATCCGTATGGCCTCCATGTCCCCATGTCTCCATGAGGTTCAGATTCTACGAGACCCTGTCCAGAAGGCTGTGCGCCAGCATCCGGAAGAACCAGGACTCCTTCTGCCCGTATCCTTCCAGGGAGGCCACCGCCTGCTCCACATGAGCCCTGGCTTCCTGGCGGGAACGGTCGACCCCCATCAGGGCCGGATAGGTCATTTTCTGCTGCTGCTGGTCCTTGCCGGCGGTTTTGCCCAACACCCGGCTTTCCCCGGTAACATCAAGCACATCGTCCGTAATCTGAAAGGCCAGCCCAAAATGGCGGCCATACTCTCTGAGGCGTTCTCTGTGCAACTTGTCGGCTCCCCCAATCAGCCCCCCGATTTCCAGAGAGCCCATCACCAGAAAGGCTGTCTTGTGGATGTGAATCGATTCCAGGACCTCCAGGCTGGGAATCTGCCCCTCCGCCTGAAGATCGATCACCTGCCCACCGATCACCCCGCGGGAACCAAGCGTCCGGGTACCCACCCGGACCACCTCCAGAGTGGTTTCCGGGCAGACGCCCTCCGCCGGCCGGGCCAGAAGATCCAGGCCCAGAAACACCAGGGCGTCTCCGGCAAGAACGGCCAGATCTTCCCCGAACACCTTGTGGCAGGTCGGTACCCCCCGGCGGAAATCATCGTCATCCATGCAGGGAAGATCATCATGAATCAGTGTAAACGTGTGCAGGCACTCAATCCCCAGGGCCGCGTTCAGAGCCAGGGACCGTTCTGCGCCCGCCAGGGCACAGGCCTCAAGGACCATAATCGGGCGCAGGCGTTTTCCACCGGCAAACAGAGAATGCCGCATGGCCCGGTGCAGATCAACCGGCGGGGTCTGTTCGGGGGGGACCACCCGGTCCAGCTCCCGGTTGATCTCTTCTTTTTGTCCCTCCAGAACGGCGTTCAGGTCCATCACGATTCGTCCAACTCCTCCAATACAACCTCCCCGTCTTCCAGCGTCAGACGGGAGACGCTCTTTTCCGCTTCGTCCAGTTTCTTACGACAGTGATTCAGAAGCCCGATGGCCTCCTCGTACTTTTTCATGGCCTCTTCGAGGGGCAGGGCTTCCCGTTCCATCTCAGCAATGCGCTCTTCCAGCTGCTCCAACGCCTGCTCAAATGTCATCTTTTCCGTCTTCATCGGTCACACTCCTTCCCGCCCGGGCCTCCAGGCGTCCGTTCCGCAGCTGAATCCCCAGAAGATCCCCTTCGCTGCAAAGAGCAGCATCGGTCAACACGCTCCCGCCCAGAGTCACCACAGCATAGCCCCGGGCAAGCGTCTTCAGCGGACTCAGCCCGTCCAGAAACCCTGCGTCCGAAGCCAGTCTTTCCCGGCTCCGCGACAGTGTCTCTGCGATCCGTTTGTTCAGTTGCTTTTCCCCGTCAGCAAGCCGTTGCCTGCGGCGCTCCAGCTGATAGCCGGGATTTCGCAGGGACTCCCGGGCCGCCAGCCGGTCAATGCGCAGATATCCCGACTGAATCTTCTGCACCAGGGATTCCCGCCGGGATCGCATCCGGTCGGAACACGATGCCAGGCGGCCAATCAGGTCAGGCACCACCAATTCCGCAGCCGCAGACGGGGTCGGTGCCCGCAGATCCGCCACAAAGTCCGCAATGGTCACGTCGGTCTCATGGCCCACGGCAGACACCACCGGAATCCGGGACCGGAAGATCGCCCGGGCCACCTCCTCTGTGTTGAATGCCCAGAGTTCTTCCAGAGAGCCACCTCCACGCCCGGCTATAATCACGTCCACCCCGCCCCACTTGTTCAGCAGATCCAGCGCCCCGGCGATCTCCCCGGGGGCTTTGGTTCCCTGGACCGAAGCCTTTGCCAGGACCAGCTCCACCATGGGATTACGCCGGGACGCCACATTGATGATGTCATGCAGGACTGAACCGGTTGCCGACGTAACAATACCGATCCTGCGGGGCAGGATCGGTAAAGAACGGTTTTGATCAAACAAACCCTCTGTTTCCAGTTTCCGTTTCAGTTGTTCGTAGGCCAGGTGCAGTTCGCCACTGCCCACCGGCAGGGCACTGTTCACGTACAACTGCAGCGCGCCGGCATTTTCAAACACCGACACCCGCCCCTGGAGAAACACCTCCAGGCCGTCTTCCAGATCAAACGAAATCCGGCTTGCGCTGCTTTTAAACAGGACGCACCGCACGCTGGACGTTTCATCTTTCAGCGTGAAATACAGGTGTCCGGAAAACGCCCGTTTGAAATTGGATATTTCTCCCCGCACCCAGAGCTGGGCCAGTCGGGGGTCTGTTTCCAGACGTTCCTTGATGATCGCGGTCAGTTCTGACACACGAAAGAAACTGGTCGGGTTCAGCATGTCTACAGACGGCTCTTGACGATTTCAACAGCCTCATCACGCAGACGGGATGCTTTTTCCAGCTGAGCATCCCTGCGGCTGGCCGCCTCGCTGACAAACGTGTCATCCTTGATGCCCGGCAGATTAATGTCCACCGCCAGCAGCACACCCTGCAGGGAAGCGTCCGCAACGATCGCCCCGACACCCACATCAGAGATGGCCGACTTGTTGCCGATTGGCGCCAGGAGGACCGCCAGTTCCAGGGCCTCCAGGCAGGTGTCTGCAATCTCCAGGGGCACTGTGGTGGCCTTCTTGTAAGCCGCCTGGACAGCATCCTTGCGTATGGCTTTCTCTTCATCTGTGCCTTTGGGCAACCGCAAGGCAGACATAAAGGCTTCAAACACCGCCATGTCCTCGTCAACCTGCGCCTCCAGTTTGTTCAGCACAGCTTCAATCTCTGTCAGAACACGGCTGACATCGGCTTCATGCTCCGCGTATTTTTCCCCGGTGGTCAGGTTGGCGACCATGGAGATCATGGCTGCACCAAAAGAACCGGCCATCGCCGAAACGGAACCACCCCCGGGGGTGGGGCTTCCGGATGCAGATTCTTCCAGGACCTGTGCAAAAGGTTTATCGAAATATCTGGACATTCGTTTTCCTCCTTATGATAAGAACCGCTACGGGCTACGCCTTGGCCTGCATGCGCATTCCCTTGATCAGGTTTCTGAACAGAAGCACTGTGGTCAGTGAACCGACACCACCGGGAACCGGTGAAATGAATCCGGCAACCTTTTCCGCACTCTCAAAGTCCACGTCACCGACATAGCCGCCGCCATCAACTTCATTGACACCGGCATCCACCACGACAGCTCCGGGTTTGATCATGTCTCCGGTGATCAGACCGGCTTTGCCCACAGCGGCGATCACAATGTCAGCCTGCTTGACTTCAGCCGCCAGGTCAGCGGTCCGGGAGTGACAGATGGTGATGGTCGGGTGATGCTTCAGGAGCATAAAGACCAGCGGTTTGCCCACGGTTTCTCCCCGGCCAACAATGACAGCTTTCTTGCCCTTAAGTTCCACGCCGGTGCTCAACACGCACTCAATGCAGGATTCCGGAGTCGCCGGAAACAGCCCTTCAGACCCCTGCAGAATATTCCCTCTGTTGATCGGATTCACGCCATCCACGTCTTTCAGGGCATCAACTCTGGCCATCACCTTGTCAGAATCAATCTGGTCAGGAAGCGGCAGTTCCACCATGATTCCATGAATGGCCTTGTCTGCGTTAAGCTTGTCCACCAGAGCCAGAACGTCTTCCTCGCTGGTGTCTGCAGCAAGCTCGTACAGGTCATAGGCAATGTCAATTTTCTCGGCAGCCTTTTTCTTGGACTTTGCATACCAGACAGATGCAGGATCGTCTCCGACCAGAACCACGGCCAGTCTGGGCTCAACACCCTGTTCCCGGTACTCCGCCACAGACTGCTTCACGCTTTCCCTGATGTCCTTTGCGATCTCTTTTCCATCAATCAGTTTTGCCATATTCGTTCCCCTTTCAACGCTCAAAAATTAACTACACTTAACGAATCGTATTCATTTAAGATATTATTTAATAACCAGTTCTTCGTCAAGAGCATTCAGACGATTTCAGTGTGAAAAGTTGCACTTTCCGGTCCTTTGCTCTTCCTGGCTTA
Source organism: Bacillota bacterium (assembly GCA_007121025.1). Classification (GTDB taxonomy): domain Bacteria; phylum Bacillota; class TC1; order TC1; family UBA5767; genus SKMO01. The sequence goes on along the minus strand of SKMO01000141.1, from coordinate 21,965 downwards.
TCCTAACGCAATTTGTCCCATTCGGTCAAATCCGTTATAATGGGTTTGGCCGTCCGTCCATTCATCCGGCCACACAGGAGGAGCACACACATGCGCATACAACATACAAAATCAACCATTCTGCTGGTGTTCTGTCTGCTGATCACCATGCTGTTTCCAGGAACAGCCGCAGCCAGCCCCGGGTTTTCCGATGTCAACGGCAACGCCTGGTATGCCGACGCTGTTGGCTATCTTGCCGACCGGAACATCATCGCCGGCTATGGTGACGGAACCTTTGGCCCGGCCCGGGATGTCACGGTGGCCGAATTCCTGGCCATGACCATTCAGGCCCTGGACATTCCGGTTTCAACCACCAGTGGCACCTGGTCCCAGCCCTTTATTCAGGCCGGCCAGGCAAACAACTTTTTTGACCGCCACTGGTTTTCCGACTACAATCAGCCCATCAGCCGGGGAGATGTTGCCCTGATCCTGAGCCGCGCTCTGGAGCTTGACGTCCCCGGCCGTTACGGTCTGCGCACTGAAATCAACGATTACCGGGACATCCCCACACCCTACCGGGATTACGCGCTGAACGTCTACGGCGCCGGCCTGATGGCCGGCTACCCCGACGGGACCCTGGGTCTGGACCGGTCCATCACCCGGGCCGAGGCTGCCTGTCTGGTCCGCAAGATCGTTCCGGGTTCCCCGGTTCTGGCCGGCGGGCCTGCAACCGGAACAGACGGAACATTTTCCTATCAGGGAGTCACACTGGGCCTGTCCCGGACCGACGCCCTTTCAAAGCTGGGCCAGCCCGACCGGATCAGTGAAAACCAGTGGGGCGGGCAGTGGTATGTCTACAACAGAGATTACAGGCGCTTTGCCATGATCGGAATCCAAAGCGGGGTGGTGAACGCACTGTTTTCAAATGCCGCCCTGGATACACCACTTGATCTTTCCATCGGGACCCCATACGGTGGTCTTTCCGCCTCCAAGATCCCGATTCTGGACAGCACTTACGCCGATCATTACAATCAGTTTAAACTGGCGGAGCGAAACGGCGACACGGTGCTGACCGTCTTCTTCGACAATCTGGACGGAAAACGGATCAGTGGCCTGTTCTACCGGATGGCAGACGGGCACACCACCGCCCAGGGCTCAACCGTGCAGCAGGACATGGCCCGTGACCTGTTCGATCTGATCAATGCCACCCGTGTCCGAAAGGGACTTCCCGTCCTCACCTGGTCTGACCCGGCTGCCACCGCTGCCAGAAATCACGCCCGGGACATGCATGACCGCACGTATTTCAGTCACACCTGTCTGTCCGGAAGCTCCCCGCAGGACCGTCTGGAACGTCAGGGAATCGACTGGTCCTGGAGTGGCGAGAACCTGGCTGCCGGTCAGCGGGACGTTTTCCAGGCCCACAATGCCCTGCTCAACTCCACAAGCCACAGAACGTCCATTCTGTCACCCAACTTTAAACAGCTCGGGACAGGCATCTGGATCGGTCCCAATGCCTACCGGTTCTATTACGTGGAGAACTACTTCACTTCCCGTTAGGAGCTGCTCTCCCGTCAACACAAAAAAAACCCTGCGCAGTTTTTGCGCAGGGTTTATGATTGATGGCACTGGTTTCTTACAGCGTTTTGAGGTACTCGTCAATGCTCTTGGCCGCCGTCTTCCCAGCTCCCATGGCCAGGATGACTGTTGCCGCTCCGGTCACGATATCCCCTCCGGCAAACACCCCTTCCAGGGAAGTCTTGCCGTTGTCGTCCGCCTGCACATTGCCCCACTTGTTCAGTTCAAGACCTTCAGCGGTTTCCAGAAGAAGCGGGTTGGGTCCCTGTCCAATGGCAACCACCACCGTGTCGACTTCCACCACGTGTTCGCTGCCCTTGATGGCAATGGGGCGTCTGCGGCCGGAATCATCCGGTTCGCCCAGTTCATACTTCAGACACTTCATGCCAATCACATCACCGTAGTCATCGTCCAGGATCTCCACCGGAGACGTCAGGAACATGGGTGTCACACCCTCTTCCACCGCATGTTCATATTCTTCCATACGGGCCGGGACTTCCGACTCGGACCGGCGGTACACAATATAGACCTTTTTCGCACCCAGTCGCAGGGCGGTTCGGGCTGCGTCCATGGCCACGTTTCCGGCACCCAGAACGGCAACCGTGTTGCCCACTTCAATCGGTGTGGCGTGGTTGGGGAAGTCATAGGCCTTCATCAGGTTGGCCCGGGTCAGGAACTCATTGGCAGAGTACACCCCATTGGCGTTCTCACCGGGAATATTCAGGAAGTAGGGCAGTCCCGCACCCGTACCGATGAACACGGCGTCGTAGCCTTCTTCTTCCATCAGCTCCTGGATGGTAAACATCTTGCCGGCCAAAGCGTTCACCCTGATGTCAACACCCAGAGCCCTGATGGCATCGATCTCTGCCTGGACGACCGCTTTGGGCAGACGAAATTCAGGAATCCCATACATCAGGACGCCCCCCGCCACATGAAGCGCCTCAAACAGGGTCACCGCGTGGCCTGCCCGGGCCAGATCGTTCGCGCAGGTCAGTCCGGCAGGGCCACCACCCAGGATGGCCACTTTCTTTCCGGTGGCCGGACCGGGCTCACCTTTGTTCAGGCCACGTTCCAGCTGTATGTCCGCGGCGTAACGCTCTAGCCGGCCAATGGCAATGGGCGCACGTTTCTTGTTCAGAATGCAGGCCTCTTCACACTGGTTTTCCTGAGGGCAAACCCGTCCGCAGACCGCCGGGAAGGTGTTGGAGTCCTTCAGTGTGCGGCCGGCTTCGTCAACCTGGCCCAGTTCAATTTCCTTGATGAACTTCGGAATATTGATGTTGACGGGACAACCGGCAACACACAGGGGTTTTTTGCACTGAAGACAGCGGGCCGCTTCCTTAACCGCCATTTCCTCATTGTAACCCAGGGCCACTTCCGAAAAATTCTTTTTCCGGGCCTGCGCATCCTGACTGGGCATTGCCACTCTTTCCAGATTGACTCCCATTATGCATTCCCCCTTTCATACTGCCTCATAATCTCCTGTTCTCTGGCCTTATACAGATTCATCCGCTTTTCCGCCAGGTCCCAGTCAATCTTGTGTCCGTCAAATTCAGGGCCGTCCACACAGGCAAACTTCGTCTCATCGCCCACCGACACCCGGCAGGCACCGCACATTCCGGTTCCATCCACCATGATCGGGTTCATGCTCACCGTGGTCGGCGTATTGTACCCCCGTGTCAACTCAGCACAGAATTTCATCATGACCACCGGTCCGATGGCCCACACATGCTTGATGTCGTAGGACGGATCGTCCAGCAGGGCTTTGAGCTGATCCGTGACAAACCCCTTGATTCCCAGAGAACAGGACCCATCATCTGTGGTAATAAACAGTTCCGCGCTGGCTTCACGCATTTCATCTTCGAGGATCAGCAGTTCATCACACCGGGCCCCAATGATCGAAATCACCTTGTTGCCCGCTTCCTTCAGGGCCCTGGCGATGGGAAGCACCGGCGCAATACCCAGGCCTCCGCCGATACAGACCACCGTTCCAAAATCACCGACATGGGTGGCTTCACCCAACGGACCCACAACATCAAGGATGGCATCACCCTCCTTCATGTCGCCCAGCTTCTTGGTCGAGTACCCAACTTCCTGGAAAACAATGGTGATGGTTCCGGCTTCCCGATCGTAATCGGTCATGGTCAGTGGGATTCGTTCTCCCTTTTCGTCCGTCCGCAAAATGATGAACTGTCCGGCCTGAATCTTCCTGGCGATCCCAGGCGCCTCCACTTTCATCAGTTTTACAGTGGGAGCCAACTCTTGTTTCTCAACGATTTTATACATGTTTTCCTCCTGTAAAAGTGTTCAAATCTGTTGCCCGGTCTGTTACCACCGGTCACCGTCCCGGCAATCCCTACAGCATTGTCTGAACAGACATTCCGGCCGGACAAACCTGCCCGCTCTGCTGAAACAGTGCTCTAAAGATTTCCGATACAGTTCATCGGCAGAACTCCGCCATTTATTAGTATATCAGAATCGTCATACTTTTGAACACCCCTCACTGCGATTCTGTCCAGACGCCCATTTTTCCCAAACGCGCCGAAACGCAAAAAAGGCCCGGAATCCAGGCCTTCAGTCCGGCTCTCACCGAAACGCATTCTATACCTGCTCCCCGGGCTTTTCCATCGTTGCCACCCGGTCCAGAACCCCGTTGACCAGTCCGGCCGCATTCACATCACCAAACACCTTGGTCAGTTCCACTGCTTCATTGATGGCCACCTGATCAGGAATATCCTCCATGTAAAGGATCTCCAGCGCCCCCAGGCGCATGATGTTTCGTTCAGCACTGCCCAGCCGCTCCAATGACCACTCCTGCTTCAAAAAAGCAGAGATCACCTGGTCGATTTCCGCGCGGTGTTCTGTCCACCCGTTGACCGTGCGATACAAATATGCCCGGTCGGCTTTTCCCAAACCGTTGTCTCCGGCCATCAGTCCCAGCACCAATTCCCTGTCTGTTTTTCCCACATCCAGCTGGAAAATGGTCTGAAAGGCCACTTCTCTTGCTTGTCTTCTCAACGTCGTCTCCTTTTGCTCAGGAAAAGGTCAGCCCAATATCCACCGGAACATCTTCCATCAGTTCTCCAACGTACAGGCAAAGCGCCTGTCTGACCAACTCCTCCATTTCCCGGCGAACCTGCAACCGGTTTCCGGATGTTCGCAGTTCGCCTTCAAGTTCCACCGCAAAGAGACTGCCATCGGGTTCCACCCGAACAGCAGACACCCGCCCCAGCTGTGCCCCGGACGCCGCGGTGAAAATCAGATCTTCCAAAGCACCCAGACTGATGCGTATCCGTCCGTTTCCAGTGTTCAGAGTCAGGCTGCGAAGATACCGGGGCCGCTGCCGAACCCTGTACAACACGTAATTCACTGACAAAACCGTTCCCAATACAACCGCCGCAGCCACCATCATCTGGCTGGCTGACATCTTCAGTATCCGTTCACCCATGGTCCCTCCGGTACGGGGCTATTTCCCGCTCTTTTTCTCCGGAAGCCGTTTGTCCGACTGTTTTTTGGATCCTTCCGGAAAAATGACGCCTTCAACGTTTACATTGATCTCCTTGACCTTGATCCCGGTCATGTTTTCCACCGACTTGCGGACATTGGCCTGAATGCTCTCTGCCACATCCACCAGTACATTTCCATATTCAACCAGGATGGCCATCTCAATAACGGCTCCTTCCTGCGGGTCCAGGGTAATCTTGATGCCTTTTCCCGGTGTCTTGCGGCCGCCTCCCATCAGGTTGGAATGCTTGGCCCCCACAATCTGGGCGACTCCTGTCACCTCGTCTGTTGCAATGCTGGCAATCGTAGCCACCACTTCTTCGGAGATTTTGACGGTTCCCACATCTTCAATATCCGTTTGGATTTCCTGTGTCTTTTCTGCCATTTGGCGCACCTCCTCTAACGAATTGTCTCAATTATACCACACCCGACCGCTTTATGCTCTGGACACGTAAGCCCCGTTGCGGGTATCGATCACCAGTTCGTCCCCTTCATTGACAAACAGGGGCACCTGTACGGTGGCTCCGGTTTCCACTGTGGCCTCCTTGGTCACATTGGTGGCCGTGTCACCCTTGACACCTGGCTCGGTTTCCACCACTTTGAGCACCACCGTATTGGGAAGCTCCGCCCCGATGGCCTCTGAACCGAAGTATTCGACAAGAATGTTCATGTTGTCTTTGAGAAACTTCAACCCGTCTCCCAACAGCACTGCGGGCAGGGACACCTGCTCGTAGGTCTCCGTGTTCATGAACACATAGGCATCTCCCTCCGGGTATAGATACTGCATTTCCTGTTTCTCGATGTGCGCCTTCCCCACCTTTTCGCCTGAACGGAAGGTCTTCTCAACAATGGCGCCTGTTCTCTTGTTGCGCAACTTGGTCCGGACGAACGCCGCACCTTTTCCGGGCTTCACATGCTGAAACTCGACAATCTGGTAAATGGCCCCGTCAAACTCAATGGTCAGTCCGGTCTTAAAATCGCTTGTGGAAATCATTCCTGTTCCTCCTATGTGTTCACAGAATCACTAATTCTTTTGGCGACCGGCTCAGTCGTTCTCCACCGGTGGCCGTGACTAGCACCAAATCTTCAATACGCACCCCACCAGAGCCTTCCAGGTATACCCCCGGTTCAATGGTGATCACCATGCCTTCCTCCAGGATCGTACCGGTTCTGGAGGACACCGCAGGCAGCTCATGGATCTCCAGGCCCACCCCGTGTCCCAGAGCATGGCCGAAAAACGGTCCATAACCGGCCCCGTCAATCACCTGACGGGCCCGGGCGTCCAGTTCCCGGACGCTGATTCCAGGTCGGACCAGCAAAAGGGCTTCTTCCTGGGCTTCCAACACCGTCTCGTAGACCGCCTGCTGACGGCTGGTGATGTCCCCAACGGCCACCGTTCTGGTCATGTCCGAGCAGTAACGGTTCACCACACACCCGTAATCCATGACCAAAAGGTCTCCGAACTCTATTATTTTATCAGACGAAGTGCCGTGCGGTAAAGCAGAACGTGATCCTGAGGCCATAATTGTCGGGAACGACAGCCCGCTGGCCCCCTTTTGGCGCATAAAAAACTCCAGCGCCAGGGCCAAATGGTTTTCAGTCATGCCGGGACGGATTTCTTCCAAAAGAAACCCGAAGGCTTCGTCGGCAATCGCAGCCGCCCGGCGGATTTGCTCCACTTCCCCGGGGTCCTTTCGTGTCCGCATGTCCAGAAGAGCGTCATCCAGCTCAAACAACCGGACACCGGCCGGCCGGGCCATTGCCCGCAGGGTTTTCCAAAACAAGTGGCTGTCCTTCGACTCAAACCCTGCCCGACGCATGTCGCCGGGCAGGAGGCTTCGCAGTATGTCCGCCACCCGACTCTCATGATCCAGCACCCGCACTCCGGCCGGCACCTGGCTTTTAGCCTGCTGCAAATAACGGAAATCTGTCAGCAAAACCGCCTGTTGCCCATCCACATACAAGACCGCCGATGACCCGGTAAACCCTGTCAGGTAAAACAGGTTCACTTCCCGTGACACCACCGCGCAGGTCTTGTCGTCGAGTGTGAGTCGCTCGCGAAGGCGCTCAATCCTGCCGGTCATGTGTTCTCCGAAGAAGCGCCTCAAGCGCCAGAAAATAACTGTCCCGGCCAAACCCGGCAATCTGCCCGATACACACCGGCGCGATCACACTCACATGCCGAAACGTTTCCCGGGCATGCACATTGGACATGTGCACCTCAATCACCGGTGTCTGCACACTGGCGATCGCATCGCGCAAACTGTAGCTGTAGTGGGTCAGCGCCCCGGCATTGAGAATAATCCCGTCTGCATCAGAACCATGGATCCTGTCGATCAGCTCCCCTTCAAGGTTGCTCTGGAAAAAATCCAACTCCACGCCACGGGTTTTTCCGGCCAGCGCAAGCTCCCGTTCGAGCTCTGCCAGTGTTTCCGACCCGTAGGTCTGCGGTTCACGGATTCCCAGAAGATTCAGATTCGGACCATTGATCACCAGAATGTTCATGCCTGTTTTCCCCCTCATCACTCACCGCTGACCGTCAGCGGTCCGCACAGCATGGACGGAGCTCCCGTCCCCGCAAAAAACGTCAGGTTGTCCGCCACATCCCGCGCATGCCCAAACAGTTCCAACAGGTTCCCGGAAATCACGATTCCCCGGACCGGGCGGCTCAATCGGCCCCCCTCGATCAGAAGTCCGGCAGCCCCCAGTGAAAAGTCGCCGGTCACCGGATTGGCCGTATGCACCCCCAGCAGATCCGTCAGGTAGAGACCGTCATCGACCTGCCCGATCAGTTCCTCTTCTGTCCGGGTTCCCGGCTGGATAAACAGGTTGCTGGTTCCCACTCCGGGGATCCCGGCGTATCCGCCCCGGCTGGCTGATCCGGTGGTAACTGTTCCGGAACGCCGGGCGGTATATCCATTGTGCAAAAACGCACTGACCGTCCCCGCGTCCACCAGGACATTGCGCCTGCGGGCCATACCTTCGCCATCCGCCGGTGCACTCATGACACCATCGTCCAGGGTTCCATCGTCCACCACCGTTAAACAAGGGGCCATAGCCTGCTGCCCCAGTGACTGGTCCAGCATGGACTTTCCTTTGAGCACGTTTTCCCCGGAAAAGGACGGCGCCAGCACATCCAACAGCCGAACCGTCGCATGGGGATCAAACACCAACGGCATCCGCCGGGTCCGGGTGCTCCCGGCCCCCAGCATCCGCAGGGCCTTTCCAGCCGCCTCCCGGCCGCATTCCTGCGGCTGCAGGCTCCCGATCCGCCGTTTAAAAGACATGGCAAAGCCTGTCTCCGACTGGCCCTCTTCCTCGGCAAGCAGCGCGGCATAAATCCCGCAGTAGGCCGCTTCCGATTGCGCCTCCACCCCCAGACTGTTCAGAATGACAGCTTCCACAGTCACATCTTCATAACCACAGCTTTCGATGGCCGTGATCCGGTTGTCTGTTTCCCGGGCGGCCTCTTCCACAGCCAGCGCCATACGGATCTTCCCCTCCACAGATGTATCGGCAATCTCCCGGTCAAAGGGCACCTCTACATAAGGAACATCCTGTGGGGCACTCAGACCGTTGTACTCGTCAGGCCCGGTGATCATGGTGTTCCCCAGGGCTTTTCGGCAAGCCTGTTCCACTCCGGTGTCCGACAGAACCGATGTGTAGGCAAATCCCATCCGCCCATCGCGGAACACCCGGACACCCATTCCGGATGATTCTGCCTCCTTCAATGTTTCCACCTGGCCGTTGCGGACCTCGATGCTCTTTTCCCCGCTCACGCTGATGTATATTTCCGCCTCACCAGCCCCCTGTTTCATCGCTTCGCTCAGGGCCCGGCGGGCCAATGTTTCCATCCTCATCTCAGTTCTCCTCATCAATAACGCCACCCACAACCAGTTCCGGAATCCGGATGGTCGGCTGCGCATCGGCCACGGGAACACCCTGACCATCCTTGCCGCATGTTCCGATGGCGTAACCCAGATCAGAACCAACGCGGTCCACCTTCTGAAGGGCCACCGGGCCGTTTCCGGTCAGCGTGGCGCCCCGGACCGGGACCGTGATTTCGCCCCCTTCGATCAGGTACCCCTCTGAAACTTCAAAGACAAAATCACCGTTGGCGGTATTGACCTGTCCGCCTCCCATCCGGGCAACATAGAGTCCCCGGCGGGTGTCCCCGATGATTCTGGCGGGGTCATCGGTTCCCGGAGCAATCATGGTGTTGGTCATTCTGGTGATCGGCTTGTGGCGGAATGATTCCCTCCGTCCGTTGCCTGTCTGGGCAATGCCCAGCTGACCGGCACTCAGACGATCCGCCATGTACCCTTTCAAAACGCCATTTTCAATCAGCATATTCCGGTGGGTCCGCGTCCCCTCATCATCAAAGCAGTCTGTCCCATAACGTCCGGCCAGCGTCCCGTCATCGAGGACCGTCACTTTCTCCGAAGCCACCTTCTCCCCGATCCGTCCCGCATAGACACTCATTTTTTTCAGGACCAGATCGGCTTCGAGACCATGCCCACAGGCTTCATGGACCATGGTTCCCCCGGCTTCAGCCCCCATCACCACAGGCATCCGTCCGGCCGGTGCCCGTCGGGCGTCAAGCATCAAGAGAGCCCGCCGGGCGGCCCGGCGGGCAAGCGCCTCCACGTCCAGCCCCTGGATAAATTCAAACCCGCTGCTGGAACCTTCAGCATCGTAACCGGTCTGGACGACGCCATCATCGTTGCGGGCCAGCGCCTGGACGATCAGCTTGGTCCGGACCCGGTGATCTTCCACAAACTGGCCCAGGGAATTGGCAATTTCCACATGCTGGGACAGATCGCCGTACACCGCCTTCACCTGCCGGATCCGCCCGTCCACTGCCCAACAGGACTGGTCGGCACGGGACAACAGCATCTGCTTGATCCGGGAGTCCACCCCGTCAGGAGCAATCCGTCCTTCCGGACAGCCCGCCGGCTCCGCGGCCAGAATCTCCCTGAGCAGCCCGGGCCGTTCTTCTCTGAGAGCCCGGGACACCGAACGGGCGCAGCCCAGAAGCGTCTGCGGATCGAGTGTGCTGCAGTAGGCGTAATATGTGCGCTCCCCAAGGACCAGTCGAATTCCTGCACCGACCGTCCGCCCGGAAATGGCAGACTCCAGTTTATGCTCCTCGTTCACCAGGTTGTTGACTGTCCGGTCTTCCAGATAGACCTCCGCGAAATCTCCTCCGTTTTGCAGGGCTCCGGCCAGTATGTCTTCCATCAGTGTCTTGCTGATCATCATGATCGCTGTTCCCCCTGTTCCTGCTGCCTGTACTGTTTCAACTCTTCCAGAATCCGATCTGCGGTATCCTGGGCTGTCCCCTCGGATGAATCGACTGTGATGTCCGCCTGCGCGTAAAAGGCCTGCCGTTCCCTCAGTTTGACCCGGACCGTCTCAACATCCGGCCGGGACAGCAACGGCCGGTTGCGGTTGGACGACACCCTCTCCAAAATCACTTCCGGAGAGGCTTGCAGACACACAATCACCCCGGTTTCCCTCAGGACCTGCATGTTTTCCGGCTTCAGGACAACCCCGCCTCCGGTGCTGATTACCGTGTTGGTTCGCGCCGCCAGCTTCCGGGCCATCAGCGTTTCCTCGCTGCGGAAACGCACTTCCCCATGGATCGCAAAAATCCGGGCAATGGACATCCCCAGAAGTTTTTCAATTTCCCTGTCCATGTCCACATAGTCCATATTGAGCATACGGGCCAGCCGCCGCCCGGCTGAACTCTTGCCGGTTCCCATGAACCCTGTGAGCACGATGTTGCTTTTCATTCCTGTGGTCCTTTCAGTGCATCAGTGAGCGCCTGTTCCATCACATCCAGGGGGGCCTGCTGTCCGGTCCAGTGGCTAAACGCCAATGCCCCCTGGTGCAGGAGCATGCCCAGCCCGTCCACAGTCGTCAGCCCCCGTTTCGTCCCTTCCTGCAGAAACCGGGTATTCTGGGGTCGATAGATCAGATCTGACAGCACCTGATGTGGCTCCAGCAAATCGTAGGGAAAGGCCAGCAAGTCGCCGTCATGGGGCGACATTCCCACCGGGGTGGTGTTCACGATCAAATCATACCCCCCTATTTTGCGCTTGCCAAGATTGGCAAAATCAAGCCAGTTGGACTGCACTTTCAGCGCTTTGAGAATATGCACCAGGCGCATTCCCCGCTCCTTTTTGCGGCTGGAGATGTCAATGGAACCGGCACCGGAAAGCCCCATGGCCGTTGACACACCCCGGGCAGCACCGCCAGAGCCCAGAATCAGGACCTTCATCCCGGTCACATCAATGTTCCGGTCTTCAAGGGACTTCAGGTATCCCCGGCCATCGGTGTTGGTGCCAAACAAACAGCCATCCTCCACCTTCACTGTGTTCACCGCTCCCGCGGCCCTGGCGTAACGATCGATCCCATCAAGCCAGGGAATAATCTTTTCTTTGTATGGAATGGTCACATTGAACCCCTGAAACTCCCGGGCCAGCCGCTTAATGGTTCCGTCCAGCTGCTCGTAAGTGGTCTCCACCAGTTCATAGGACCAGTCGGTCATGTTTAGCGCCTCCAGGGCAGCATTGTGCATCTGTGGTGAGATGCTGTGTCCCAGAGGATTTCCAAGAACACCCAGTCTATTCATCGTCAAACCCCTCTGTCATTGTGATTTTTTTCAGTACAAACCGTTCCATCGCACGGAGCACCTTGGTGCCGGCAAACTCTTTTGAGGCCATCGGTTCCACCAAAACCGTGTGCAGGCCCAGGGAGTTTCCGCCCAACACATCTGTGAAGATCTGGTCGCCCACCACCACGGTCCGCTGCCGCTGAGCCCCCAGCAGTTCAACTGCCTTCAGAAACGACCGTTTGAAGGGTTTTGCTGCACTGAAAATGTACGGCAACCCCAGACCGGCTGCAAACTGTTCCACCCGCTTTTCTTTGTTGTTCGATACAATCATGATCCGAATTCCGGCACTTTGCAGAGCGTCCAGCCACTGCCTGTCGGGTTCTGCCACCTGGTCGGAATCCCAGGGGGCGATGGTGTTGTCCAGGTCAATGATCATGGCTTCGATGTCATTGTTCTTCAGATAGCTCATGGGGATCTGGTGTATTCGTCGTACATACAGATCCGGATACAGTCGTTTCGTCATGTTGATCACCTGTTTTCAATCTGAGCAGTGTGCCTTCCGGAACCGGCTCCCCACAGGGCACATACACGGTCTGCCGGGGGTGGGGACACACACTGATCGGTTGTCTATCATCATCAAAGAGTGCCTCCACCGTCAGTTGGCGGTTGGGTGCACCGGGGATCAAAAGTTCCAGTCGGTCTCCCCGGAAAAACCGGTTGCGCTGCTCAATCTTCAACTGCCTTTTTTCCGGTTCCCAGGCAAGCACCCGGCCACAGAACCGCCAGCCCCGGTTCGGCCGGTATTCATCATAGTTATGGCTCTCCCGGTCCGGAGATCCGAAATAAAAGCCCGAACAGTACTCCCGGTCGCTGACCCGGAGCAGCTCATCCATCCACTGCGGGTCCATCCGGTATCCGGCAGGATCATCCAGGTAGCGGTCGATGGCCTGACGGTATACTTTGGCCACGGTGGCCACGTAATGCACGCTTTTCATCCGTCCCTCGATCTTCAGACTGGTCGCTCCGCTTCCGATCACCCGGTCCAGATGGGGCAGCATACACAAATCCTTGCTGTTAAAAATATAGGTGCCCCGGTCATCCTCTTCCACCGGGAGATACTCCCCGGGCCGCTGTTCTTCGGCAACCCCGTAACGCCAGCGGCAGGGATGGGTGCACTCACCCCTGTTCGCACTGCGACCGGTCATCAGCATGGACAGCATGCAACGGCCCGAATAGGACATGCACATGGCCCCATGGACAAACACCTCCAGTTCCATGCCTGTCCGGTCCCGGATCTCGGTCATTTCTTCGAGACTGACCTCCCGGCCCAGTACCACCCGTTCAGCACCGGCCTCCTGCCAGAAGAGCACGCTCTGCCAATTGGTCACATTGGCCTGGGTGGAGATGTGGACCGGCAATCCCGGCGCCGCCTGACGGGCCAGCCGGAAAACACCCGGATCCGAAAGGATCAGGCCATCCGGTTTCATCTGCTCGAGTCTTTCCAGATAGGCCCTTCCTTCTTCCATGTCCCGGTTGTGGGCAAAGATGTTGACCGCCACATACACCTTCCGGTCCATACGGTGAGCCAGACGAATGCCCCGTTCCATTTCCGCCAGGGTGAAGTTTCCGGCCTTGGCCCGCAGCCCCAGCTGTTTGCCGGCCAGATACACCGCATCAGCTCCATACCTCAGCGCCGTCTCCAACTTCTCCAGGTTCCCCGCAGGAAGCAGCAGTTCCAGACGGTTATCTTCCTGCATTTTTATCCTCCAGGTGTCCGGCATACGTCCGGTTGAACGCATGACTGCCATCACTGCGGGCCACAAAGAACAGGTAGTCGTGTTCTTCCGGCCAGAGAGCCGCCTCCAAAGAAGCCCGCCCCGGTGCCGCAATGGGCCCGGGTGGGAATCCGGTGTTCAGATACGTATTGTACGGCGACTCAATTTCCAGATCGCGGTTAAACAGCCGTTCTTTGGGCTCCTCAAACAAAAACTGCACGGTGGCGCAGGACTCAAAGCGCATGCCCCTGTCCAGCCGGTTGTAGAACACCCCGGCAATCCGGGCCCTCTCATCGGCTTTCACCGCTTCCTTTTCCACAATGGACGCCATGGTCACAATCTCCAGAACACTCTTTCCCAGCTCATCCGCCCGGGTCCGGTATTCCGGTACCATCACCTCATCAAACCGGGCCAGCATTCTTCCCAGGATCTGTTCTTCCGTGGCATCCGCATAAAACTGGTACGTGTCCGGGAACAGAAAACCTTCCAGCCGGAATGCAATCCGGGGATCCTCCGGATAACCCAGAAACGGGTAGTCAAACGCCCCCTGCCGGGCCAGCTCCAGATAAACCTCCCGGTCCCCGAGCCCTGCCTGCGTCAGGATGGTCACGGTCTGCTCGACCTTCAAGCCTTCGGGAATCACAACGGTCACCGTTTCCCGGTCACTGCGCCCGCCCCGGGACAGGATCTCCAGCAACTCATCCAGATGCACCGGGGTATCCACTTCATAATGACCGGACCGCAGCGGCTCACTGTACCCACTGAGCCGGATGTACAGGGAAAAAGCGTCCGCATTTCGGATCACCCCTTCCCTCTCCAGGAGTCCGGCGATTCCCCGTACGGTGGATCCGGGCTCCACGTAAAACGAGACGGTGCCTTCATTGTCCACCGGTGCGATCTGACTCCCATAATAAGTGTATGCGCCGCCAACGGCCACCACGAGCACCACCACCAGCACAACACCAATTTTGATTGCTCTATTCATGATTTATCTCCATACAAAGGAAGTAGCCCGTGGGCTACTTCATCTCTCTCACTACTCAAGAATTTCTTCCACTGCTTTGGCGACCATTTCCCATTCTTCTTCGTCTTCAATGCCCACCAAAATATCGTTTCCTTCGTCATCCAGGGCGAACCGAAGAATCACCGCACCCTCGTCATCATCTTCTGCCGGGACCAGGACAGCGTATTTTTCCTCGTCCACCTCAACCACTTCCACAATGATGAAACGGTGTTCGGCACCCTCTTCGTCGATCAGGACCACAAGATCCGTCACGTCGGCTTCTGTTCTGTTTTCGTGTTCGCTCATAACTACCTCCATCCGATTCAACGGGCAACACATCACTACCATCATAATCAAAATGCGGGCCGCTGTAAAGCTAGCGCTTACCGTCCATCCATGTCTGCAGGATAATGGTGGCCGCCATCATGTCGACCACACCTTTTCGTTTCTTACGGGAAACATCACCCTCCAGCAGAACTCTCTGGGCTGACACCGTGGTCAGCCGCTCATCCACGTACTCCACCGGAAGATCAATGTGCTCCATCAGTTCTTCGACAAACGTCCGGATCCCCTCAGCGGCCGGTCCTTCCGTACCGTTCATATTCCGGGGAAGTCCGACCACCAGAACATCCGCGCCTTCCTTCTCGAGAAGCTCCGCCACTTCCCGCACGGTCTTTTCCCGGTTAAAGCGAACCGTCACCGTGGTCAATCCCTGGGCCGTAATGTTCAGGGCGTCCGTTTTCGCCACCCCGATTCTGCGTTCCCCGATGTCCAGCGCGATGGCCTTCATCTGCCTGCCTCCTGTCTCTGATAAAAAAGCAGCCTCCCACCGGGAAGCTGCTGCAATCTATTTCAGATAATGGTTCAGAATCACCTTGACGATCTCGTCCCGTTCCAGCCCCGATATTAAATTGCGCGCATTGTTGTGGCTGGTTATGTAGGCAGGATCACCCGATAGCAGGTAGCCCACCAGCTGATTCACCGGGGAGTACCCCTTTTCCTCAAGAGCTTCATAGACACCGAGGAGAATTTTCCGGACTTTTTCCTCTTCCAGCTCTTCCCCACTGTACTTCATCGTGTTTTCAAACTGATCCGCCATATCATCACCTCCACCACAGATTTCACCATAATCATAGCACACAACAGGCTCTATTGAATCTGTTTTTCCAAAATCTTTGCCGCTTTTTGGAGTGCCTCATCCAGTTTGCCCGGTTTCTTTCCACCGGCCTGCGCCATATTGGGTCGCCCGCCACCGCCACCGCCGGCGATCTGTGCGACTTCCTTGATCAGTTTGCCTGCATGGGCACCCCTGGCCATGGCGCTTTCCGTCACCATGACAACAAAATTTACCTTGTCATCGCCCGCTGCACCCAGAAGAACCACCCCTTCGCCCATCTTGTCACGCAACATGTCTCCGGTCTGGCGAAGCACCTCCATGTCGGCTGCCTCCACCCGGGCCGCAAGAAACCGGACGCCGGCGACATCCACGGCCTGATCCAGAAGACTTCCTGCCTGGGCTTTGGTTAACCGGGCGGTCAGCCGGGTAATCTCCTCGTCTTTTTCACGTATCTGCTCCATGACACTGCGGCACCGGTTCTCCAACTCTCCGGGTTTGGTTTTGAGAATCTCTGCCATCCGGCGGGCCCGCTGCTCCTCTTCCTTCACTGTATCCAGCGCCCGGCGCCCGGTCACTGCCTCGAGCCGACGCAAACCGGAGCCGATTCCACTTTCCGACAGAATCCGAAACAACCCGATGGCCCCCGTACTGCTCACATGGGTTCCCCCGCAAAGTTCCATGCTCTGGTCTCCCATGGTCACCACCCGGACCCGATCACCGTATTTTTCCCCAAACAGGGCTGTCGCCCCCTTGGTTTTGGCTTCTTCAATGTCCATCTCCCGGCTGTCCACCGGAAGGTTCTCCCAGATCATCTCGTTGACCCGCCGTTCCACGTCGTCCAGTTCCTCCCGGCTCAGGGGAGCGAAATGACTGAAATCAAACCGAAGGCGGTCCGGTTCCACCAGGGAACCCTTCTGGTTGGCATAAGGCCCAACCACTTCCTGAAGTGCCCTGTGCAGCAGATGTGTGGCCGAGTGATTTCGGGCAATGTCAATCCGTCTGGAGGCGGTCACCTTCGCCTGAACCTTCTGGCCCTCGCTGACCGGAGCCAACGCCTCCACCCGGTGATAGATCCGTCCATCGGTGGCCTTTTGGGTGTCCAGAACTTTCAGGATCGGCCCCTGTTCGGCATAGATCCGCCCCGTATCCCCAATCTGTCCTCCGGATTCCCCGTAAAACGGTGTGCGGTCCAAGACCAGGACGCCCCGTTCCCCAGGGTGAAGAACGTCTTTTCGCGCCCCGTCTGTGCCGCCAAGGAGGAGGATCCGACTATCGGTCTCCACACTGTCATAACCGGAGAAGACCGTTTGCTCCACACCGGCAAACAGCTGTGCCAGCGCGCCGGCACTGCCAAACGCATCGTCTTGTCCCCGGGCGCCACGGGCCCGTTCCTTCTGTTTTTCCATGGCCTCATGAAATCCGGCGGTGTCCACCTTCAGGCCGGTTTCCTCTGCAATGTCCTCGGTCAGGTCCAGTGGGAAACCGTATGTATCATAGAGGACAAACGCATCTTCACCACTGATCACTGTCTGCCCGATCTCACGGGTCCGCTCCACGATCTCCGAAGCCACCTTCATCCCGGCTTCCAGTGTTTCATGGAACCGTTCTTCCTCCATCAGGATCACCCGGGTGAGAAACTCCTGGTTTTCCCTTATTTCGGGATAGGCTTCTTCCATCAGGTCGGCCACCAGGTCCACAAACCGGTATAGAAACGGCTCATGGATGCCCAGCACTCTGCCAAAACGCACAGCCCGGCGCAGAATCCGGCGCAGCACGTATCCACGCCCCTCGTTCCCGGGAAGCACGCCGTCACTGATCAGAAACGTTGTGCTTCTGGCATGGTCCGCGATCACCCGGAAGGGAAAGCCCCGTTCATCAGGAACGTAGGAGTGCCCGGAAATGTCTTCGGCCAAGCGGATCAGCGGACGGATCAGGTCGATCTCGTAATTGGAGTCCTTCTTCTGGATCACTGATGTGATCCGCTCCAGGCCCATGCCTGTATCGATGCTGGGTTTGGGAAGCGGGTTCATCCGCCCATCGCTGTCCCGGTCGTACTGCATGAACACCAGATTCCAGACCTCCAGCCAGCGGTCGCAGTCACAGGCCCCGATGGCACAGACGTCCTCTTCGCAGGCATAATCCGCGCCCCGGTCGTAAATAATCTCACTGCACGGCCCGCAGGGACCCACGTCCCCCATGGACCAGAAATTGTCTTTTTCACCCAGGCGGACAATCTGCTCCGCACGGGCTCCGGTGTGGGCTTTCCAGAGTTGTTCTGCTTCGTCATCGTCCCGGAACACCGTGACCCATAACTGTCCTGCCGGAATGCCCAGTTCATCGGTCAGAAATGTCCAGGCATACTCAATGGCCTCTTTCTTGAAATAATCCCCGAAAGAGAAATTGCCCAGCATCTCAAAAAACGTGTGGTGCCGGGCGGTCTTGCCCACGGTGTCCAAGTCATTGTGCTTTCCACCGGCCCGCACGCATTTCTGTGAACTGGCCGCCCGGCTGTATGCACGCTGGTCCAGTCCCAGGAACACGTCCTTGAACTGGTTCATTCCTGCATTGGTAAACAGAAGCGTCGGATCCTCATGGGGCACCAGTGACCCGGAGGCCACCACCGTATGGTCTCTGCCCTTGAAAAACTCCAGAAACTGTTTCCGGATTTCATTTCCTGATAACATACTTGCCTCCCCTGTCCCGCGGCACTGACACCCGCGGCCTCGTATTGCAAATTCGCTAACCTGAATTATAACACAATGGGCCAGTTATTTCCCGGATGGTCCCTCTGTTTGACCCCAAAATGCACAAAAAAAATCCTACTAAGTGAAACTGTAAGTTTAAACCCTGCGCGAGCAGGTGGGTATCCTGTCCACTGCGTTTGTATTCCGATAGACCGGCTGCACATCAGCAGCAGAACTCCGAATTCCCTATGTGGTAGTGTCGGTTTAAATTATACAGTTTCGAATCCTTAGCAGGACATTTTTAGTTTTTTTCTGACTTCATTATACCACAGCTCCCATAAAAAGACACGCAGCAGATGCTGCGTGTCGGCACAGTGTGGCTGGTTATCTGGGTTCAATGAGAAGCCGTATGGCTGTACGCTCCTCACCATCAATCATGACATCTGTGAATGCGGGAATACAGATGAGGTCGATCCCGCTGGGTGCCACGAATCCTCTGGCAATGGCCACCGCTTTAATGGCCTGGTTGAGCGCCCCTGCTCCAATGGCCTGCATTTCTGCTGAACCATTTTCACGGATCACACCTGCAAGAGCACCGGCGACGGAATTCGGACTGGACTTTGCTGAGACCTTTAATACTTCCATGAGAGCCGCCTCCATTGTTTGGAATACCTGTAATATTCGGCTTGCACCCGGATGATTCCTGCAGTGGATCCTCGTTTTTGCGTCTTACACCATTTCAGATACTCTTTCAATGCGTTTGGTCCGTCCCCGCGCATCCAGCGACACAGAAATGCCACACAATCGAACCCTGCCTTCCGCGGTTTCCATACGGCTGGGAATCGACAGGAGAAAGCGTTCCAGACAGGGATCCTTTTTCATGCCCAGCACAGAATCCACGGGACCGGTCATGCCCACGTCTGTGATGTACCCGGTCTGTTTCTCCGTCACCTGTTCATCCGCCGTCTGGACATGGGTGTGGGTTCCCACAATGCAGCTGACCTTCCCGTCCATGTAATGCAGAAAAGCCAGTTTTTCAGATGTGGCTTCCCCGTGAAAGTCCACCAGAATAAAGGGTGTCCGAGAAGACGCTTTTTTCACCAGCGCCTCGCCCCGCTGAAACGGACAGTCCATGTAACTGCCCATAAACGCCCGGCCGGAAAGATTGATCACAGCCAGTTCCCGGCCGTCTCCGGAAGGCAGAAACATCAGGCCGGTCCCGGGCAGTTCTTCCGCATAATTGGCTGGCCGGATAATCCGCCGGTCCCGGCCCAGAAGAGCAAAGGCCTCCTTGCGGTCCCAGATGTGGTTTCCGGATGTCAGCCCGTGCACCCCGGCACTGAGCAGTTCTCGGGCCGTCTCTTCCGTCAGGCCACGGCCACCGGCCGCATTCTCCCCATTGGCGATCACAAGATCCCAGCGGTTCTGGTGGCGTTGCAGGTAATCGCGCACCCCCACACGTCCCGGACGACCGATCACATCTCCGATAAACAGTACGTTCATTGCAATCCCTCCAAAAAAAGGAGCGGCCTGCGCCGCCCCCTCCTATTTTGCATAATCGACTGCACGGGTCTCCCGGATGACGACCACTTTGATCTGTCCGGGGTACTCCATTTCGCTTTCGATCCGCTTGACGATTCCCCTGGACATCAGGATGGAACCGGGATCGTCGATCTTATCCGGCTTGACCATGATCCGAATCTCCCGGCCTGCCTGAATGGCAAAGGATTTTTCCACGCCGTCAAATGACTCGGCAATTTCTTCGAGCTTTTTCAACCGCTTGATGTAGGTCTCCAGCGTCTCTCTCCGGGCCCCCGGTCTGGCTGCAGAAATGGAATCCGCTGCCTGAACCAGGACCGCTTCAATGGTCTCCGGCTCCATGTCGCCGTGGTGGGCCCCAATGCAGTGAATCACATCGGCTGACTCCTTGTACTTGCGGGCCAGATCCATGCCAATGGCCACGTGGGACCCTTCAACCTCATGGTCCACAGCCTTACCAATGTCATGCAGCAGCCCCGCCCGTTTGGCCAGGACCGGATCCGCTCCCAGCTCCAGAGCCATGTTGGACGCCAGATGGGCCACTTCAATGGAATGCTTCAGCACATTCTGCCCATAGCTGGTTCTGTACTTCAGGCGCCCCAGGAGTCTGACCAGTTCCGGATGAACCCCGTTGATTCCGGTTTCAAAGGTTGCCTTCTCCCCTTCCTCCCGGATGGTCTGTTCAATTTCCTTCTTGGATTTTTCGTACATCTCCTCAATGCGCCCGGGATGAATCCGACCGTCTGAGATCAGCTTTTCCAACGTCAGTCTGGCGATTTCACGCCGCACAGGATCAAATCCCGACAAGACCACCGCTTCCGGTGTGTCGTCGATGATCAGATCAATGCCAGTCATGGTTTCCAATGCCCGAATGTTTCGACCCTCACGGCCGATGATCCGGCCCTTCATTTCATCATTGGGCAGATTCACCACAGACACCGTGGTTTCAGCCACGTGGTCGGCAGCACACCGCTGGATCGCCTGGGTAATGATTTCCCGGGCTTTTTTGTCGCCATCTATGCGGGCCTGGTTTTCCACTTCCCGGATGATCATGGCTGTCTCGTGTCGAATTTCATTTTCCACATTCTGCAGTAGCATCTCCCGGGCTTCCTCGAAATTCAGTCCGGAGATTCGTTCCAGCTCTTGGATCTGCTGGTCGTGAGCCTCCTGTGTTTTTCTGCGGATCCGTTCGATCTCTTCATCTTTTCGCTGGAGTTTTTCTTCTTTCTTCTCCAGTGATTCCATTTTCCGGTCCAAATTTTCTTCTTTCTGCACCAGCCGTTTTTCCTGCTGGTTCAGCTCTGCTCTGCGGCTCTTGATGTCCCGCTCAGCATCCTGACGCATGGAATGCACTTCTTCTTTGGCTTCCAGAATGGTTTCCCGTTTTCTGGCATCCGCTTCCTTCTCGCTGCTGCTGACGATTTCCTGCGCCCGCAGTTCAGCGCTTCTGATTTTTCCTTCAGCAATTTTTTTACGCACGATGTAACCAACGCCAAAAGCGATGACTGCTGCAACAATCGTGATCAGTATTTCAGTTGCGTTCAAACTGTCCACCTCCTTACAATATGATTGGATAAAAAGAAAAGCCGAGTTCAACTCGGCACACAATCTTCATTCGGTTTTAGGGTACAATGACCCCCGGGTCAGCATAGTATAGTATAAAATTGAATTTCTATATATGAAAACGCCATAACCGACATTAAGATCGAACCTGTCTCCTAAAATTATAATAAAATCGGTTACATGTGTCAAGAATTCTTGGCAGATTGCAACCTCCTGAGCGCATCTATGCAAATATCCGCCGGAAATCCCCGGGAAGACAGTTTTCGAAGCAACTGTTCATCGGTTTTGCTGCCCTGACGTGACCACTTGGTCAGCAGGTCCACGGCCCGTTGCAGCTCCTGGCCGGAACTGCACTCCTCCCGGAGAACCTCTTCGCCCACGTCCGCCGCAATCCCCCTGGCGGACAGTTCCCGCCGGATCAGGAGGCTGCCTTTCCCGCCGATCCGGATTCTGTCCGACACAAATGCCCGGGCGTATTCCCGGTCATCAAGGTATCCCCGTTGGAGCAGGTATGCCACCACTTCATCAATTTCTTCCTCCGGGTGCCCCGTCGCGGCCAGTTTACTGCGCATTTCCGCCTCGCTGTAACGACGCCGGCCCAGCAGAC
>SKMO01000062.1 GCA_007121025.1 Bacillota bacterium | reverse complement strand
TCCGGACAGAGATCTGAATCATTGGCCACCACCTCCATGATGTCGTACGGAACACCGGATGCTTCCGAAGCGATCTGCGCCAGGATCGTGGACGGGCCTTGGCCCAGTTCAGCCGCCCCGTGATAGAGCGTCACCACCCCGTCTTCCAGTGTCATGTATGCTCCCGCTTTATCGGGAATTCCGGTACCCAGGCCCACATTTTTGTAGGATCCGGCGATCCCAATGCCGATTCTTTTTCCGGGACCGGATGGCTTGAACCGGTCCCTGTCCCGGTCCAGAGCGTCCCGGACGGCCACCAACGTTTCCAGGAAGGCTTCCCCTTCTTCCAGGGTCTGCCCGGTAATCGTTTGTTTGCCCGGCCCAATGGCGTTTTTGATGCGCAGCTCAAAGGGATCCATGCCCAAGGCCCGGGCCAGTTCGTCCAGCAGGACTTCCGAAGCAAAGGCCACCTGGGTGCTGCCAAACCCCCGGAATGCGCCCCCCGGCGGGTTGTTGGTGTAATAACTGGTCGAATCGGTAAACGCATGGGGGAAACTGTACGGACCCGCTGTACACACACCGGACCGGAAGGTCACCGGCATCCCCAGAGAAGCGTAGGCGCCCGTATCGACCAGGATGTCTGCCTGGATGGCCATGAGAGTGCCGTCGCGTTTGGCCCCGATTTTGTAGTGCATCCATTCGGCGTGCCGTTTGGTGCTCGCCATAATGGATTCTTCCCGGGTCATCGTGATCTTCACCGGGCGCCCGGTGAGAAATGTCCCCAGGGCGCAGTGCAGCTGGACCGTGGGTTCTTCCTTGCCCCCAAAGCCGCCCCCTGCCGGTGTGGAGACCACCCGGACTTTCTCGAGTGGCAGATCGAGCATTTTGCTCATCATTTTTTTCCAGAGCACTGACCCCTGATTGGCCGTATAGAGCACAAGCACCCCATCCTTATCGTAATGGGTCAGCCCGGCCTCCGGTTCCAGATAAGCGTGTTCCACAAACGGAACGGTGAAATCCTCTTCCAGGATCACATCGGACTGGGCAAAGCCCTCCTGCGGATCTCCGCGGCGTACCTGGGTGTGACTGAGAATTTTTTCCCGGTGATGGTACTCTTTCTTGGTGATGTGCAAAAAGCCCCGGTCACTGTCCCGGGCTTCCATCGGATTGTAGACCCCGGGCAGTTCCTCGTATTCCACCTGCACCCGTTTGGCCGCTTCCCGGGCAGCTTCCAGGGTTTGGGCGTAAATCACCGCCACCGGATCCCCGGTGAACACCACTTCTTCCTCCGCCAGAATCTGCTGGTGTTCCACAATGATGCCCATCACTTTCTGGCCGGGAATGTCATGGTGAGTGGCCACACGGACCACCCCCGGACAGGCCGCCGCTTCGGACGTGTCAATGGCCAGAATCCGGGCATGGCCGTGAGGGGAATACACCAATTGCCCATAAAGCATATCCGGAAACGACCGGTCATCGGCATAAATGGGCATGCCGGTAACCTTGGCCAGAGCGTCTTTGCGCCAGGGGCTGTCGCCCAGTCGCCCCTGAGGTTGGTGGCCGGCAAACTGGCCATCCCCGCGCATCACTTCGGCCGCTTTTTGGATGGCCCGGACAACGCTCACGTAACCGGTGCACCGGCAGAGATTAAAACGCAGCGCCTTCTGAATTTCTTCCACCGAGGGCTCCGGGTTCCCATCCAGAAGGGCCTTGGCCGCCATGATCATACCGGGGGTACAGAAGCCGCACTGAATGGCCCCTTCCTCGATAAACGCCTGCTGCAGGGGATGCAACGTTCCCCCTTCTGTCAGGTGTTCCAATGTTTCAATTCTTGCGCCGTCCAGTTTGGCCAGTTTCAGTGTACACGACCGCTTGGCCAGACCATCAACGATCACCGTACAGGTGCCGCACTGGGCCTTTTCACAACCGTTTTTCACACTGTAAAGTCCCAATCCTTCACGCAGATACCGAAGAAGATTGGGGTACAGATCACTGTCTGTCACCTGTTTCCGTCCATTGACTTCAAACGTCACCTTTGCCATGGGGTTCACCTCCATCGTCCCATGTTCGACCATCCGGATGCAATCACCCGGTCTACATCTTCTCTACTGTTAATTATACGCCATCCTTCTCTGTTTCCCTGTCTGTTTCGCCTGTCCATGTTTTTAAAAGAATCTCTTTACCCATGGATCCCGGAACCGCTGGCAGAAAAGGCCAAACGCCGCCTACCGGATCAACCGGTAGCGGCGTTTGAACAAACGTTTTCTAAATGCTGTCAGGACTTCATGATCCAGACCAGTGTGACCGACTCTTCCGCGGTGATGTCATCGGGCGTCAGGTCCAGATCGGCCACAGAGGCGCACATGGCTTTTTCATTCATAAAAGCCTGTTCCTCGTACACCCGGATCTCCCCCCAGGAATAATCCATGCTGACCAGATCCCCCAGACTGACTCCGGCTGCCCGGGCCAGAATCTCCGCTTTGCGCTGTCCGTCAGCCACCGCGCTTTCCAAAAGTGCCTGCAAAAACTCCGCCCGGTCTTTCACTTCGTAGCGCAGTTCAAAAGTCGGCCGTGCCGGACAATCGGCAAGACTTTCCAGAACAGGACCCAGCAGATCCGATTCCCTGGAAAACAGGATGTAAAGTCTCTGATGGCATTCATACCCCCGGAACACCTGTTTATAATCTCCATTGGCGTCCCGAACCCGATCATATGCGGTGTCCACATGAAACTGGGTGCTGCGGATGTCCCTGTCCGTAAACCCGTGGGGCAACAGGGCCTTCCTGAGCTGGCTGACCTGTTCAGCCGCTGCATCCAGGCAACCACTGTACTCTCTTCGTTCCACTTCCATTCCCAGATTGATCCGGATCCAGTCGGGTGTCCGGGAGACATTCCCAATACCCTTGATGGTGATCAGTCGTTCCAATCCACTCACTCCCTTTTCTCTGGCTGACCGTTCTGCCAGGATGTCTACCCTGATGATCGCTCACATTGTGTCCATATCCGGGCAGATATCAACCATTGTCTGTGCTTTCCTCCACCCGGTTGCGACCCGTCCGCTTGGCCAGATACAATCCCCGGTCGGCCCTGGAGATCAGGGAAGACAGGGTGTCCTGGGTTTTCCAGCTGGCCGTCCCGAAACTGGCCGTAATCTGCGCCCCGCAGGAAAACGGGTGCGTTTCCAAGGCCACGCGGATGCGCTCCGCCAAAACCCGGACCCCTTTTCGGTCTGTATCCGGGGAAATCACCAGAAACTCCTCGCCGCCCCAACGGCCGGCCAGATCGACCTGACGGGTGTTGGTCTGAAAAATGCCGGCGACTTCAACCAACACCTCATCTCCCGCCTGATGACCCAGCGTGTCATTGATGTCCTTGAAATGGTCCAGATCAATCAGGATCACCGAAAACACCGCGCCGGACCGTTTGGAACGACACAGTTCCCCCTCCAGGGTTTCATCCAGTTTCAAGCGGTTGGCCAAACCGGTCAACCGGTCTGTGACCGACAGTTTCCGCACTTCATCCTGAAGCCGTTTTTGCTCCGTAATGTCCCTGGAAATCCCCAGAACACCAATAAACGTTTGGGTTTCATCGTAAATACCTGTAACGGTTGCTTCTGTCTTGACCACAGAACCGTCTTTGCAGGGCTGGTCCAGTTCGCCGCGAAACGTCGGAAACGGTCTTCCTGCTTCCACCGCCCGTTTTACTTGTGCCATCCCTCCCAAAAACACCTTCAGCGAATCACCTGCCAACAGCTGTTCCGGCGTCTGGCTCAGCACTTCTTCAACGCTAAACCCGCGCAGCCGGGTCACGGAAGGACTCACATAAGTCAACCGACCGGATAAATCCATGGTCCAGATCACATCGGTGGCATTGTCAGCCAGAAGCCGGTGACGTTGTTCGCTGTGCATAAGCTCCCTGTTGGTCTGTTCCAGCTTACGGCTGGTCTCCAAAGCGGTCTCTTCCGCAAACTTGAGTTCTGTCATGGTTTCCTCAAGGCGGCGGGTCATGGTGTTAAACGCATCAGAAAAATCTCCCAAAAAATCCACGGTCTGGGAGAAATCTCCGGAGGCCACTGCCTTTGTCTGCCAGGTCAGATGACGCAGAGACGCCTGAAGCTGTTTGACCAGTCCGATCAGATATCCCCGTCCCCCAATGTCCATGTTCAGTTCGCCAGCGTTCATTGATTCCAGTGCCCCCCGGACCAGCAAAAGCGGTTCGGCAATCTCAGAGAGCCCGGCATCCACCTCACCAGGGTCTTTCCTGTTGACGATCCGGTCCAACGCGTCCAGCAGGTGGTGACTGTCCCTATTCATGGGCGATTACGTTCCTTCCTTTTCGCTGGAGGCCTGAAAACGACAGACCCGGTCTCCCGTACTCCAACAATCCACTTCATGCACCCTGAATGCCATACCGGTAAAGCTCTCCAGCAGGCCGGCAATCAGACCCTCATCATAGGTGCAGATCTGTTCACCGGTTTCAGGAAGACCGGAACAGTCCAGATCCTCTTCCACGCTCAACACCAGCGTCCCGCCGGCAGGATCTGCCTGTTCCACCCGGACGATGCCCACCTTCATCTCCCGAAACAGTTCCTGAATCTGCCCCAGATACTCCTGCAGATCGTCGGTCGGCTGAAGCAAGTGATCGTGGATGGCGTTTCCGGCCAGTTTGCCGGCAGCATAAAACAGCTGATCTGTCTTTGCTGCCCCCAGCGCCTGTTCCATCACATCACGAAACGTGTACTCCATCAGACGGTACATCTCCAACCGGGTTTCCTTGCCAAGCCGCGGCCTGCCTTGATCGAGATCACCAATCAGATCCCATGAAAATGCATATTTTCTGTCCTGTGTCATGTTTACACCCTCTTTTTTCAATTGTAATCCCATTATACATGACTCAGAAGAGCCTTACCAATGAATTGGACAGGCAGACAACCCGGGAACACAACAAGACCCGGAAACCTCAACGGCTCCCGGGTATCCAGTACTCCACTGAACAGTTACTGCCCAATGCCCTCACGCAGCAAGCGGACCAGTTC
The DNA here is from genome assembly GCA_007121025.1 of Bacillota bacterium. GTDB lineage: Bacteria > Bacillota > TC1 > TC1 > UBA5767 > SKMO01. The sequence continues at coordinate 4,394 of SKMO01000062.1, read as the reverse complement.
TTCTGACCGCTTAAAAAAAACCAGTTCAACCGTTTTTCCTTCTTCACCGGCCTGTTGACGCACATAGTCCCCCAGAGACATCGACAGGCTCGTCAAAAGATGAGCCGTGAAGTCCAGATCGATGTCCGGACGGATGGAGCCTAGTTCCACGGCCTGCTGCAACAGTTCTTTCAAAAACTGATTGCTCTTTTGCACCCCGTCTCCCAGAATGCTCGCCTTCAGGGTTTCGTCTCCCTGTTGCATGAACCGGTCACTGATGGCTGCCAGCCGGGGTTCCGCCTGCAAAAAGGACAGTGCCCCCCGGTAGAGCGCTTCCAACAACGCAAAAAAATCCTCTCCGGACCGGGCACAGCGAACCTTCTCCAAATGGTCCCGTTTTCGTAAAAAAGCCTCCTGAAGAATCATCCGGAACAGATCCGCCTTATCCTCAAAATACTGGTAGAAACTGCCCTTGGCGATCCCGGCATTTTGGACAATCCGGCTGATACTGGCTTTTTGGTAGCCATACTGATAAAATTCTTCCTCCGCAACGCTTTGGATCCGCTCTTTCTTTTCAAGCGGCAAATCGTTAAACGTCTGTTTTGGCAAGACCAACCCTCCTTAATACACCAGCAGTCCAAGCAGCAGGAACCCGGCGCCCAGAAGGGCGACCAGAAGGTCCACAAACCAAAGCCCCGGACCGGCCCGGTCAATCAGGTGCTCAAACCGGCGGGACGTCTCCTCCCAGCGCAACATCAGCCCCAATGATTTGACCGAGGCCAGCGTGATGAACGCCGTCAGGATCCACCCCCTTGGCACGTAAGCGGTCAGCGTGGCCCACCAGACCAGAACCAGCATGCCCAGTGCGTAAAGGAGAAGCAGATTCACTGTCCAGGGCCGTTGGCTCTGGGCATACTGACGGCGGGCCCATTCATAGAAGCGGTGGTGAAAAAAAACACCAAAAAATACCTTTGTGAAAGCGGCCAAAGCCAGCAACAGAGCCAGCCAGCGAAACAATTGTTCATTCATCAGATCGTCTCCTTCCACGGAAGAGAACAGCTAGCTGTAGACCACCACACCAAGCACAATCAACAGCACAGCAAGCGCCAACACCAGGACGTTCAGACGCCGCATCCGCGCAGAATCATTCAGCGTCCGTTGTGCAAAATCCCGGAACGCCTCATATCGAAGCAGCAACGCTCCGATCTTGACCAGGGTCAGGGTTTGCAAAAGTGCCAGCACCCATCCGTACGGCGCGTTCGTGACGAACACCATGTACCAGGTCACCAACACCAGCACGATGCCTCCGGCCCCGATGACCATCAGGAAAGCCGGCCGGTCTTTCTGGTACACCTGGGACATTTCCCATTGGTTCCACTTCTTGCCAAGTAGACCCATCAGAACTCTAGAACCGAGAGCCAAGCCGGCCCAAAAGAAGGCCAACAACCGAAAATACACAATCCCATCCATTCCTCCACCCCCAATGTGACTTTATCGTCATGTGACTCTATAGTCACATCATACGCCCGCTACATCCTTCTGTCAAGGGGTCCAAGAAAATGTCCCCGGCGGACCGCCGGGGACGTGCTGACTATGCTTATTGCCGTCAGGATTGTGTATCCAGCCAGGGGATCTCCCTGCGCAGTGAAAGGATTGCCTGTTCTTTTTGCTTGGCTTCCAGCATCAGATAGACTTCCGAAAGGCCGGGTACTTCTTCAAGCAAATGGAACGCCCACAGAGCATCTTCTGTCCGAATGAGATCATGGTGCCGGGAATCCGTCGGGCCGTTTCGACCGGAGGACAGATGGAATTTGGGGATTGTCCAACCGTCCCAGGTCCTCACCGCCCGCTCCAGAAGTTCTGCCGGGTCACCGCCCCCATTGATCCGGTGATGGTGAAAATCGGCCACCACCGGAACCCCGGTTTCACCGGACAGAGTCAACACCTCGTCCAGCGTATACGACCGTTCATCATTTTCCAGGCGCAACCTTTCCCGGATCCCTGGTTTCAGTTCCCGATAAGCCTGCACAAAGCGGTGCATGGCCTGCGTCTTGTCACCATAGACCCCACCCACATGAATGATCAGATCGGTGACCCCCAGCTTCTCTCCCAGCATCCGGTGGTATTCCAGGTCCTCCAGGGCCCGAGCGACCACCCGGTCATCCGGGCTGTTGATCAGCGTGTACTGTCCCGGATGCATGGACAAGCGCACCCGGTTGCTTTGGGCCAGTTGCCGGATGGTCTCACACAGGGCCAACACATCGTCGTCCCGGTCCCAGGGAAAGCCCATTTCAGGATGGGTTGCCAGAGGGACCAAATCACTGGACACCCGAAAAAAATCAACCCTGTGGTCTTCGTTCCAGCGCAGACACGAAAGGGTATAGGTTAAATTGTTCAAGATCAGGGTTTTCAGATAAGCATCGCCTTTCTCCTGGTATGTGGCCAGGCGAAGCGTCCGCAGCCGGATGGGAAGCGTTGTGTTCAGGCACGCGTAGCCCAGATGGACGTTTGGGGGCATCATTGTTTCCTCCGATCATTCAAGGGTTGGCCCTTTCATTCTACCTGCACCGGGGAAGAGCTGCAATCAAAAACGAAGGCCGCAGCCTTCGTCCGGACACACTCCCTTACATTTTGTACAGCACCCAGCGGCATTCTTCCACCAGATACTGCAGTTCATAAACCCGCTGCTGTTCTTCCACCAGGCTCTGACACCGGTACACATAAGAACGGATCCCTGCCCGCTTTTCCTCCCGAACCTCTGCAATCCGGTCCACCCGGATGGTCGTCAGGGTGCCGTCCGCCCCCCGGAGACGAAACTTCACCGGTTCCGGCCACTGTTTCTGGTGAAACCAGGCAATCATTTCCACTGGCCTGCTGATAATTTTCATATCCGCCTACAACAGGCTGGTCATCATGGGATAGTCGCCATCATTGACACCCCCCAGGACCGGACGGACACCGCTTTGAACAAAACAGCCCCGGATCAGGGCCCCGTCTCCATAACGCTGTCGTAACTGATCCACCGCCGCATCCAGACGTTGACGGCTGAGGCGGTCCGGATCGTCCAGCAGGCTCAACTGGACGAAATCATTGCCCTCCAGGCCGGAAAGCCGAACACCCAGGTGCCGGATGGGATCGAGCTGCCAGCACTGGTCAAACAGATCCGTGACGGCCGAAAACAGTTCGCCGGTGACATCCGTGGGGGTGACCAGAACCCGCTGGTGAGAGTACCGGCAAAGAGCGCTGTTGCGGACCGACACGGTCACAACAGAACACAAACAACGGGCCCGCCGAAGCCGCATGGCCACCCGCTCCGTCAGGGCCAGCAGCACCAGGCGGGCTTCCCGGGTCTCCGTCAGATCCCAGGCGGTGGTGGTGCTGTTCCCCACACTCTTGGGCGCCAGAACGGCGTTCTCCAGCACCCGGGAGGCATCCAGTCCATTGGCATACCGGTGGATCAGCCTCCCATGACTTTTGAACATCCCCTCGAGGCGAACCGGGTCCATGGCCGCCAGCTGACCAATGGTCCGTACATTGATCCGGTGAAGCTTTCGGGTGGTGGCCCGGCCGACCATAAACAGCTCCTCCACCGGCAGGGGCCACATTTTCTCCGGAATTTCCTCGGGAAACAGGGAGTGCAGTCGATCCGGCTTTTGCAGTTCAGAGGCCATTTTGGCCAGCAGTTTGTTCACCGATACGCCCACGTTGACCGTAAAACCCAGTTCCCGGGAAATGCGTTCTTTGATGTCCCGGGCTGCCTCCAGAGGATCCCCCAGTGCCTGTTGCGAATGGGTGTAATCAAGAAAGCACTCGTCCACCGAATACCGCTGTACCCGGGAGGAATAGCGGCGCAGGATATCATACATGGCGTCACTGCAACGCAGATACAGGTCGTAATCCGGAGGAACAATGATCAGATCCGGACATTTGCTCCGGGCTTCCCAAAGCGTTTCTCCGGTCTGGATCCCAAACCGTTTGGCCGGAATCGATTTTGTCAGAACAATGCCGCTGCGCTTACGGGGATCTCCGCCGACCACAGAAGGAACGGTCCGCAGATCCAGGGACTCCCCTGCCTCCAGGCGCCGGACCGCCTCCCAGCTGAGGTACGCTGAGTTTGCATCGATATGGAAAATGACCACGGCAGACACCTCCTTTCCGTGCTCTCATCTTAACACAAACATTTGTTCGTTTCAATGGTCTGCCAAACCATTGCAGCTTAAAAAAAAAACGGCCTCCCTTTCGGGAAGACCGTCTCCTGTTTGATCTACTTGTCCAGCAGGTCACCGAACATGTCGCCCAGGGTTACTGGAGCGTCATTGTCTGTGGTGTACTGCACTTCAGATTTCTCCTTGCGGGGAGAAACTTTTTTGCTGCGGGGTTTTGGAGTGCCAGCGCCAGCAGGTTGTGCAGGCTTG
>SKMO01000148.1 GCA_007121025.1 Bacillota bacterium | reverse complement strand
ATCCGGGGCTGTCTGGTGTACAGCTTGGCGGAATTGGCGTGATTGGTGTCCACGATGATTGCCGGGTACAGAAGTTCCCGGGCTTCATAGGCTTCAATCAGGAGGATCAGGTCTTCGTAGTGGTAATTGGCAATGTTCTTGCCAAACTTGTCCACAGCCCCCCGCATGATGGTGTGCACCAGGGGGTTGCCCGGTGTTTTGACTTCCCATCCCCGGTAGATAAACGTATGGGGTGTCTGGGCTGCCCGGACAGAATTCATCATGATGGAGATGTCCCCGCTGGTGGGGTTTTTCATGCCCACGGGCACGTGCAGACCACTGGCCGTCAACCGGTGCTGCTGGTTTTCCACGGACCGGGCCCCCACAGCGACGTAGCTCAAGAGATCGTCCAGGTATTCATGGTTCTCCGGATAGAGCATTTCATCGGCACAGCTCAGGCCCGTTTCACGGATGGCCCGCATGTGGATCCGGCGGATGGCCCGGATCCCCTCAAGCATGTCCGGCAGCTGGCTGGGGTCGGGCTGGTGAAGCATGCCCTTGTATCCTTCACCGGTGGTCCGGGGCTTGTTGGTGTAAACCCGCGGAACAATCAGAATCCGGTCTTTCACCTGTTCCTGGACACGGGCCAGCCGCTCGATGTACTCCAGAACGGCATCCTCCCGGTCGGCGGAACAGGGCCCGATGATCAGGAGGAACCGGTCCAGTTCTCCGGTAAACACGGCACTGATCTGCCGGTCCCTTTCCTCTTTGATCTGCCGGAGATTCTCCGGCAGCGGCATGTCACTGAGTATCTCTTCCGGCAGAGGCATCTGCCGGACCTTTTCAAATCCCATGGTCAATTCCTCACTTCTTTGGCAATCATTTTCTTAACACGAAAGGTCTTGTCTTGCTTTTTACAACCGGCCTCCCGGGTGCTTTGGGTCACCGGGTCCGGCCGGTAGGAGGGCACCACCTGCTGCAGGGCTTTCCGGATCTGTTCTGCCGGCGCTTCAAGCACGGTCTCCAGGACCCCCAGGTCTTCCATCACCTGCGCAAACGGCTTGACCAGGGGCTTTCCGATGAAGATCTTCTCCATTCCAGTCCCTTCAATGCCCTCTCCATCCAGCAGGAGCTCTTCGAAAAGTTTTTCCCCGGGCCGCAGGCCGGTAAACACAATGTCAATGTCCTCATAGGGCTCGTATCCGGACAACTGGATCAGGTCTTCGGCCAGTTTGACAATTTTCACCGGATCGCCCATGTCCAGCACGAACACCTCTCCGCCGGCAGCCAGGGCGCCGCTTTGGATCACCAGCTGGACGGCTTCCGGAATGGTCATGAAATAGCGGATGATCTCCGGATGGGTTACGGTGACCGGCCCCCCCTGGTTGATCTGTTCCCGGAACAGGGGAATCACACTGCCGTTGGAGCCCAGCACGTTGCCAAACCGGACGGCCGCGTAATGAGTCTTCGACTTCAGGTGAAACGACTGGACGATCATTTCCGCACACCGTTTCGACGCCCCCATCACGTTGGTGGGGTTGACCGCCTTGTCGGTGGAAATCATGATGAACTTTTCGGCCCCGTAGGCGTCCGCCAACCGGGCCGTGTGATAGGTCCCCAACACATTGTTCTTGATGGCTTCCGCCGGATTTCGCTCCATCAGGGGGACGTGTTTGTGGGCCGCCGCGTGGAAAATGACCTGGGGCTGTTCTTCCCGAAAGATCTGTTCCAGCCGCACACTGTCCCGGACCGATGCAATCAGTACATCCAGGCAAAGATCCGGATGCTTCCAGCGCAGCCAGTTGGCCACATCGTAGGCGTTGTTTTCATAATTGTCCAGAATGATCAGTTTCCGGGGACTGAAACCGGCCACCTGCCGGCACAGCTCAGCCCCGATGGAGCCGCCTCCCCCGGTGACCATGACCACCCGGTCTTTCAGATAGGCGGTGATCGATTCAAGATCCAGCCGGACCGGATCCCGTCCCAGCAGATCCTCCAGGTTCACATCTCTGAGTTTTTTGATGCTCACCTGCCCGTCCAGCAGTTCAAACACGCCTGGCAGAATCTGCAGGGGCCGCTTGGTCCGCTTGCACAGTTCCACAATGTCCCGGATCTCCCGGCGCGTCGCTGTGGGAATGGCAATGATGATTTCATCGATGGCGTAATTGTGCACCGCCGCAAGCACTTCCGTCCGGTTCCCAACGATGGGCACGCCGCCGATCCGGAGTTCGCGCTTGCGGGGGTCATCGTCAATGATGGCCACCGGAAGTTTTCCCACATGGGGGTTCTGTCTGAGCTCCCGGACAACCATGGCTCCGGCTTCCCCGCCACCAAAAATCAGAATCCGCCGAAACGCTGCGTCCCCCTGGGCCCGGCCGTGTTTCCAGCTGCGCCGCAGCGCCCGGTACCCAAACCGCACACCGCCGTTCAGAGCCATCACCAAAATGGCCATGATGATGTAACAGCTCCGGGGAAAGAAGATCCCGGTCAGCTGAAACATGAAATAGGTCAGCAGTGTCCCTGCCAGGGCTGCCGCCGCAAGGCTTAGGAGTTCGTCCACGCTGGCAAACTCCCACAGACTCTTGTACAGGCCAAACCCATAAAACGCCAGGGCCATGGACCCCGCTGCGATGGCCACGATCCACTCCAGGTTTGCCATGACATCCCCGGCGATGCGAAAATCAAACCGCAGCAGCAGCGAAAAGAGCGCCGCCACACTGAACAGGAAAAGATCCAGAATCAGCAGATAGCGCGTTCGGTTTTTGGACAGATTGAAACTCACTTTTAGATTCATTGCATTCACTCCATCGTCAGTCCCAGGACCCGCTGATCCTGTAGTACAGTGCTCCCTCTTCGCAGCGGGGACAGGAACTGCCATTGATCGCTGCAGGTTCGAGCATCTCCAGATACCGGTTGCACCGGTGGCAACGGTGCCGCGTCTGATAGGTTCGCCGTCTCCCCCGGACTTCTCCATAAAACCGGGCGCACAGGGTGCCACATCCGGGACAGCGGTACAGCTGTTCCCGGCACAGCGTATACTCACCGCTTTCCATGCGCCCCAGAAGCTCATCCTGCATGGCTTTTCCGGAAAGACGGGACGTCACCAGGTAATGGGACAGTTCCCCGTAGAGAATCCCCGTCCCCAGCTGAAAATCCTTTTGGTAAGTGCAACAGCTGCACCCAACGGTCACGATGTCTCCCACGGACGGTCCTCCTGCTTCAGACAAAAAAGAAAACTGATTGCTCAGTTTGGTTGCCGGGCGTCATTGGCTTCATTCTTCCTGTCGATAGTATACCACTTTCCCACCGACTGCGCGCCCCTTTTTCGGGTCTTCTGCCATTTTTTGCGGACAGAAAAAGCCGCCCCCGAATGGGGCGGCTCATGGTTTTTCTCTTTTCTTACGCCATGAACTGCTCGATGTCCTCGTCCACTTCCCCGATGCCCGCAATGCCGAAGTTTTCAATCAGAAAGTTGGCCACGTTGTGGGACAGAAAGGCCGGCAGGCTCGGTCCCAGGTGGATGTTTTTCACCCCCAGGGACAACAGGGCCAGCAGCACGATGACCGCCTTTTGCTCATACCAGGCAATGTTGTACGAGATGGGCAGTTCGTTGATGTCCTCAAGACCCAGCACCTCTTTGAGCTTCAGGGCGATCACCGCCAGGGAATAGGAGTCATTGCACTGCCCGGCGTCCAGCACCCGGGGAATCTCCCCGATGGTTCCCAGGTCCAGCTTGTTGTAGCGAAACTTCGCACAACCGGCGGTCAGAATGACCGTGTCTTTGGGCAGACGGTCGGCAAACCGGGCGTAATAGTCCCGGGATTTCATTCGCCCGTCACAGCCGGCCATGACGAAGAACTTCCGGATGGCACCGGTGGACACCGCCTCGATGATCTGATCTGACAGGGCCAGCACCTGTGAATGGGCAAAGCCGCCCACAATCTCCCCGGTTTCGATTTCCCGGGGCGGCGGGCACTTCTTGGCCAGTTCAATGATCCGGCTGAAGTCCTTCTGGTCACCGGCGGGACGGTCCGCAATGTGAGCCACATTTTCCCAGCCTACGGTTCCTGTGGTAAAAAGCCGGTCTTTATACGATTCTTTCGGGGGAACCAGACAGTTGGTGGTCAGCAGAATCGGTCCGTTGAACGAGTCAAATTCCTTGTCCTGAAGCCACCAGGCATTCCCATAGTTTCCCACAAAGTGGTCGTACTTCTTGAAGGCCGGATAATAGTTGGCCGGAAGCATTTCCCCGTGGGTGTACACGTCCACGCCGGTCCCTTCGGTCTGGACCAGCAGCTCTTCCATGTCCTTTAAATCGTGGCCGCTGATCAGGATGGCCGGGCGGTTGCGCACGCCGATATTGACGGCTGTGATTTCCGGATTCCCATAGGATGAGGTGTTGGCTTCATCGAGTAGCTTCATCACATCCACGCCGGTTTTGCCGCATTCCATCACCAGGTCGACCATGTCGTCACCGGACAGATCGTCGTCTGTCGTGGCCACCAGTCCCCGCTCCATGAAGGCTGAAATCTCCTCGCCCCGGTACCCCAGGGTGTTGGCGTGCTTTAAATAGGCGGCCATTCCCTTGATGCCGTAGGTCAGCAGTTCCCGCAGGGAACGGATGTCCTCGTTTTCCGTGCTCAGCACACCGACGCTGAGCCCTTTCCCGTCGTAATCACTTTCCACGGCGTGAAACGTGGCGCTGTCGTGGGTGATCCCGGACACGTCCCCTCCTGCTTCCACAACCTTGTCGCGGATCCGGTCCCGGAGGCGGATTGCCTCGGTCACCTTGCGCTCAAAAAAGTCCTGATCAAAATTGGCGTTGGTGATGGTCGAAAAGATGCATTCCATCACAAAACGGTCGGTCGCCTCTTCATTGATCCCCAGCTCCCGGGCTTTCTGGTTGTACATTGAAAGGCCCTTCAGGGTGTACATCAACAAATCCTGATCGTTGGCCACATACACATCCTTGCCGCAGACCCCGATCTTCGTGCAGCCCTTACCGCCGGCGGCCTCCTGACACTGATAACAAAACATCATTTTTTCTTTTCCCCTTAATCTATAATCTACAGTGCTAATGATGCACCAAATGGGGGATCCTATTCAGTAACGATTGTTACGTATGTCAGCATTTTCAAATGGCTAAGTGATGCCATCACCAGAAAACAACTCCCATTATTTGGGGCAGGGACAAAACGTCGGTATACACCCGGTAGCGGACGGCAACGTGAACAACTCAACCGATACTCCGTAAATCTGCTGGATCACCTCCGGTGTTAAGACTGATGCCGGATGACCATGTGTCAGCACTTTTCCCTGCTTGAGGACGAGCACATTGTCAGCATACGTAAGCGCATGTTCCGGGTTGTGGGTGGACAAGACCACAAGATAACCCTGTTGTGCAAGTAGTTTGACCTGTCGCATGACCCGGATCTGATTTCCGTAATCCAGATTAGCGGTTGGTTCGTCCATCACCAACACACGCGACTGTTGCGCAAGAGCGCGGGCAATCAACACCAGTTGCCGTTCCCCTCCCGAGATCTGTGCATACCCGCGATCTGAGAGATGATCCACTTTTAGCAACTTCAGGGCGTTCAGGGCCGTTTCATATTCCGCGATTCCCGGTGACCGGTATGATTCAATCTGTGGGTTCGTGCCCATCAACACCGTATCAAAAACGGAATAGTTGAATGCTGGTGCATGGGCCTGTGGTATGTATGCAATTGTTTTGGCAGTTTCACGTATTGAAAGCTTTTGGCTGCGAATACCATTAATGCAAATTTCACCGGTAAACCCCCTCAACAAGCCGAGCAGGCATCGAAACAACGTTGTTTTCCCGGCACCGTTTTCTCCCAGAAGGCAGAGGCATTCACCTGCCGTTGCCTTGAAACTGACTCCGGCAAGCACTTCGTGATTCGTGTATGCGAAGCGCAGGTTGTTGACCTCAAGCATCATATCCGGTTCCCCCTGTCCATAATCAGATACAAAAAAAACGGCGCACCGATTAAAGCTGTCAGGATGCCGATGGGGATTTCTGACGTCACGATGGAACGGGCAACATTGTCAACCACCAGCAGAAATGTCGCCCCCATCAGCATACAGGTTGGCATCAATGCACGATAGTCATATCCAACCATCATTCTGGCGAAATGGGGGATGACCAGTCCCACCCATCCAATCAGTCCGCTGATGGATACACATGAAGCGGTGATCAACGTTGCGGCGATCACCACCATGATGCGCATGACTCTGATGTTCACTCCCATGGAACGCGCTTCATCTTCTCCCATGGTCAGAAGATTGAGCCTCCAACGGAGGATCAAAAGAACCGTCATTCCGCACAGAACGGGTCCGGCCGCCCATGAAAGTTTTTGCGTTGTAACCCCTGCAACGCTGCCCATCAGCCAGTACGTGATGGTGGGAAGAACGTTGTTTGGATCGGCCACCAGTTTGATGAACGATGTCCCTGCATTGAAAAGCGAACCGATCATGATTCCGGCCAGGACCATCCCGAGTGTCGGGTTATGCTGCACACGGGTGCTGATGATGTAGGCAGCTCCAACAGAAACGACGCCACAAACAAACGCAATCAGTGTGACCGTGGCGTACCCATACCCCATGTAGAGAGAGAATGCGGCTCCAAATCCGGCCCCTGCAGATGCTCCCAGAACATCGGGAGAGACCATCGGATTGCGAAAAAGCCCCTGATAAGCAGCTCCCGCTGCCGAAAGTCCCCCGCCAATCATCGCCCCGGCCAGGATCCGGGGCATGCGGATTCTGAAAAGAACGAGTTCCACTTCATTGGACCAGGTTTTGGTTGTCCCCGCAAACCTTCCCCAACCGACCTGCAGAAGCTCAAAAAGAGAGATCGGGTACTTCCCGATCATGAAACTGATCACAAATACTGCAAGAAAGACTGCAGAAAACATGAGCAGAGCCTTCGATGACGTTTTTCTGTTTCTCATTTCAGAGCCTCTTTCAGGGTCTTCAGTTTGCCGGACTGAATGTGGATTTTGACAGAAGAACGCCGGCCTGGTCTTCTGTCAGATGAACGTGATAAAAAAGATCATAAAATTCCTTTGTTTCCTGAACCATATCGTAGGAAAACACGTCAGGGTACAGCAGATTCGCCAGCCACCTGATGCCCAGTATCCGGTTGACAGACGGTGGTCTTCCCATCCAGTTGTACGGACCCACGGGTACCTCGACGTATCGTCTGTTTCTGACAGCTGCAATCTCTTCCCATTCCGGACGGTCCCTGACCGAGTCATAGACGCTCCCTGGTGAGAACAGGATCACATCGGGATTCCACAGCATCAACTGTTCCATCGAAATGTCAGAAGCTCCCCCACGGACGGTTTCTTCAACGTCTGCGACATTCAATCCACCAGCGATCTCAATCACATCCGCGTGAACCGTCCCTTTCACCAAAGCCGTTAGTCCCTCATCCTGACCGTAATACACGGTCACCCTGTCCTCATGTGGAATGGCTGCCACTTTCTGTTTGGTTTCTGACAGTGTCCTGTCAATGTATTGCATCAGTTTTTGAGCTTGCTCCTCCTCCCCCGTCACCCTGCCAAGGGTTTCATACGCAGCGCTCATGGTATCCATGTTCATTTCTACAAATAGCGAGGGGATCCCGGTCCGTTCCTGGATTCCATCCATGTCCTCAACGATTGTTCCTTTCGGTTCACCAATATCGATGATGACCTGAGGAGCGGCCACCATCAATGACTCCAAATTCAACGTATCGCCATAGAAGCTCCCGAACACCGGCAGAGAATGATACTTCTCGTCGATATACCACCGCTGCGGCTCGGTAATCTCCGTAGCATTGCCAACAAGCTTATCCGGGCAGAGCGTATACAGAACAATCTGTGCCAGGGGGCCTGAAGGCGCAATGCGCGAGACGTCTCTTGGAATCTCCACTTCCCGCCCAGCAGAGTCAGTAAACACATACGTTTCGTTTTGCACCCGTGGTTCAATTGATGGTTGGGCAACACCTGAACACCCCATACCTGAAACCAGAATCAAACTGACCAATAACAACCGTGCCAATGCTTTTGTTGCTCTCATCCGTTCTTCTCCTTTATCCTTCATCTGTTGAATATTGAGGTTGCCTCTTTCTAAGGTGAGGAGCGGATCCGGTCAACCATTACACCTGCTTCAAACAACACCTTCGACTGGCCTTCGCGGATCAGACGCGCGCATTTGTCCGCCGCCTCTTCCAGAATCAAACCGGACAGACCATACACCCCGTAATCAAACAACACCGCAGACATGACTGTGCTCGGGCCGACAAGAATGACCGTTGCTCTTCTGGAAAGTGCCAATAATCGGGGCAGTGTTTTGTTGACAAGAGTGGAGCCCGTGACAAAGATGAAATCCTGTTCATCCAGAACGAACTCACAGGCTGAATCCGGAAGATCGCCCCACTGCGGGTCACGCTCCAGGATTGTCATGTCACAAACAGGACCGAATCTCTTCTCCAACCCCGGGAAGTGCCCGACCACCGCAACCTTTTTCCCCATGACGTCTTCCAGGTAGAGGTCAAATGCATCTCCCTGCCCGTTGCTGGAACCAGGATGCTCCACCCCGCAGAATCGAACCCGGGACGGATGATTGTAATACGCACCGATTGCCGCGACACCAATGGCGGCTTCAACGTAGTTCCATGATGTTGACAATTGGGCGATCCGTTTCAGCGAACTGCCGGCAATGCTCCCTGAATATGTCCGGGGCATACTGCTGACTGGAATGGTCATGGCCATTCCGATCCCCCCTTCATCGGTGGTGACTGTTGTCCACACATGCCCTGAAGTGCATGATTTGACTCTTGGATTTTCGGGGATACCATTGATCAGCTCATCATAAAGTTGCCAGGGATTCATGGGGATTCTCCAATACGTAATACGGACTTTCGGCACAGGCGCGGCACAGCGCCACGCCATCGCGGACGACCTGGCGCCCATCGATGACTTCTTCGTGGCATTGAGGACAGATCATGGCATCCAGCGGTCTGCCCGGAAGATCTTCCTGCCTGTACCGGACACGGACGCTTTGCACGCTAAACAATTCATCATCAGAAATCGCCTCAAAAAAAGTGAGCAGATTTGTACCCTTCGGGGGCTGCGCACAGACCTTTCTGCTGATCCGTAATGCTTTTCCCGTTTGAAGATTCAGAAATGTTGCCGCAGTCTTTCCATAATCCAGCCACTTGAGATTACGTTTGCCCAGTTTGCATCCGGTGACCGTTCCAATGGCATCTGTCAGACACCGGTCACATTCCACATACACAACGAGGTCACGAAACGGTTCCGGTTCCTCAATTCCCAATAACCGCAGAGCCAGTCTTGACATACGCACACCCAATATCTGCCCGCTGCACAAGTGCCCATGATAAGAAACCGCTTTCTGCAAGTCTTCAGTGAACGTCCTCATGGTATTCCTTCCTTT
>SKMO01000134.1 GCA_007121025.1 Bacillota bacterium | reverse complement strand
GCGGTCAGCGATCCGGGGACCGACAGCTGGCTCTGGGGCCGGCGGGGGGACTTTCCCCTTGCCGTCCGGGAAAACGGGGTGGTGCTTCTGGCTCACCTGAACGACGGGGCGATGACCGGGTTTTTTCCGGACCAGCGGGAGGTCCGGCTGGCCCTGACCGAACGGTGGGCGGCCGGAAACCGGGTCCTCAACACCTTTTCCTATACGGGGGCTTTTTCGGTGTTTGCCCGGCTGGGGGGCGCGGCGTCCACCACCTCGGTGGATCTGGCCAACCGCAGCCGGCCGGCCACACAGGCCCACTTCCGGGCCAACGGGATTGACCCGGACGGCGAGGAGATCATTGTGGAGGATGTGTTCCGGTATTTCCGGTACGCCAAACGCCATGGGCGGCGCTTTGACCTGATCATTTTCGATCCGCCGTCATTTGCCCGGGCGGGCCGGCGGGTCTTCCGGGCCCAGAAGGACTACGGACACCTGGTGGGACAAGCCCTGGACCTGCTGGAACCGGGGGGCCGGATCCTGGTGTCCACCAACTGCGCCCTGCTGCCGGCTCCGGCCTTTTCGGACATGGTGGAAACGGCCGTCCGGGACCGGGGCCGGACCCCGGTCCTGCTGGAACAGTTTGGCCTTCCGGCAGACTACCCGGTTCACCCCGGGTTTCCGGAAGGCGATTACCTGAAGGTGTCCCTCTATGAGGTGCCTTAGACGCCAGGAAAGACCGTCCCGGGGGATCCCGGGACGGTTCGAATACCTTTGATGTTCAGGAGGAACAAGCGGTGTTGGACGAAATGAAAAGCGATCAGTTGGAGCAGATGTCGCTGACAGAACAGACAGCCCAAAACGCCCGGACCATGCACACCCTGCGGGTGCTGGCGGTGGAGGAGGGCGCACTGGTGTGTTTGGACCCGGAAGACCAAAGCCAGGTGATTCTGACCGTGCCGAAAAACCGGGGACGGAAAGCCAGGGCCTTCTGGCCGGGAGACCGGGTCCGGGTGCCCGGGGACAATCCGGCCGGGCTGCCGGAGGTTCTGCCCCGGGAGAACCTGGCCCGGGGCCCGGTGGCAGGCCTGGGGGACGACGGGGGGCTGAGCAATGTCACCCGGGTCTTTGTGTGCAGCCCGGCGGGCCGGGACTGGAACGGAGCCCGGACGGCCCGGCTGATCGACTGGAGCTGGTCGCTGGGGGTCCCCCCGGTCCTGGTCCTGTGTGGCGGGCCGGACACCGGGGGCAGAGAGGACGTCCTCCGGGAGATCGAAGAGCTGTCCATTGGGTTGGATGTCATTGATCTTGCCGGCGATGACCCGGCACCCCTCGGGGACCGGACCGGTTCGGCGGATACGGTGCTTCTGGTGGGGGAGACAGCGTCACTTCTTGACCGCCTCTGTTCCGCTGTGTTGGAAGATGATCACCGGGCGTCCCGACCGTCCCACCGGCTGGTGCCTGTCTGGGGTGGGACTCTTCTCTACGTGCCGCCCCGGGAGGCGGCCGTCCGGCTCGAAGGAGACGGAGAAAGAGAGAGTGACAGTGACGACTTCGCCCGGATCGGGAACCTGGCGGTGCAGTGCCGGTACGCCGACTGCACCCACGGACCGGAACCGGGATGTGCGGTGCGACTGGCGGTGGAAGAGGGCCGCCTTCCTTCCGGGGCACTGGCTCTGTACCGCAGTCAGCTGGGACAGGAGGAACCCGGAGACGACCGGAGACAGGACGAAGAGGAGGACCGCTTCCAGGGACGGAGAAAAAAAACCGTCCGGGACCGGGAGGACAACAGAAAAGCCAAAGGATGGCTTCGCAGGCAGGACTGATGGGGTCCTGCCTTTATTGCGGGAACCGCCGGGGTTGGAAAAGCCGGCGGTTCAGGATAAAATAGAAAGAACCGGATTGACGGAAAGGAGCCGACCTTTGGACGACCAGATGAAACGGGTGCTGGCCACCCTGGTGCAGGAACTGGACAATGAGAAGATCTCCTATGCGGTGGGCTCGTCGGTGCTCTTGCATCTGCGGGGCCTGGAGCCCGATCCGGGGGACATTGATCTGTTTTTTCCCGCTGTGGAACAACGGCGGGTCGAATCGTTTTTTGCATCCCGGGGGAAACTGGTGGCGCCCAGACCCCGGGAACCGTACAGGACCGGGTTTTTTTACACGGTCTGCCTGGAGGGCGTGCAGGTGGACCTGATCGGACACTTTGGGGTTTGCCGGGAGGGCCGGGTGTACCGGCTGGCCTGGGAGACCCCCAAACGGATCGACTGGGAGGGACTGTCGGTTCCGGTGCTTTCCCTGGAGTCCTGGCTGGTGTTTTACCACCTGATGGACCGGCCGGCCCGGGCCAGACGGGTGCGGCGCTATCTGGCCGAACAGGGCGTCGGGCGCCGGGATCTGTTGGAGCGGGCCCTGGACGGGCCACTGCCCCCGGACTGCCGCCGGGATATTGAACGGTTATTGAAGGTGTAACGATTGAACGTTTTACGGGACAACTGGAGACTCATACGCAATTTCCTGCTGGCGGTGCTGGTCGTTCTTTTGCTGCAGACAGGGGCCGAATGGATCGTCATGGAGGCCAAGGTCAATGCGTTTATCCAGGCAGTGGAAAGCGGCGAACGGGTCCGGGATCCCTACCATCCGGACAAGCCCATTCACCGGGAGGGGGAGGACTGGATCGGGTCCTACGGGGACATCCCGCTGACCTACGAGGCCATTCATCCGGTGGTCCAGTTCTTTGTGGGCGGCCACTTGGGTGTGGTGGAGGATGAACGGCGGGTCATTGAGTCCAGTGGCCTGGAAGCCATGTCCAAGAACATCGTCAAGTACTGGCCGAACACCTGGAAACGGCGATACGACCATGTGATTCTGCTGCGGGTGCACGGTGCCACGGACGAGGAGTACCACCAGGCGCTGGAGAACGCCCGGGATCTTCTGGGGCGGCAGTACGACTTTTTGTTTACGCCGTTTTCCCGCTGGATCTACTGCTCGGAGGTTCCCGGACGGGCCTGGGCGCCCTTGGGCTACAACCTGAATTACGACGGACTCTGGATCACGCCAAACGACGTGCTGATCAGTCCGCACACATACATTGTGTATGTCCAGTACCGGGACCGGGAGGGTAACCTCCAGGTCTGGAGTCTGGACGACTCCCCAAGCACGGAACCCAGGGACAACATGACAGACTGAACACAGGAGGCACCATGAAACTCAAATACGGCATGCATCACCGGACGGGGGTGTGGGAAACCCTGTTGTACGGGATCCAGTGGGTGATCCTGATTGTTCCAAACAACATCTTTCTTCCGCTGGTCCTGGCGGAAAGTTTGGGTTTCACGGCGGAGATGACCGCCGGGTTTGCCCAGCGGACCATGATTTTTCTCGGACTGGGGACCCTGATCCAGCTCTATCTGGGTCACCGGGTGGCGGTGTTCGAGGCGGTGGCGGCCTTTTGGATCAGCATCTACATGATCATCGGGTTCAACGGCCTGGCCCTGGGGCAGCCCCTGTCGGACATCATCGGGCGGATGCACTTTCTGTTTATTCTGACGGGCGTGTTCATTCTGGTCCTGACGGCCACCGGCCTGGCCGGCAAACTCAGCCGGCTGTTCACCCCCCTGATCATGGGGGTCACCCTGGTCCTGATTTCCATCCAGGTCAGCGGGGCCATGGTGGCCGGGATGTTTGCCTCCCTGAGCGGGGACGGGGCCGATCCGGGCCTGGTGGGGTTTTCCCTGGCCTTGTTCTTCGGGGTGTTGTGGCTGAGCTTCAAGGGGGGCCGTCTGCGGCCCCTGGTGGGCCTGATCGGGCTGGGGGGCGGCTGGCTGACGTACAGTCTGCTGGGCCTTCCCACCCGGCCGGGGGTCACCCTGCCGCTTCTGGTGTCTCCCCGGCCCTTTGCCCTGGGCATGCCGGTGGCCGACTGGTCCCTGGTGCCCCTGGCGGCGTTCGTGGTGGTGATCTACCTGTCCAATGAGATTGCGTCCATCAACGCGGGGGCCGACGTGCTGGAGGTCCGGCTGGACCCCCATGCCATCCGCCGGGCGTCGTACGCGGGGGGTGTGCTCCATTTGCTGGCGGCCGTGATGTCGTCCATCGCCCTGGTGCCGGCAGCGCTGGCCTCCGGGCTCATTTCGGCCACCGGGGTGGGCGCCAAGCGGACCATGGCCTTCGGGGCCCTTCTGCTGGTGGTGCTGGGGATGACCGGACCGGTGGGCAGCTTTCTGGCGGCCATTCCCCCGGCGGTCTCGTACAGCGTCAGCCTGTCGGTGTTCACCCGGATCATGGCGATGGGGCTGAAAAACTGCACGATCGCCGGCGTGGATGAACGGACCCTGACGATCACCGGGGTGTCGGTGATGCTGGGGGCGGGGATCATGTTCCTGCCGGCGGGGATGTTCACCCGGTTCGGTTTTCTGTCGGCAATTCTTGGCAACGGCCTGTTTATTGGTGTGCTGACGGCCATCCTGCTGGAAAACCTGATGTTTCACAAGAGAGGCTGGGACTAAATGCGTCTGTTTTACGCCCTGACCCTGGGGCCTTCTCAAAAACGACAGATGGCCGCCTGGCAGGGGGCCCTGGAGCCGCTGTTTGGGCACAGCCGGCGGACAGGCCCGGACAACTTTCACCTGACCCTGCGGTTTCTGGGGGACGTGGACGACGCCCGGCTGGAGTCGCTGGAGGCGGTCCTTTGGCGCACAGCCGGGGAGATCCGGCCCCTGGACTTCACGCTTGACCGCACGGGGCGCTTCGAAAAGCGCCGGGGAAACATCTGGTACGCCGGAATGAGCCGGCCGCCGGAAGAACTGCTTCGTTTGAAGCGCCGGCTGGACCACTGGCTTTCACGGGGCGGGTTTGGGGCGGACACGATGGCCTTTACCCCCCATGTGACCCTGTTTCGGTCCGTCCGGGAAGAGGCGGACGACGATACGGTCCGCCGGGCGCTGGCCGGGCGGACGGTGGAAGTGTCCTGCCGGGAGCTGGTCCTGATGGAAAGCCGCACGGAAGACGGGGGGGTCCGTTACGTGCCCTGGCGGACGGCCTCCCTGGAGGGAAGTTGAACAGAACCACAGAAAGGAAGGTGCCGAAATGATTATTCTGATTGCACTGGATGATACAGGAAACGACAGGGAGAACCACACCGGGCATGTTCTCCGGGAACTGGGGGATCTGCTGGAAGAAAATGGACTGACCGGTCCGGGGCGGATCACAGCCCACCCCCTGATGAAGGAGGAATCCCTGTCTACAGGGCAGAACCGGGCGTTCTGTCTGAGGACGGAGGCTGTGGAGGGCGCGGTGGATCGGTTGACCGCTGTGGCCCGGTCCTTTGTGGACGAGCACAGCGGGGAAGGAAGCCGGCCGGGTCTTTGCATCGTGCTGCCGGAGATTCTCGACGACCGGGACCGGCTGATCAATTTCGGAGCCAAGTGCCTGAAGAACATTGTCACGCCGGAGCAAGCCCGCGTACTGGCGGACCGTTTGACCGGGGTCTTTCTGTCGGAACACGGCGCCGGGGACGCCGGGATGATCGGGGCTCTGGCGGCCGCCGCCTTTCGTCTGGAAGGGGAGCAGGGAATCTTTTTCGAACCGGTCCGGCTGCCCGGGGGGGATTGCCCCCGGCTGGCCACGGTGGGGGAACTGCTGGAGGTTGAGGGCATTGATCTGGTGCTGGAGACGGACGGCCGGGACCTGGAACTGTCCGATCCGGTGTCACTGACCGGGGACCTGCAGCCGGCGCTTCACAAGGGCCGGGCGGTCCTCTGGGTGCGGGATGCCGGGGATCTGCTGATTCCCCTTATGGGGGCCCGGCCGGAGTCCGGACATTGAAAAGATTCCAAATCGGGCAGGAAAACGGAAACAGGGGAGCGAATATAACTCCCATTGACGAAAAAAGGAGGACGTTGCACATGGAATGGAAAGAAGTCAAAGGAAGACAGGACAAAGGGGACATTCGGGTGTTTGCCCTGTCCACTTGCATCTGGTGCCAGAAAGCCAAAAACCTGATCGAGACGTCTCATGTGACCTATAAATTTGTGTATGTGGATCATCTGGACGGCGCGGAGCGGGAGGAAGCCCTGGAGCAAATGCAGAAGTACACGACGAATGTGTCCTTCCCGGTGGTGGTCATCGATGATGAAACGGTCATTCAGGGATTCAAAGAAGAGGAAATCAGGAGTGCGATCGGTGTCTAGACAGGAAGAACTCAAAGCAAAACTGGAAGAGGAAATGGAAGGCAAAGGGTATTATTTCAATCCGGACGATGACCATACCCTGGCGCTTCTGGAGAACCTTCTGGTCAACGAAGAGCGTTACGGATACATGGCCTGTCCCTGCCGGCTGGCCAGCGGAGACAAAGAAAAGGACATGGACCTGATCTGTCCCTGTGACTACCGGGACGATGATGTCGCCGATTACGGGACCTGTTACTGCGGCCTGTACGTGGACGAGGACGCCCATGAGGGCCGCAAACCCATCCGGTCCATCCCGGAGCGCCGGGGCCTTCAGGAAAACGGGGGAACCGTGGTGGACGGTTCCCTGAAACTGGCCTATCCGGTGCACCGCTGCAAGGTCTGCGGTTATCTGTGCGCCCGGAACCGGCCCCCCAGCAAGTGTCCCATTTGCGGGGTGCCCAAGGAACGGTTTGAGCAGTTTCTGTAGGACGAAGCGATTGTCAGTTGAGGAGTGGATTGGATGAATATATTTGAAGTGGCCAAAACCCTGGAAAGCCAGACGGAGGCCTATTACCGCAAACAGTCGACCCAGCAGTACAGTGACGGGGTCAAGGGCATCTTTGCCATGCTGGCCGATGAGGAAGCCCGGCACCTGCAGATGGTCGTTGATCTGGAGGAGGAGCTGATTTCCGAGGGGCTGGACAATTTCCGGGACGGCAAGTGCATGACCAACGCCCTGCACATGGTGAGCCGGGAGCACGTGTTTGGCGGTTCCGTGGTGTCGGTGTACGATTTTGCCCTTGAACTGGAAAAGGCCGGGGTGGAAGTCTATGAAAAGCTGATGGATGAAGTTTATGACGCCAACCGGATTGATCTTCTGAGTTTCCTGCGAAACGAGGAGAAGCGTCACATTGAGCTTCTGACCAATCTGATGGACATGGCCCGTAAACCGGAGGAATGGGTGGAAAGCCCGGAGTTTTCCCACATCGGGGAGAAATACTAGAGACACGCAGGCCGGCGGTTTTTCCGCCGGCTTTTCGTTGTCCGCGTGTCTGTTTCGTCAGGAAGATGGGTGAGCACCTGCATGCGGTGACGCCGGCGGAGGCAGCAAAACAGGGTCCGGACATCGCCTGCGAATCGATTCGAAAGCGGGTTGACGGTTCACCCGTGGAATTCCAGGTTGTTGCGTTCCCGGTCCGGTCACAGTGCCATTGCCGGTGGACAGCCCGCTGTGGTGAACGGATGCAACGAAGGTGTGTTTTTCCGGCCGCGGTTACACCGTTTCGGACGATGTCGGCCGGATACGAAAACCGGCCAGGATCTTTCAGGTTGGAGCAGGAGACGGGGGCCGTTGAGCGAATGCTTCCGGCAGCCGCAAGCCCGGACGACTCGATTCCCTTGGATCGGGTGCTGATGGGGGACTGTTCAGGCCGGCAGAACTGGAAAAGCTGTATCCAACCCTTGCGCAAGAGATGATCATGGTCATAACCGGTATTCAGGGTCAGAATGAGATAAACGGGACTTAAAAAACGTTAATGAGATGAAGGGAGTCCTTATGGTGATATTCAGCATGGTGCTGGCCGGTGGTTCAATGCAACCCCGGACAGACAGGGGAGCCAAAATCGATGAACAGCTGTTCAGGAGGATCGGAGATGATGATCCGGCCGCGTTTGAAGAGTTGTACCGGCAGACAGAAAGGACGCTCTATGCGTATGCACTGTCAGTGGTCCGCAATCATGAGGAAGCATTGGATGTCTTGCAGGATACGTATTTGAAGATCCGGGCTTCTGCACATCTGTATCAGCCCAGAGGCAAGCCGCTGGCCTGGATGTTAACGATTGCCCGGAATCTGGCATACAGCAAGCTGCGGAAAGAAAGCCGAATCGCGGATGCCGGTATGGACAGAATGGAGAACAGCCTGCAGTATGCCTATGTTACTGATCCTGAAGATCGAATGGTGCTGGAGGCAGCGATGATGGTTCTGCCGGAACAGGAACGCCAAATTGTGCTGCTCCATGCGGTGGGTGGGTATCGACACCGGGAAATTGCGGAGAGCCTGGGGCTTCCCCTGTCAACGGTGCTGTCCAAATACCAGAGGGCCCTTAAGAAATTAAGAGACCACCTGCTGAAGATGGGAGTGAGTCGTGATGAAGAATAAACAGTTGCTGGAACGTCTGGACAGGGCGGTGAGAGAGGCGCCTGTCGGTCTTTTGGACACCATTGCCACTCAGCCGGTGGACAAGATGGACCGGCACGACCGGTTCACGGCTCAGGAAGACGTCCGTCCCCTCCAACGAGCACAGAGACAAATCTTGGCTCTGGGAACAGCGGCTGCCGTGTTTTTGGTGGCGCTGTTCGGATGGTACCTTCCGTATATGTCAGTGGACGGCACGGTTTATCTGGATGTGAATCCGGGAGTCGGGATGCAGGTTAACCGCAATGACCAGGTGGTTCGGCTGCAGGCCCTCAACGGTGAAGGCCAAGGGCTGATCGATGGGCTTTCATACAAAAAAGGACAAGATCTCTATGAGCTGACGGGAGCATTGCTGGAGGCACTGGAGCGGGACGGATATCTTCACCGCACAGATGATGTGATGCTCGTATCCGTCATGCATGAAGATTTGTCCAGGGGAACCGAACAGCTTCATGAGATCACGGAGGTCATTGATTCTTATCTGGTGACCCGGAAACTCAATCCGGTGGTGCTGGGGCAGTACGGAAAACCAAGCTCCACGCTGGACGATTATGCCACCCGTTATCAAGTGTCTGCCGGAAAGATCAATTTTATCCGTAATCTGATGATTCTGAACCCGGAATTCGAATTGGATGAGTTGGTCTTTCTGTCACTGCAGGAACTGATTGGACTGTCTGACCGGACCGGACTGAATTTGGACCGGATTCTGGATGAAGTCAGACGAACCGGGGATACACAATCCCCGGATCCGGACACTGGCGCCGGTGAGCCGGCCGATCAGCCGGGTAGCCTGATCGGCCGGGAGCGGGCCATCTCCATCGCCCGGGAGTTCATCGGCGGCGGAACCGTCGTGGAATTCGAACTGGACTGGGACGACGGCCGACCGGAGTATGAGATTGTGATCGTCAGAGACGGTGTGGAGCATGCGTTTGACATCGACGGATACACCGGACGCATTGTGGAATACCAGCGGGAGCGGGCCGATGACGTCCGCCCGGTAGAAGGAGCAAATGAGCTGATCGGCCAGCAGCGGGCCATCACCATCGCCCGGGAGTTCATCGGCGGCGGAGGAACCGTCACGGAGTTCGAGCTGGACTGGGACGACGGCCGGCCGGAATATGACATTGTGATCGTCAGAGACGG
>SKMO01000029.1 GCA_007121025.1 Bacillota bacterium | reverse complement strand
TGCTCCCGGTGACCATCGTGATGGGAGACCTCAACGGTCTGAAACTGATCAACGATGTGTTTGGTCATCTGGAGGGTGACCAGGCACTGAACCGGGCCGGGAAGATTTTTCGTGAGGCCGCCGGACCGGGGGGCCTGGCCGCCCGCTGGGGTGGGGATGAATTTATCCTGTGCCTGCCCCGGACAGATGAAAAACAGGCCCAGGAGGTCTGCCGGAACATTCTAACGTCGGCGACCAGCCAGAACGGCGGTGGAATCCAGCTGTCCGTGTCCGTCGGGTTTGCCGTTAAACATCAGCCCGGGCAGAGCCTTTCTGAGACCATGAAGGAGGCAGAAGACCGGATGTACCGCCAGAAACTGACGGAAAGCCGGAGTCTGCGCTCGTCGATCATTCAGTCGATGAAAAAGACACTGTTCGAGAAGAGCAATGAAACACAGGAACACGGCGAACGGCTCAAGTCCTGGTCCCGTGAGGTGGGCGAACAGCTGAACCTGTCGGAGATGGCCATCTATGAACTGGAGCTTCTGGCCATGCTTCATGACATCGGGAAAGTGGCCATTCCGGATGCGATCCTCAAGAAACCGGGACCGCTGGACGACCGGGAATGGGAGCAGATGCGCCGGCATCCGGAGATCGGATACCGGATTGCCCAGTCGGCCCCTGAGCTGGCCCAGATTGCCGAGCTGATCCTGACCCATCATGAGCGCTTCGATGGCACCGGTTACCCCCGGGGACTGCGCGGGGAGGAGATTCCCCTCTTGTCCAGAATTCTGGCGGTGACCGATGCGTTTGACGCCATGACCACCGACCGGCCCTACCGCCGGGCCATGGGCATAAAGGAGGCCATCGGGGAGCTGCACCGCCATGCAGGAACGCAGTTCGACCCGCAGATTGTCCGGCTGTTTGTGGACCGGGTCCTCGGAGAGGGCCAGGGCATCATTTCGTGACAGGCCGGCGCCTGGTGGCGCCGCTTCAGGCAGGGGGGCAATGCCCCGGAAAGGAAGGGTAAGCCATGACAGTGCTTCTTCAAATGTTTGTGGTGACGTTTGTGGTCTTTATGGTCATTGACCTGATCTGGCTGGGGGTGGTTGCCCGCAAGTTGTACAACGAACAACTGGGATACCTGATGAAAAAGAAAGTCAACTGGTTTGCGGCCATTGTGTTTTATGTGATCTTTGTGCTGGGCATGATCTATTTCGTGATCGAGCCGGGTCTGGCAGCGGACAGCCTGCAACTGGTTCTGGTGTCCGGCCTGCTCTTTGGGTTTGTCACTTATGCCACCTACGATCTGACCAATCTGGCCACCACGAAGGACTGGCCGGTCCTGATTACCGTGGTGGACCTGATGTGGGGGTCCTTTCTGTCGGCGTCCACATCGGTGGTCAGCTTTTTGATACTGCGCAGCCTGCTTTAACCGGGTGTCCCAGGGGGGCGGGAGGAGGTTAAGGATGAACGCATTTCAGACTATTCGGCAAAAAGTGTACTTCATTCCCACCCTGTATGGGTTCCTGGGTTTTCTGCTGGCGCTTCTGGTCATCCTGGGTGACGGACGTTATGCGATGACCCTGTCCGGGATGCTTCCGCCGTTTTTCACCTTGGGGTCCGATCTGACACGCAGTCTGTTCGGGGCCCTGGTGGGAGCCCTTCTGGCCATGATCACGGTGAGCTTTTCCACCATGATGGTGGTGCTGACCCTGTATTCCGGGCAGTTTTCCCCCCGGATCACCCGGGATTTTCTGGAGCGAAAGGTGTCCCTTCGGGTCCTGGGTCTGTTCATGGGGTCGTTTATCTTTTCGCTGTTTGGCCTGTACGCGTCCGGCGGTGTCCAGGGGGACCGGTTTCTCCTGATGCCCCTGACCGGGCTGGGGCTGGCCATCGCCTGTCTGAGTGCTTTTGGGTATTTCATCTTTCACGTGTCCAAGGCGGTGCAGATCAACAGCATCATTGAGAAGATCACCGGGGACATTCTCCGGGTGGTTGACAAGACCATCGAGAAACAAAAGAACGACCCGCAGGTCCAAAACCGGCTGGAGAAAAAGCCGGAACGGGTGGACAAAGAGGTGTTTGTAGAGGTGCCGGCAGGGACCTGGGGATTCATTGGAAACATTGATGAAAAAACGCTTCTCAAGCTGGCTGTGGAGGCAGACTGCCTGTTCCACCTGAAAAAGCGGCTGGGGGATTTCGTCCAGGAAGAAGACGTCCTGGCCCGGGTGTATCGCTACCGGCCGGAACCGGAAGACGGGGGGGCGTCTGACGGTGAGCACACGGTTCCTCCCGATCCGGAGGAACTGACCGAAAAGATCCAGAAAGCCTTTTCTCTGGGCGAGGAGAGAAACACCCGGCGGGACGTTGAATTTGGGATTGTCAAACTGGTGGAAATCGCCCTCAGGGCCATTTCCCCGGGAATCAATGACCCCAACACGGCCATCTATTGCATTTCAAAGCTCTCTCCGATTCTCCGGAAAATCGGGACGGAGCTTGAGCACCGCTATTATTTTGATGAACAGGAAGTCCTGCGGCTGCACATCCATGATGTGGCTTTTGAGCCGCTTCTGTACAACAGCTATTTCCAGCTGCGCAACTATGGCCGCCACGACGTGTCGGTTCTGGGAGCCATGATTGATTCACTGATCGGCATCCTGGGGGAGGAAGGCTACCAGGATGCCGGACCGGTCTGGACCATGGCCGAATACCTGCTGGAGGACGTGGACTGCGATTCCTTCCCGGCCATGGACATTGATTATCTGAACAGCCGGGTCCAGAAACTTGCCCGGTTAAGCGGCAGGGATCCGCAGACCCTCCTTCTGGGCAAGCGCCAGGAAGGGAACTGCACAGCTGTACAAAACGTCTAAGGAACAGAGGCAATATCACCAAACACGTGTGGGACCGGTTCTGTGCCGGCCCCGGTGAGGGAGAGATGGACAATGAAACGATGGACGACGATACTGATCCTGCTGTTGGCGGCCGGTCTGCTGCTGGCGGGATGCAGCCCTGCTGCACCGGTGGATCCACCGGAAGAACCGCCGGCCGGGAACGGGGAAGCCCCCCCGGCAGAGCCGGCGGTGACCGAGCTTGACGTGCCGGTGTATTTTGGCAACGCCAATGCAGACGGGGTCGTGGCAGAAATCCGGACGGTCCGCTATGAGGAGGGGGCCACGGAAGAGGAGATTCTTCTTCTGGTCCTCGATGAGCTGCTGGCCGGTCCACAGGAGGACGCACTCTTTCCGGGGATTCCGGCGGGCGTCCGGGTTCTCGGGGTCACCGTGGATGACGGCCTGGCCACCGTGGACTTTTCCGAGGAAATGGAACTGAATTTCGGCGGCGGCAGTGCCGGGGAACTGATCATCCTGAGCGTGCTGGCCAACACCCTGACGGAACTGGATTTCGTGGACCTGGTGATGCCCCTGGTGGAAGGGGACACCCTGTTTCTGGGCCACGTGATCATTGAGGAACCGCTGACCCGCGACGAAGACATGATTGTTTCCTGAGAGGGAAAGCAGACTGAAAAAAGCCCGGAAGGGCTTTTTTCAGTCTGTACATGCGCTTTTGGGCAGAGGCCCATGGAATCAGAGAACAAAGGGAGGAAACATGATGAGCAAAGAGGGACTGTTCCGGTGCTGGACAACCGATGAGCGGCTGACCGCCACGGTGAACCGGTGGCAGGACGTGAGGGATGTGCTGGAAACCGATGCCTTTGTGTGGCTGGATTTGCGGATTGGAGATTCCGGGGGTCAGGATATGGCTGCGCAGTCCGGCGTGTTGTCCGAACTGGTGGCCGGGTATTTCTTTGCGCCGGAACAGGGTCACCGGCTGCTGCACTCTTCGGACGGGGTGCTCCTGTTCTTGATGGAACCGGCGGATACCCGGGAGGGTTTTTCACCTCTGAGGATCTGGCTGGCCCCCCACCGGATGATCACCTGGGGCCCGGAGGGATCATCGGCGGCCGACGCGTTGTGGTACCGTTTGCAACAGGAAGGGTGGACCCGCAGTGTCCCGGTGATTCGGGGATTGTTGGAGGAAACCAGCCATCGGCTGAGCGGGATGGTTCTGCAATTGGAAAACCGGGTGGACGATCTGGAATCGTCCCTTCTGAACGCGGCAACCGGGTTTCAGGAGGTCAGCATCGGACGGCTGTCGGATCTGCGCCGGGAAATAATCGAGCTGCGTCGTAACTGCACACCCCTGGCAGCGGTGTTCACTGAACTGGAGGACACGGATATTCCCGGTCTGGACCAGGAATCGGGAAATATGCATCTGGGGGCGCTGTCGAAGCGAAGTGCTCTTCTTCTGTCAGGTCTGCGCGATCTCTGGGACCGGGTGCTGGTGGTCCAGGAGGAACTGAACCACCGGACCACAGAGCGGACCGGCCGGATCATATACAGTCTGTCCATCGTGGGGAGCATCTTTCTGCCCCTGACCTTTCTGACCGGACTGTTCGGAATCAATGTAGGGGGCATTCCGGGAAGCCGGTCTCCGGCAGGCTTTGGGCTGTTCGTGCTGGCCATGCTGGTGTTGGGTCTGGTTGAATATCTGATGTTCCGCCGGGCCCACTGGCTGTGAGTCGGTCTGGTAACCGGGCTTGAGGTGACGTATAATGGACATGGACGGGCGGTTTTTGCGGTGTTGTTTGTTTTCCGTCCACGGGAAGGAGAATGCCTGTGTTTCCCCTGAAAGACAGCATCACCTATTATGGATCGATCGTGGGAACCCGTGGGATGATCGGGCTGTGCATTCTGGTGTTTTTCGGTCAGGCGGCCCTGGGTGCGGAGGGCTTTTTGGCCAGTTTTTCGGCCTGGGGGTTTGTGCCGGCTCTGTTTTTTGCCGACCCCCTTCGGGAGTCCTGGCGGCTGGTCAGCAGCATGTTTCTGCACGGATCGGCGTTTCATCTGTTGAGCAACGTGTGGTTTCTCTGGGTGTTTTCCCCGGCAGTGGAGGGGCGGACCGGCTTTTGGAAATACCTGTTGGTCTATCTGCTGTCCGGGACGGGGGCTGCGCTTCTGCAGGGACTGGCCGATCCGTCGTCGACCGTCCCCATGGTGGGGGCCTCCGGGGCGATCTCCGGGGTCCTGGGGGCTTATCTGGTCCTGTTTCCCAAGGCCGTTGTGCTGACCCTGGTCCCGCCGTTTTTCCTGTTCTGGCTTCCCTCGGTGTTTTTTCTGGGGCTCTGGTTTTTCTTTCAGATCTGGTACGGCTTCTCGGGTCTTCCGGGAGTCGCCTGGTGGGCCCACGCGGGGGGCTTTCTGATCGGGATGGTTCTGGCCATTCTGGTCCGTCCCAAGCGCAACTACAAAGCCGATCCGTTCTGGGAATGCTGGCGGGATTACTGCTGATGACGGACTTCGGTCCGGCGTGAAAAATGGAGGGGAGGAATACGGTCCATGGATGTTTTTTTTCAGCTCTTCTGGCTGTTCATCATTGTTTCAGCTCTGACACCTGTTCTCCAGCAGAAAATGCTGGTGGCCACCAGGGCCCGGAAAATCATGGAACTGGAGCGAAGCCGGGGCAGCCGGGTGATCACCCTGATCCACCGTCAGGAGGCGGTCAGTCTCCTGGGGGTGCCCCTGAGCCGGTTTATCAACATTGAGGACTCCGAACAGGTCCTGCGGGCCATCCGGTTGACCGACCAGGAGGTGCCCATCGACCTGATTCTGCATACCCCGGGCGGTCTGGTGCTGGCGGCCGAACAGATCGCGGATGCCCTGCTTCTGCATCCGGCCAAGGTGACCGTGTTTGTTCCCCATTACGCGATGAGCGGGGGCACCCTGGTGGCCCTGTCCGCTGATGAGATCGTTCTGGACGAGCACGCGGTACTGGGGCCCCTGGACCCCCAGCTGGGACAGATGCCCGCGGCGTCCATTCTGAAGGTTCTTGAGCAGAAGGAGCCCAAGGACATCGACGATGAAACCCTGATTCTGGCCGACGTGGCCGCAAAGGCCCTGCGGCAGGTCCGCGAGATGACCCTGCGGCTATTGGAAAAGCATTTGGACGCCGAACAGGCCCAAGAGACGGCCCAAATGCTCACCGACGGCCGCTGGACCCACGACTATCCGATCCGGGCCGGGGAGATCCGGCAGATGGGACTCAATGTGTCGGGGGACATGCCGGAAGCGGTGTACACCCTGATGAGCATGTACCCGCAGCCCCGGGCGTCAAGGCCCAGTGTGGAGTACAGTCCCGGCCCGCTGTATCCGGAGCCGGAACGCAAGCGAACGTCCGGCTGAAACCCTTGAGCCGGGCGGGAGGAAGGAGGCTTCGGCGAATGCGCGTGTCGGAATGGGCGTATGATTGGTTTTTATATCCGTTTGAACAGCGGATGCTCCGGCGCCGGCGCCGGGCACTTCTGGCGGGGGTCGAGGGCCGGGTTCTGGAAATCGGGGCGGGGACGGGCAGCAATTTTCCCCACTACCCTTACCGCCGGATGACCTCGCTGACCGTGACGGATCTGTCCCTGGGAGACCGGGTCCGGGGGTTTCGGTTCCCGGAAGAGCTGCCGGTCCGGTTTCAGGAAGGGGACGTGCAGCAGCTGCCGTTTGCGGACGAATCCTTTGATGCGGTGGTGTTCACCCTGGTCCTGTGTTCCGTGGACGATCCGGTCCGGGGACTGTCTGAGATCCACCGGGTGCTGGTCCCCGGGGGACGGATTTTCTTCATGGAACATGTGCGGCCTTCCCATCCGGGCTGGCGGGGGGCGTTTGACCGGATCAACCCCCTCTGGCGCCGGTGCAGCGGAGGTTGCAATCTGAACCGTGACACCCTGGAGACCATCCGGGGCGTTGGTTTTATCTGGGAAGATGACCCCTGGGCCCAGGGCATTTTCCGGGGCGGTTGGGCCCGCAAGGAGGAATAACCATGTATAAAGCAGTATGGAACGGGGCGGTACTGGCCCAAAGCGACAAGACCATCGAAGTGGAGGGGAATCAGTATTTTCCGCCGGAAGACGTGGACAAGTCGTACTTCACGGTCAGCAACTATCACACCAAGTGCCCCTGGAAAGGGCTGGCCGACTACTATAACATTGAGGTGGATGGCAAGGAAAACCGAAACGGCGCCTGGACCTATCCGGAGCCCTTCGAGAAAGCCGCGCACATCAAAGACTACGTAGCCTTCTGGAACGGCGTGGACGTGATTGAGGAGTAGACGCTGTGAGAAAATTCAAGTGACACAGAGCCGCCTCTGCGGGTTTTGCAGAGGCGGCTCTGTGTTTATACGGGTGATTATAGCGGCCGGTGTTTTCCCCGGAGGGGCGGGCGATATCCCCGCCTGACCCGGGAAATCTCCGTACGGTTTGTCCGGGCCGTCTGGTCGGGGAGCAGAAACCGCAGGCGGTTGCGGCCATGGTTTTTGGCCAGGTACAGGGCCTGATCGGCCCGGCTGATCAAATCGTTGAGCGAACCGTCACGGTGATGCAGAAGGGACAGTCCCAGGGAACAGGTTACCGGTTCGGGAATACTCGGCCAGGTGGTCCGTTCCATCCGGCGGCGGATGGTTTCCCCGAGCCGGACGACTTCCGGAAGCCGGATTCCGGGAAGAGCCAGGATGAACTCCTCTCCCCCGAACCGGGCGGGCAGGTCTTCATCCCGGGCGGTTTGCAGGAGGATCTGTCCAAAGGATTTGAGCACCTGGTCCCCCGCGGGATGGCCGCAGCGGTCATTGATCCGTTTGAAATGATCCAGATCCATGAGGAGGATGGCCAGGGGTTGCCCGTCCTGTTCCCTGGCCTGTTCAAACAGCGGTTCGGTCCGGCTGAAAAAATGCCGCCGGTTGGGCAGATTTGTCAACAGATCTGTGTTCATCAGGCGGGTGATTTCTTCGTTGGCCTGCTGCAGAGCCAGGTTCTGGCGTTTGGCCTGCCGGATGACATCGGAAAGATCGCGGTTCGTCCGGGAGATGGCTTCGAGAATCCCCTCATCTTCTATGATCCGCTTTTCGCCCACCAGCAGACAGCCGTCTGCGGTCGCGAAGACCTGGACCAGAAAGGGCATCCGGATCCCGTGAAGGTGAAACAGCTGCGTGCTGTCCGGGTTCGTTCCGTCCGGAAAACCGTCCGGCAGGGTCATGAAATCGCCAAGCGGCCGCTGCAGGGGTTTTTCGGACAGACCGGTGCTGTGGAGAAAGCCCCGGTTGCAGTCGCGGATCAGGCCGTCTGGTGTGGTCAGGATTACCAGAAGGTCGCTTTGTTCCATCAGGAAGCGAAGCATGGCCTGCTGCGTTTTAGTGGTGTGCATGGTCTGACCCCCATTTCCGTGCATTCTTAACGGCTTCTTCGGCCGTCTGCTGCAGTTCGTCCAAACCCCAGGCCCCCGGGTCCGGCAGATGGACGGTTGCCTGTCCTCCCCCGAAGATGGCCATCGTTCCGGTGTCCGGCAGCCGGCGCAGGGCTGTGGTCAGTGCCCGCAGCCGGTGCAGGCTGGAAACCAGGGTCACCGAGACGACCACCAGGTCCGGCCGGTGGTTTCGGACCAGGGTGGCGATCTCATCGTCTGACCGGGCCGGTCCCCCGTAGACCACGGTCCAGCCATCGAGTTCCAGCAGGTCGGCGACCATCCGAAGACCGGTGTCGTGTTCTTCTCCCGCAACGGTGGTCGCCAGAACGGTTCCCCGGCTGGGGGAGAGTTTGGCAAAGCGTCCGTACAGCTCTGCCAGCAGCTGGGAGACGATGG
Source organism: Bacillota bacterium (assembly GCA_007121025.1). GTDB lineage: Bacteria > Bacillota > TC1 > TC1 > UBA5767 > SKMO01. The sequence goes on along the minus strand of SKMO01000029.1, from coordinate 898 downwards.
CCGTGGCCAGGTGTTCATGGGCCACGGAGATCATGTTGTCCTGCCACAGGTCACCAATCTGGTAGAGACAGGGGGTGATGACGTCCTGGTAGAATCCGGGCAGATCCTCCCGGGTGTGAACCCGTTTTCCGGCCAGCCCCAGAGCCCCGCTGTAGTCGCCGTCCAGCAGCCGTTCCAAAAAGGCCTGACAGTTCTGCGTCCAGGGCCCGGGACCGCCGGCAGACGGCCCGGGGTTTTCCCGGGCAGACACCAGCAGAGGTTCATGGAGGGCGTTCATCTGCCGGTACAACGGCAGGAGTTCGCCGGCCCTCTCCGGTGGAAGATGCATGCTGTAGGCCCGGGTCCAGCAGTCCAGTTCCACCGGAAAGTAGGCGCAAGAAAATCCCCGGCGCAGGTAGGCCCGGTAGACCCAGCGCAGGGTGTCTTCCAGACTCTCCAGGCTGCCCTGGGCGCACAGGCTGATCACGTAGTCCAGGTGGTTTTCATGGTTGTTGCGCATGCGGTCCCGGTTTCCCGGGCCGATCAGCCGGTCCAGGTCCGGCCGGCGTTCCATCTGGCGGTTGACGTCTGCGATCAGGGTGTCGCGGTGCGTTTGGAGAAGTGTCAGGGTTGTGGGGGAAACCGTAAAGGATCGTTGGGCGTTGTCCATGGTTCGTCCTTTCCCGGAGTGGCCCTACTTGCGAAATGTCCAGTCCGAATGGTCGTATTTGTCCCGGCAGAGTTGCCGGGCGGTGGCCTGTTCGTCCCGGCTGAGCCGGTCGGCCTGCAGGCCGGGGGCCAGTTCGTCCCGGAAGCCGCTGAAAAACGCCCGGCTCAGGGTGTCGTAGTCCGGGGTCTGTCCGGTGACCTCCCGGATGGTGGTGGCCTTCTGGCGCAGGAACACTTTCATCCGCTGGGC
>SKMO01000111.1 GCA_007121025.1 Bacillota bacterium | reverse complement strand
CGGGGACCGGGTCCTGTTCGATGTGGAGGAAGACGCTGTGGTGTTGCGCAGGGATGAAGAGCCGGGACCGGTTGCCGGTTGACAATCGCCGGGTATGGTATATAATTTTCTTTGAGAATTCGGAGAACTGTTTGGAAGCAAACAGTTCTCTACATTATTCAGGGATGAGGTAAACGATATGCATGAAAAACAGGTACTGCTGACACCAGAAGGACTGAAGAAATACGAAGAGGAACTGGATCATCTGAAGAATGTCCGCCGGCATGAAATTGCAGAACGGATCAAGGTGGCCATCAGTTTTGGTGACATCAGCGAAAACTCAGAGTATGAGGATGCCAAGAATGAGCAGGCTTTCATTGAAGGCAAAATTTCCGATCTGGAGAAAAAGCTGTCCAATGTAAAGATTATTCATGACGATGCAGACGAGGATGAAGTGGGCATTGGTTCCACGGTCACCCTGGAAGATGTGGAAGCCGGTGAGGTGTTTGAGTACACCATCGTGGGTTCCATGGAAGCCGATCCCAGCAAGAGCAGGATTTCCAACGAGTCTCCGGTGGGGCGCAGCATCCTGGGCAAGAAAATCGGTTCTGAAGTGGAAGTGGCCACCCCGTCGGGGGCCCTTCTTTACCGCATTGTCAATGTGAGCCATCCGGGGAGCTGCTGACCATGACAGAACGGACACACAACATGCCGCCGCAGCCGGACGCTGAGAGTGAAAACAGTCCGGAGGAACTCCATGAGCTGATGCAGATCCGTCTGGAGAAAATGCAGCAGCTTCGTGACGGAGGGATCGATCCGTTTGGCGGCCGTTTTGAGATGACCCACAAGTCCCGGGAAATCACCGAGCAGTTTGACCGGCTGGAAGGAAGCACGGTGACCCTGGCCGGCCGGATGATGGCCCGGCGGGGGCACGGCAAGGCGACCTTTGCCAATCTGCAGGACATGGAAGGGCAAATTCAGATTTACGTCCGCAGAGACCGGGTCGGCGATGAACCGTATGGGGTCTTCGACAAGCTGGACATTGGGGACATTCTCGGGGTCACCGGTGAAGTCTTTAAAACGAAGAAGGGTGAAGTCTCGGTCAAGGTGGACCGGTTCACGGTGCTGTCCAAATCCCTGCGCCCCCTGCCGGAAAAATTCCATGGACTCAAGGACGTGGATCTTCGTTACCGGCAACGCTATCTTGATCTGATCGTGAATCCCCAGGTCCGGGACACGTTTATCACCCGCAGCCGGATCATCAAGGCCATCCGGGATTTCCTGGACAGCCAGGATTTTCTGGAAGTGGAAACACCGATCCTGCACACCATTGCCGGCGGAGCCGCGGCCCGGCCGTTTATCACCCATCACAACGCCCTGGACATGACGCTGTACATGCGGATCGCCCTGGAGCTGCACCTGAAGCGGCTTCTGGTGGGCGGACTGGACCGGGTGTACGAGATTGGCCGGGTGTTCCGAAACGAAGGCATATCCACCCGGCACAACCCGGAGTTCACGCTACTGGAACTCTACCAGGCTTACGGTGATCTGGACTCCATGATGGAGATCACCGAATCCATGGTGGCTCACGCCTGTGAAAGCGTTCTGGGAACCCTGGAGGTGACCTACGGAGACGACCGGCTTTCCTTTGCCACCCCCTGGCCCCGGTACCGGATGATTGATCTGGTGAAAGAAGCCACCGGCATTGACTTTGACGCCATTGGCTCGGACGAAGAGGCCAGAGGGGCTGCCGCAGCTGCCGGTGTACCGGTGAATCCGGGCATGACCCGTGGGCTGGTGCTTAACGAAGTGTTTGAAGAAAAGGTGGAACCGACTCTGGTGCAGCCGTGCTTTGTGTATGATTATCCATTGGAGATCTCCCCGCTGGCCCGGAAAAACCCGGACAACCCGGACATGGTTTACCGGTTTGAGGCGTTTGCGGCCGGGCGGGAACTGGCCAATGCGTTTACGGAGCTCAATGACCCGGTGGACCAGCGGGAGCGGCTGCAAAAGCAGGTGGAAGCCAAGGCTGCCGGCGACGAGGAAGCCCATCCCATGGATGAAGACTTTATCCGGGCCCTGGAATACGGCATGCCTCCGGCCGGTGGCATGGGCATTGGCATTGACCGGCTGATCATGCTGCTGACGAACTCCCCGTCCATCCGGGACGTGCTGTTGTATCCCACCATGAAGGAACGGGATGAACTGTAACCCGGGACACAGGGCGGGTTGAGCAAACATGGGAACAGGCCCTGCAGAGTGATTCTGCGGGGCTTTTTTTGTCTTTCGGGCGGACCGGAACAGGCTTTTTGGTGTATCATGAAGAGGCGCTTGAGTCGCCCGCTGAGGGCTGACGGAGGAGAAGAAAATGAACGATGGCAAACGAATTCTGGTGACCGGGGGGACCCGGGGGATTGGCCGGGCGGTGGTTCGGGCCTTGATCCGCCGGGGCGACCAGGTGGCCTTCACCTACCGGGAGGATGTGGACGGGGCGGCCGGCCTGCTGGAAGAAGGGGCCCAGGCGGCCTGCCGGACAGACGCCGGCCGGTACGGGGAAGCCCGGGATACGGTCCGCTTTTTGACGGACCTCTGGGGAGGCCTTGACGGACTGGTGTGCAACGCCGGCCAGGCTCTGACCGGCCTGTTTACCGAGCAGGAGCCCGAAGACTGGGCACCTGTTCTGGACACAAACCTGTACGGGGTTCTCCATTATTGCCGGGCGGTCGCTCCGGACATGATCCGCCAGAAGGCCGGGTCCATCGTGACGGTGGCGTCGGTCTGGGGCGAAGAAGGGGCTTCCTGCGAGGCGGTCTACAGCGCATCCAAGGGGGCGGTCATCAGCTTTTCCCGGGCGCTGGCCCGGGAACTGGGTCCGTCGGGGGTCCGGGTGAACTGTGTGTCCCCCGGGGTCATTGACACCGGGATGAACCGCTTCCTGGATCCGGCGGAATGCCGGGCACTGGAAGAGGCGATTCCCCTGGGGCGTTTCGGAACACCGGAAGAAGCCGCTGACGCGGTGTTGTTTCTGCTGGGTGAATCCGCCCGGTATGTGACCGGATCGGTCCTCAGGGTGTCAGGCGGGTTTTAAGGGGCGCTTCAATCCGGGCCCGCAGCTCCGCCAGAAAAGCGTCGTAGTCTTCCCGGCTGATCCGGCGCTGGCCGGGAGCCGGCCCGATGGTCAGCGGAGGCGAGAAATGCACCCGGATCCGGGAGAAAAATCCCTTGCTCCCGGAAATGCTCACCGGCACCACGGGAACGCCCGCTTTGGCGGCGATCAGGGCCACGCCCCGTTTCAGGGGCAGGGTGGGCCTGTCCGATTTGTTCCGGGTGCCTTCCGGAAACAACCCCAGATCCAGTCCGTGTTCCAGGGCATCCAAAGAAGACCGGATGGCCCCGGTGGCGTCTCCCTGGCGATCCACGGGAAAAGTGCCGAATCCCCGCATCACCTGGGCAAGCGGAAAGACGAACAGTTCTTTTTTGGCAAAAAACGCCAGTCTTCGGGGAAGGATCAGGGGTGCCAGGACAAAGGGGTCCTGGTAACTGGTGTGGTTGGGTGCAAAAATCACCCGACCCTCCCTGGGAATGTGTTCCCGTCCGGTGACGCGCAGCCTGCGAAATGGCCGGTAATACAGGGTCAGAATCAAACAGATGAGGCGATACAGAAAAACCATGGGCTTCCTCCGGGTTGTCTTTGTCGTTTCATACAGTTCATTATAACGGAATCTTCTCCGTCGGGGGAGGAAAATGAGGAGGAAACATGAAGAATACACAGGCGGTCCGGGTGGTTCTGGACCAGTGTCTGAAGGTTGGGCAGAAGGAGTCTCTGGTGATCGTGGTGGATGAAGGGACCCGAAACCTCGGGAACCTCTTTCACCAGGAGGGGCGCCGGATGGGAGCGGAATCCGTGCTGGTGGACATGATCAGCCGGGAAAACAACGGCATGGAACCGCCCCTTCCGGTGGCCCGCGCTCTGCAGGAGGCCGGTGCGGCCATCCTGCTGACCTCCCGGTCCCTGTCTCATACCCGGGCCCGGCGGGAGGCCTGCCTTCGGGGTGCCCGGGTGGCGTCCATGCCGGGGTTGACCGAAGACATGCTGGCCCGGACACTTGGTGAGGGTGTAGGCCCGGTGGTCCGGCTCAGCGCCCTGGCGGCCGGCGCCCTGACCGGCGACTTGGTCCGGGTCAACACCCCGGCAGGGACCGACCTGTCGTTTTCCATCCGGGGGCGGACGGCCCACTGCGATGACGGAAACCTGACGGCCCGGGGGGCCTTTGGCAACCTGCCGGCGGGTGAGGCGTACATTGCCCCCCTGGAGGGAACCGCCCGGGGGACCCTGGTGATCGACGGCTCCATGGCGGGCATTGGCCTTCTGGACGAGCCCATCCGGATCCAGGTGGAAGAGGGCCTGGCCCGACAGGTGTCCGGCGGACCTCAGGCCCGGCAGCTGGACGCGATTCTCGAGCGCTATGGCAGCCCGGCCCGGAACATTGCCGAACTGGGCATCGGGACCAATCCCTTTGCCCGGCTGACCGGCGCCATTCTGGAAGACGAAAAAGTGCTGGGCACGGTGCACATTGCCCTGGGGGACAATGCGTCCATGGGGGGCACGGTGGAGGCAGACAGCCACCTGGACGGGGTGCTTCTGCATCCGACGGTCACGGTGGATGGCCGGATCCTGGTGGAAGATGGGCGGATCCTGCCGTATAATGAAGGGGATGGATTCCCCGCGGGGGATCCATGCAACTTGGCAAACGGGGAGTGAGACCATTGAATTTTGACGAGAAAATCGAACGGACCGGAACACGGTCCGAAAAGTGGGACGGACTGGGACAGGTTTTCGGGGCCCCGGAGGCTCTGGCCCTCTGGGTGGCAGACATGGATTTTTCCTCTCCGCCTGCAGTGACCGAGGCCCTGGTCCATCGGGCCGGGCATCCGGTATACGGATACACCCTGTGGGAAGAATCATACTACGATGCCGCCCGGGACTGGTACCGGAGACGTCAGGGCTGGTCGTTTCCCCGGGAGGCCGTGCTCAGCAGTGCCGGTGTGGTCAATGGGTTGAGCATGGCCCTGCGTGCCCTGACGGAGCCCGGCGATCCGGTGGTCATCCAGCCGCCGGTGTACGGACCGTTTTACAGCATCCCCCGGCTCAATGACCGGCCCCTGCGGGAAAACACTCTGCGGGAGACCCCCCGGGGCTGGACCATGGACTTTGAGGATCTGGACCGACAACTGGCCGGAGCCAAGGTCCTGATGCTCTGTTCACCCCACAATCCGGTGGGCCGGGTCTGGACCCGGGAGGAACTGGAAGAAACCATCCGGCTCTGCCAGCGCCACAACGTCCTGGTCTTTGCGGATGAAATTCACAGTGATCTGGTGTTTGCCGGTCACCGGCATCTGCCGCTGGCCACCCTGTCGGCGGAAGCGGCCGACCGGGTGGTGACCTTTGTGGCCCCCAGCAAAACCTTTAACCTGGCAGGCCTGTCCACCGCCCTGATGGTGGTGACCAATGAAGACCTCCGGGACCGGATCCGGGAGGAACTGGCCCGGACGGGCATGCACATGGGCAATACGTTTGGCATCGAGGGACTGGAGGCAGCCTACCGGGACGGGGAACCCTGGCTGGAGGAGCTGCTGACGTATCTGGAAGAAAGCGCCGACATGGTCCTGAAGACCCTGGAAGAACGGCTTCCCGGAATCCGGGCAAGAAAGCCCGAGGGGACCTATCTTCTGTGGATGGATTTTCGTTCCCTGGGGATCTCTCAGGGCGAACTGATCCGCTGGGTGGTCCGGGACTGCGGGCTGGCCCTGTCGTCGGGGACCTTTTTCGGAGACGGAGGAGAAGGGTTTTTAAGGATGAATCTGGCCTGTCCCCGGCCGATGCTGCGGGAGGCACTGGCCCGTCTGGAACATGGAATGGAGGAACGGGGATGGAAATAAAACTGTTTGGGACGAAAGACGTGCGGCGGCCCGGGGATCTGCAGATTTTGCCGGTGTTTGCTGAAGAAGAACCGACGTTTGAGGGGGAAGCCCGGGAGCTTTGGAAAGAGCTCCAGAAGGAGGGCGTGTTTACCGGGAAAGCCGGGCAAACCCATTCCTCCCGGATCCGGGAGTTTGGGACCTACCGCCGGGTGTTCCTGGCGGGTCTGGGGGACCGGCACACCGTCCGTCCGGAAACCTTCGGGCTGGCGGTTGCCGCCGGGGTCCGCGGGGCCATGGACGCGAAATGCCCGGTGGTTGATCTGGTGGTTCCCCGGGAGATTACGGGGACCGATTATTACCGGGAAGCCGGCAAAGCCATGGTGCTGGCCGGATACCGGTTTGACCGCTACAAAGCGCCGGATCCGGATGAGTCCCGTCAGCCGGTGGAACTGGTCCAGCTGGTGACGGTCCAGCCGGAAGAGGCCAATCTTCTGGCGGCCCATGGGGGCATGACCCTGGGACGCTGGGTGAACCGGGCCCGGGATCTGGTGAACCAGCCAGCCAACCGCCAGAGTCCGTCGGATCTGGCGGAAGAAGCCCTGCGCATTGGACGGGAAACCGGAATGGATGTGGAGGTTCTGGGAGAAAAGAAAATTGCAGCTCTGGGGATGAAGGCTTTTCTGGCGGTGGCAGACGCCAGCCGGCAGGAACCGGCTCTCATTGTGATGCGCTACCGGGGGGATGAAGAACATCCGGAACGGATTCTGGGTCTGGCCGGCAAGGGCATTGTCTATGACACCGGAGGGTTGTCCCTGAAACCCACAAGCGGGATGCTGACCATGAAAACCGACATGGCCGGTGCGGCAGCCGTGATGGGGGCCATGGGAATGGCCGCTGCGGAAGGGCTGCGGCTGAACATCACGGCGGTGGTGGCAGCCTGCGAAAACGCCATGGGCCCTTCCGGTTATCGGCCCGGAGACATTCTGGACACCATGGCCGGGAAGACCGTTTTTGTGGCCAACACAGACGCGGAAGGCCGGCTGACCCTGGCGGACGCGGTGTACTATCTGAGCAGCGTGGAAGGCGCCGAGTGGATCCTGGATATGGCCACCCTGACCGGAGCGGCGGAAGTGGCTCTGGGGACAACGGTGGCCGCGGGGATTTCCACCGATGACGGATTCTATGGGCAGGTGGAAGAGGCCGCCCGGGCCGGCGGGGAAAAACTCTGGCGGCTGCCGGCCTTTGATGAATACAAAGAACTGAACAAAGCGGACGACGCGGATCTGTCAAACGCCGGGGGCCGAACCGCTGGCGCCATCACGGCGGGACTGTTCGTGGGCGAGTTCACCGAAGGAAAACCCTGGGTTCATCTGGACATTGCCGGACCGTCCTGGACCGAAAAACCAAACCCTCTTCAAACCAAGGGAGCCACCGGCTACGGCGTGAGCCTGCTGGTCAGCCTGGCCCAGTCGCTGGCGGTTTCCCGGAAAGAGCCTGATCTTGACTGATCGCCATACCGAACGGCTGGGCACGGTGCCGGTGGGCCGTCTGCTCCGGGAATTGTCCCTGCCGGCCATTCTGGGGATGCTGGTCCACGCCACCTACAACGTGGTGGACGGCATTTTTATCGGCCGCGGGGTGGGTTCGGACGCGCTGGCCGGTGTGACCGTGGCCTTCCCTGTTCAGATGATGAGCTTTGCCATCGTGGTTCTGGTGGCCACGGGGGGCTCGGCCCTGTTTTCCATCTACCTGGGCGCCCGGCGGGAAGAAGACGCCCTGCGGTGTCTTGGAAACAGCTATCTGAGCATTGTGGTGTTGTGTCTGTCCTTTGCGGCGGTGGTTCTGTTGTTCCGGGACGAGATCCTGCGGGCGTTTGGGGGTGGTCCGACCATTCTCTCCTACGCGTCCACGTACATCACGATCATTCTTCCCTTTGGCGTCTTTATGGGGTTTCAGGTGCTGGGGGAGAATTTCACCCGGGCGGAGGGCAATGCCCGTAAAGCCATGGAATCGATCACCCTGTCGTCGATTGTCAACGTGAGCCTGGACTGGCTGTTCATCTTTCCGCTGGGATGGGGCGTGGCGGGGGCGGCCTGGGCCACGGTCATCGCCCAGTTGGTCGGTTCGGCCTATCTGGCAAACTATGTTTTCCGGCACAGCCGCCGGCTGCGGATCAGCCTCTCCCATCTGCGGCCTGATTTCGGGGTTCTCCGGAGAATCTATGCCATCGGGTTTTCGGCCTTTTCCCGGCAGGTGACCTTTTCGGTCCAGTCGCTTTTTCTGAACAACTCGGTGGTGGCTTACGGCGGGGAAAGCGCCCTGGCCATTTTGGGGATCCTGATGCGGATTTTCATGTTCATTGTCCTGCCGGTGTTCGGTATCCTGCAGGGGATGCGCCCCATCATGAGCTACAATTACGGGGCCTGCCTCTATAACCGGGCCCGGCAGTCCCTCAAATATGGCATTTTGGGGGCGACGGCCACCCTGACGGTCGGGTTTCTGCTGGTCCAGCTGTTGCCCCTGACCATCATGGGGATCTTTACCACAGATCCGGTCCTCATTGAGCAGGGGGCCCGGGTGCTTCGGATCACCACCATTGTTTTGCCGATCATCTCGGTGCAGATCGTGGGGGCGGCCTCTTTTCAGGCCATTGGCAAACCCGGCTACGCTCTGGTGTTTTCGGTGGTCCGACAGGTGCTTCTGTTTATTCCGCTGCTTCTGGTCCTGCCGCTGTTTCTCGGTCTGGACGGAATCTGGCTGACCTATCCGGTCTCGGATGTGTTGGCCATGGTGGCCACCGGGATCTTCATCAAACGGGTCTGGGGCCGTCTGCCGCACACAGACGGGGCTCCGGGCGAGGAGGGACTGTAAAACCATGGACACGAAAAAAGCCCGGCTGATCTACAATCCCCTGGCCGGGCGGGAACTGATGAAAAACCAGGTGCCCGGCATCCTGGACCGGCTGGAAGAAGCCGGTTATGAAGCCTCTGCCCACGCCACCAAGGGGCCGGACTCCGCCCGGGTGGAAGCCTGCCGGGCGGCAAACGCGGGGTTTGACCTGGTGGTGTCCGCCGGCGGGGATGGCACCCTGTTTGAGGTGGTCAACGGTCTGTCCTGTGTGGATAAAAGGCCGACCCTGGGGATCCTGCCGGCAGGAACGAGCAACGACTTTGCCACGGCCCTGGGTATTCCGGCCGATCTTCAGGATGCCGCCGATGTGCTCACCCGGGGACACCGGATCCCGGTGGATGTGGGGCGTGCGGGGGACACCTATTTCATCAACATCGCTGCCGCCGGGTATCTGACCGAAGTGACCTATGACACGCCGATCAAGCTCAAGAACATGCTGGGGCAGCTGGCCTATTACGTCAAGGGCATCGAAAAGCTCCAGGACATCACCCCGGTGCGGGCGAAAATCACCTATGACGGGAAGGTGTTTGACGAGGAGATCATGATCTTCATGCTGGCCAATTCCCCGCGGGTGGGAGGCTTTGAGCAGCTGGCCCCCCGGGCCTCGTTTTCAGACGGACTGTTTGATCTGCTGATCGCCCGGAAGATGAACATCGCCGAGCTGATCCAGCTGGGATCGCTCCTGCTGCGGGGGGAGCACCTGAGCCACCCCCGGGTCCTCTACGTGCAGGCCCGGGAGATCACCGTGGAGGTGGATCACCCCCTCCGGATGAACCTGGACGGAGAATACGGTGGGGATCTGGCCACCCGGTTTGT
>SKMO01000187.1 GCA_007121025.1 Bacillota bacterium | reverse complement strand
GGAACGACATGATTGGTGTGATTGGACAAAGCGCAGATGAAACCCTGTCGTTTGCCATTCAGAGAGGAGACCAGTCATTGCAGCTCGATGTGACCCCTCAACAGGATCCGGGGTCCGACAGGGCTCTGATCGGCATCGAGCGAAGCCGTGAACGACTGGGTCCCATTCAGGCGATCGCGCAGGGCGTCTGGCAGTCGGTTGCTTTCGTGGGCATCATGATCAGTGCGTTGGCCATGATGATCACCGGCCAGGCACCGGCAGAACTGTCCGGACCGGTGGGAATTGCCGGAATGGTCGGAGAAGCGTCGTCTGCCGGGGTGGCCGGTCTGCTGTTCTTTACGGCGATTCTCAGTCTGAATCTGGCCATATTGAATCTGCTTCCCTTTCCTGCACTGGACGGAGGCAAGCTGGTCCTGGTGGCCATTGAAAAAATTCGCGGGAAGCGGTTGGATACTGAAAAAGAAGTCATGATCAATGTGGTCGGGTTTGCCATCTTGATCGGCATTATGCTGTTTGCCACCTACAACGACATTCTCAACCTGTTCACAGGAAGGTGATGGTAGTGCGAACAAACACAAGGCAGATCATGCTTGGACAGGTACCGGTGGGCGGAGGAGCCCCGGTGACCGTTCAGTCGATGACCAATACGGACACCCGGGATGTGCAGGCCACTGTGGCACAGATTCACCGGCTGGAACAGGCGGGCTGCCAGATTGTCCGGGTCGCTGTCCCGGACGAGGCGGCGGCTGGGTCAATCGGGGCCATCCGCCGGCAGATCAGTGTTCCCCTGGTGGCGGATGTTCATTTCGATTACCGGCTGGCCGTTTCTGCCATTGAAGCCGGTGCAGACGGGTTGCGGATCAATCCGGGAAACATCGGAAGCGCGGCCCGGGTCAGGGCCGTTGTGGACGCGGCCAGGGAACGGTCCGTGCCCATCCGTGTGGGCGTCAATGCCGGTTCTCTGGAAAAAGACCTGCTGGAAAAACATGGCGGCCCCACGGCAGAAGCGTTGGTGGAAAGCGCCATGGGGCAGATCAGCCGGATCGAAGAATGGGGCTATGACCGTCTGAAAGTATCCATCAAGAGTGCACGGGTGCCGGTTACACTGGCGGCCAACAGACTGCTGGCCGCCACCTGTGATTATCCGGTGCATCTGGGAATCACCGAGGCGGGGATTGGCGAGAAAGCCATCATCAAGTCGGTGCTGGGCATCGGGATTCTGCTTGAAGAAGGGATTGGCGATACGTTCCGGATTTCACTGACGGGTGATCCGGTGAAAGAAGTGGACGTGGCCCGTGATGTGCTGCAGTTTCTCGGACAGATTGAAGCCGGTCCGGAACTGATCAGCTGTCCGACCTGCGGCCGGACAGAGATTGGGCTGGAACGACTGGCCCTGGATGTCCAGCAGCTCCTCAAGGATGTCCGTCATCCCATTCGTGTTGCCGTGATGGGCTGCGTGGTGAATGGACCCGGGGAAGCCCGTGAAGCAGATCTGGGCATTGCCGGGGGCCGTGGGGAAGGCCTGCTGTTCAAAAAGGGCATCGTCCTGCGGAAGGTGCCGGAAGAGCGACTGCTGGAAGAATTTAAAAAGGAATTGCAGATAATCATCAGAGAAAGAGACCAGGAGGACTAAATGCGTACATCAAACATGTTAATCCCGACATTAAAAGAAAACCCGGCTGATGCAGAAGTCATCAGCCATCAGCTGCTGATCAGAGCCGGCATGGTCCGCAAGCTTGCCCAGGGCGTGTACAGCTATCTGCCTTTGGGCTGGCGGGTCATGAACAAGGTCTCCGGGATCATTCGGGAGGAAATGGACCGGGCGGGCTGCCAGGAAGTCATGCTGCCCATCGTGCAGCCATCCGAGTTGTGGCAGGAAAGTGGTCGCTGGGATGTCTACGGCAAAGAGCTGATGCGTTTCCAGGACCGCCATGGCAAAGATTTCTGCCTGGGGCCAACCCACGAGGAGGTCATTACGGACATTGTCCGACGGGAAGTCAGTTCGTACAAGCAGTTGCCCATGAATCTTTATCAGATTCAGAACAAATACCGGGACGAACGGCGACCGCGGTTTGGCCTGATGCGCAGCCGAGAATTTCTGATGAAAGACGGCTATTCCTTTGACATGGATGATGAGGGCCTCCAGCGGTCGTACAAAGAGATGCACGATGCCTACAGCCGGATCTTCACCCGGTGCGGGCTGACCTTCCGGCCGGTTGAAGCGGACTCCGGGGCCATCGGAGGAAGCAGCACCCATGAATTCATGGTGATTGCCGAGACGGGAGAAGCACAGATCGTCTTTTGTGACACCTGCGACTACGCCGCCAACACAGAACAGGCAAAAATCCGGCTGGAGGAGCCTTCCGGTGAAGCGATGCTCCCTGTGGAGAAAGTCCATACCCCAGACCAGAAAACCATTGCCGCTGTGGCTTCTTATCTGAGTCTTCCGACAGAGAAAACCATCAAGGCCCTGCTGTTTCGGGCAATCTATGCCGACCGGGAAGAACTGGTCTGTGCGTTTGTCCGGGGGGACAGAACCGCCAACGCCGTGAAGCTGCAAAATGCACTGGAAGCCCTCGCCCTGGAAATGGATCCGGGGGAGGAACTTCTCGAAGCCCATGGCATCAATCCCGGTTATGTGGGTCCGATGGGACTGTCCGGTGTGCGTGTTGTGATCGACGAAGAACTGACCCGGATGCGCAACCTGTGTTGCGGGGCCAATGAGGAAGATCATCACTTGCTGAATGTGAATCACGGACGGGATTATGAAGGCGATGTGATTGCTGACATCCGGGAAGCAACCCAGGGGGATCCCTGTCCCCGTTGCCCGGGACAGCTGCAGGCTGCCCGGGGCATTGAGGTCGGGCAGGTCTTTAAACTGGGAACCAAGTACTCTGAATCCATGGGAGCGACCTACCTGGATGTGAACGGAAAAACGAAACCCATGGTGATGGGCTGTTACGGCATCGGAGTCGGTCGGACCATGGCGGCATGCATCGAGCAGAACAACGACGATTACGGCATGATCTGGCCAACGGCCATTGCGCCGTTTCAGGTGGTGGTCATGCCGGCCAATCACAAGAAAGCCGACCAGATGGCGGTTGCCGAGTCTTTGTACAAGGAGCTTCTCGACGGAGGGTGTGACGTTTTGCTGGACGATTCGGCGGAACGGACCGGTGTGAAGTTTGCCAATGCAGATCTCATCGGTTACCCGGTCAGGGTCACCGCGGGGAAATCACTGGCTGATGGCCTGGTGGAAATCAAGGTGCGAAAGACCGGTGAGGTCAGTGAAGTGGCACTGGCAGATGTGGTCCGGACGGTCAGGACCCTGCTGATGGATCTGTAGCAGACATTGAAATGCCAGAAAGGGCCGGGATTGGACCGGTCCTTTCCTGTTTGAAAGGGAATGATGACATGACCATGTTTTCAGACAACGAATTGCTGCGGAACGCAGTTCTGACAGCAGAAGTGAATCCACAGGAACAACAAAAAATGCAGGAGGGTGTCCTGGAAAAAGTTCTGGTCTATCAAAAGACTGGAAAGACGGTGGTTCTGTTTCGTTTTGCCGATCCTCCGGCAGCCGAGACGCTGATCCGGACCAGCTGTGCCCTGGCCAGTGGCCTGGGGACAGACGTCGAGCTGTACCCTGCATTTCATGGGCAGGGCCCGTTATGCGACTACCTTCGGGAGAACGTTTCCCTGTTGAAAGAGTATATCGGACGGGAATCCATGCTGATCCGCGGCAGTCTGATGGCCGTTCGCAGTGGTCTGCAGGGAGAGGTCGAGCTGGTGTTTAATGCCCAGACGGCTGTCGACTACCTTCGGCGCAAAAACATCCAGGACCGCATTCGTACAATCCTGGCGATGATGGCTTCGGAACCTCTCGATCCTGTCTGCATCGTGGAAACAGATGCAGAGTTTACAGACCACATCCAGGAACTGCAACGACAGCGGCTGACCCGAATGCCACCTCCGGGTCAGCCCAAACAAGGGGCGAACACCGGAAGCATCATCCGTGGAAAAGACATCCGGGGAAAGGTGATTCCGATGGAACAGATCACCGAAGAGGAACGAAATGTGGCCTGTCAGGGCCGGGTGTCCGACCTGGAACTCAAAAAGCTGCGCAGCGGGCGGACCCTGGTGGTGTTTCATCTGCTGAGTAAAACCAGTGGCATTACGGTGAAATACTTTGAGGAAGAAACCGATGCTCCATCGGGCATTCTCATGAAAAATGGCCAGTCGGTCCGGGTTCGCGGACAGGTCCAGCAGGATCGTTATACTCAGGAGCTGACTCTGATCGCCCGGGACATTAATGAATTCGCTCCGGACTGCCAACGACAGGACCAGGCGCCGGTGAAAAGAGTGGAGCTTCATCTTCATACACGGATGAGCGCTCTGGACGGAATGACGGACCTGGAAGAAGTCCTGACAAGGGCACACCAGTGGGGGCACCCGGCACTGGCCATTACGGATCATGGGGGCGTGCAGGCGTTTCCCAATGCCCATGGGTTCCTGCAAAAAAAGGGCTGGGACATGAAGCTGATCTATGGCATGGAAGCCTACTTTGTTAACGATCTGCTGGACGAGGAGTCTCCCAAACGGCCTTATCATTTGATTTTACTGGTCCGCAATCAGGAGGGTTTCCGCAATTTGTATCGTCTGGTGACGTCTTCCAACCTCAATCATTTTCACCGCCGCCCCCGGATTCTTGCCAGCGAACTGGTCCGGTACCGGGACGGTCTGGTCCTGGGGAGTGCCTGTGAGGCGGGAGAGATTTTTCAGAGCATTCTGAATGAAGAGCCAGAAGACCGCCTGCAGAAACGGGCGGAACTCTATGATTATCTGGAGATACAACCCACAGGCAACAATGCGTTTTTACTCCGGGATGGTCGGGTTGGAAGCGAGGACATATTGAAAGAGTTCAACCGAAAAATCCTGTCACTGGGACGTCAACTGGACAAACCGGTGGTCGCAACCTGCGATGTGCACTTTTTGGACCCGGAGGACGCCATCTACCGTGAAATCATCCAAAAGGGGCAGGGCTACAGTGATACCACCCAGCCACCGCTTTACTTCCGGACGACCGAAGAGATGCTCAAAGAGTTCTCCTGGCTGGGAAAAGAGGAGTGTCAACGAGTTGTCCTTGACTCCCCCCGGCAGGTGGCCGACTGGATCGATAAGGATCTTGTTCCCGTCCAAACCACGCTGCACACCCCAAAAATTGAAGGGGCGGAAACGGAGATTCAGGAACTGTGCCGGGAGGAGGCTCTCCGGCTGTATGGGGATCCGCTGCCCGAACTGGTTGAAAAACGCATGAAAAAAGAATTGCATTCCATCGTGACGCACGGTTTTGCAGTGCTTTATCTGATTGCCCGGAAACTGGTTAAAAAATCAAATGAAGATGGATACCTGGTGGGTTCCCGGGGGTCCGTGGGCTCATCGTTTGCCGCCACGCTGCTGGGCGTGACGGAAGTCAACCCGTTGCCGCCCCATTACCGCTGCCCGGACTGCCGGTTGACGGAGTTTGTCACGGACGGTTCCTTTGGGTGTGGGGCAGACATGCCGGACCGGCACTGTCCCCGGTGTCAGGCATCCATGGCCAAAGACGGCCATGACATCCCCTTTGAAACATTTCTCGGATTCAATGGTGATAAAGTACCGGACATTGATCTGAATTTTTCCGGTGAATACCAGCCGGTCATTCACAAGTACACCGAAGTGTTGTTCGGCGCCAAAAATGTGTTCAAGGCCGGAACCATTGCCACTGTGGCCGACAAGACGGCCTTTGGTTTTGTGAAAAAATACCAGGAAGAAATGGGACACGGTACCACCCGCATTGCCGAAACACTGGCGCTGGCGGCCGGTTGCACCGGGGTCAAACGGACCACCGGCCAGCACCCCGGGGGGATCATTGTTCTGCCACAGGGAGAAGACATCAACCGGTTTACGCCCCTGCAACGGCCGGCGGACGATATCCGTTCGGACATTGTGACCAGCCACTTTGATTATCATTCCATTGACGCCAGCCTGGTCAAGCTGGATCTGCTGGGCCATGACGACCCCACGGTGATCCGAATGCTGGAAGACCTGACCGGAACACGGGCAGTGGACATCCGACTGGACGACCCGACGACCATGAGTCTGTTTTCTTCGACAGAGGCTCTGGATCTTGACCCGGCGGTTCTGGAGATGGAGGTCGGCTCTCTGGGGATCCCGGAGTTTGGAACCCGGTTTGTCCGCCAGATGCTCGAGGACACAAGGCCGGATGCTTTTTCCGAACTCGTTCGCATTTCCGGGTTTTCCCACGGAACGGACGTCTGGCTGAACAATGCCCAGGAGCTGATCCGGGAGGGCACGGCACAATTGTCGGAAGCCATCTCCACCCGCGATGACATCATGGTCTCTCTGATGCAAAAAGGACTTGAATCCCTGATGGCGTTCAAGATCATGGAAGATGTCCGAAAAGGCAAGGGACTCAAACCGGAATACGAAGAAACCATGAAGCATCATGGGGTGCCGGAATGGTACATCCGGTCCTGCAAGAAAATCAAGTACATGTTTCCCAAAGCCCATGCGGTGGCCTATGTGACCATGGCTTTCCGGATTGCCTGGTACAAAGTGAATCATCCGGAAGCCTTTTATGCGGCCTATTTCACCGTTCGTGCGGATGAATTTGATCTTGAGATCATTGCAGCGGGTTCCCAGGCGGTGCGCAGGGCCATGAATGAGTACGACCGTCTGCCCAAGCTGACGGCCAGGGAGAAAAGTGTCTATACGATTCTGGAGCTGGCTCTGGAAATGTATGCCCGGGGAATCCGCCTGGAACCGTTGGATCTGCAACGGTCCCAGGCCACGTCGTTTAGCTTTGGGAGAGGATCGCTTCTTCCGCCGTTTAATGCGATGGCCGGTCTGGGTGAAAAAGCCGCCCGGGCAGTGGTGGCCGCTAGAGAGGATCATCCCTTTGCTTCAGTGGAAGATCTGCGGATCAGGGGGAAGCTTTCCAGCACGCTGATTGACCGGCTCAAGACCATGGGTGTTCTGGACGGACTCCCGGAAAGCGAACAGATGTCACTTTTCGATGGAGATTGTCTTGCAATTTAGTCCCGGGCGTTATATAATCAGACGTAGGAATTTTTTCGACTTAACGAAAGTGGGCAAACGCCCACTTTTTATATTCTCACAGGAGGTGAGCTAATGAAGACATCACAACTGGTGACACGGCTGGAAGAGCGTTTTGATGAACCGTTGCAGGAAATGGGATACGCACTGCGAGATGTGGAATGGGTACGGGAACACAACGACTGGTACCTTCGCTTTTTCATCCAGAAGCCCGATGGGATTACCCTGACAGACTGCGAACAAGTGTCACGCTATCTGGACGGAGTTCTTGATGATGAGTTCACGTTTGGTGATGAAGGATACATTCTGGAAGTTTCTTCTCCCGGACTGGAGGCACCACTGAAAAAGCCTGCCCACTGGGATGAAGCACTGGGACAGCCCATCGAAGTCAGCCTGTACCAGAAGCTGGATGGACAAAAAACCATCCGGGGCATTCTGAAAGAACTGAACACTGAGCATATTGTATTGGATACCGGAGAGCAGACGGTCCGGATCCAGAGGCAACAGATCGCCAAGGCCAATCTGGCCATTGCATTTTGATCATTGATCCGGAGGAAACCATGAACAAAGAGTTTATCATTGCACTTGAGGAAATTGAAAAGGAAAAAGGCATTTCAGTAGATATTTTGCTTGAAGCACTGGAAGCAGCCCTGATTTCTGCATACCGTAAGAATTTCAGCACGCCGCAGAACGTCCGGGTCAGCATCAGTCAGGAAACCGGTGACATCCGTGTGTTTGCACAGAAAGCAGTGGTCGAAGAAGTCACCGATTCGCGGATGGAATTGTCTCTGGAAGAGGCTCGGGAAATTCGCAGAGACTACGAAATCGGAGACGTGGTTGAAGATGAAGTGACACCAAGGGATTTTGGTCGAATTGCTGCCCAGACGGCGAAGCAGGTCGTGGTCCAGAGAATCCGGGAAGCAGAGCGCAACATCGTATACGAGGAGTTCAGCAGCCGGGAAAGTGATGTCATGAACGGCATTGTCCAACGGACTGAAAACGGAAACATTTTCATCGATTTCGGAAAGACCGAAGGCATGCTCCCTGTGGCAGAGCAGATCCCGTATGAAAATTACCGCAATGGAGACCGGATCAAGGTGTACATTGTGGAAGTCAAAAAAGCGAACAAGGGTCCGCAGATTATCATCTCCCGAACGCATCCGGGCCTGTTGAAGCGGCTGTTTGAGCTGGAGGTTCCGGAGATTCATGACGGGACCGTTGAGATCAAGAATGTATCCCGGGAAGCGGGGGCCCGCAGCAAGATTGCGGTCTGGTCTGCGGACCCAAACGTGGATCCGGTGGGGTCATGTGTCGGTCAGAAAGGCTCCCGGGTGCAGCGGATAGTGGATGAACTGGGCGGAGAGAAGATTGACATCATTGCCTGGGATGAAGATCCCCGGGTTTTTGTGGCCAACGCCCTTTCACCGGCCCGTGTGCTGGACATTTTCATCAACCACAGACTCAGCGCCGCACGGGTGGTGGTGCCGGACAACCAGCTGTCACTGGCCATCGGGAAAGAGGGTCAGAATGCCCGGCTGGCTGCGAAACTGTCCGGATGGAAAATTGACATCAAGAGTGAATCTCAGGCGGCTGAGCTGAATGATTTCGTCGAAGATGATCCCGAAGAGATTCAGGAATCAGCGGCCGCACTGGAATCCTTTGTGGATGAGCCTTCGTCCGAGGGAGAACAGGTTGGCGAGAATGAGCCACTGGAGATTCCTCCGGTCACTGAGGAGGGAGAAGATGGCGAAGACGAACCCGAGAATTAAGAAGGTTCCCCAACGCTCCTGTGTGGGTTGCCGGGTGAAGAAAGACAAATCCCAGCTGATCCGTGTGGTCAGAACCCCTGAAGGCCGGCTGGAAGTCGATCTCAAGGGAAAATCTTCCGGAAGAGGCGCTTACATCTGCCCGGATACCGAATGTCTGCAAAAGGCCGTGAAAAACAAAGGGCTGAACAGAGCATTGGGCGTGCAGTTGGATGACGACCTGCTGGTCGAACTGACCAATCAGGTGAAAAAACATGAACACAAATCCTAAAACCGACAGTCTGATCGGTTTCGCAGCCAGAGCGGGTGCTCTGGTGTCTGGCGAGGGAACGTGCCGGGATCATCTGAGATCGATCCGGTTGTTGATCCTGGCGTCGGATGGGGGTTGCGGTCGTGAAGAATATTTCGGCCGTGTCTATACCGGTCCGGTCGTTCACTATGGTGACCGGCTCCACCTGGGCAGGATCACCGGGAAATCCCCCCGGACGGTTATCGGCATTACCGATGACCGGTTTGCAAAAAGTATAAAGGAGTCTTTGAACATGAAGACGTGATGGAGGTGCCTGTATGAGCAATCGCAGAGTCTATGAACTGGCAAGAGATCTGAACACAAACCACAAGGAAATCCTGTGGATCGCAGACAAGCTGAACATTGAAGTGAAAAACCATATGAGCAGTCTTGCTCCTGAGGATGAAAGCCGAATCCGAGAGCATATGAATAAAATGAAGGCTGGAAAAACAGAACCGGCAAACAAGCCGGCCGCCCAAAAACAAGAAGCACCG
>SKMO01000045.1 GCA_007121025.1 Bacillota bacterium | reverse complement strand
GAATTCTCAAAGAAAATTATATACCATACCCGGCGATTGTCAACCGGCAACCGGTCCCGGCTCTTCATCCCTGCGCAACACCACAGCGTCTTCCTCCACATCGAACAGGACCCGGTCCCCGTCAGACCAGACGCCTTCAAGGATCCCATCTGCCAGCTGGTCCTCCACTTCCCGTTGCAGCACCCGGCGCAGGGGCCGGGCTCCGTAGACCGCGTCAAACCCTTGCTGAAGCAGGCGTTCCCGCATGGCGGCGGATACCCGGACACCAATGTTCCGATCAGACAGTCTTCGGTTGATCTCCCCGAGCATCAGATCCAGAATGCGTCCGCACTCCTCCTGCCCCAGGCTGTGAAACACCACGATGTCATCGATCCGGTTCACAAACTCCGGCTTAAAGGTTTTTTTCAGTTCGTCCAACAGCTTGGCTTTCATGTCTCCGTGTTCCGTGCGGTTTCCCGCAACAAAACCCACGGTTTTTTCCCGCCGGATCCGCTCCACGCCCACGTTGGAGGTCATGATGATGACCGCATTGCGAAAGCTGGCCTTCCGGCCTTTGGTGTCCGTCAGGGTCCCGTCTTCCAGAACCTGCAACAGAATGTTAAAAACCTCCGGATGGGCTTTTTCCACCTCATCAAACAGAACGACACTGTACGGTTTGCGCCGGACCGCTTCGGTCAGCTGGCCGGCCTCATCGTGCCCCACGTATCCCGGGGGGGCGCCGATCAGCCTGGCCACGGTGTGTTTCTCCATGTATTCCGACATGTCGATCCGGATCATGTCGTCTTCGCTGCCAAACAGGGCCTGGGCCAGGGTTTTGGCCAGTTCCGTTTTTCCGACCCCCGTGGGCCCGAGGAACACAAACGATCCCACCGGCCGCTGTTCGTTTTTGAGACCCGCCCGGGCCCGGCGGATGGCTCTTGACACGGCACTGACCGCCTCATTTTGCCCCACCACCCGCTGATGCAGGCGCTCTTCCAGATGAAGCAGTTTTTCTGATTCCCCTTCCTCCAGCCGGGATACCGGGATTCCGGTCCAGGCCGCCACGGTGATGGCAATCTCATTGCCGTCAAGCACCAGAAAGTTGGACGCCTTGTCCGAATCCCAGTTCTGTTTGATTT
Organism: Bacillota bacterium; assembly: GCA_007121025.1. GTDB lineage: Bacteria > Bacillota > TC1 > TC1 > UBA5767 > SKMO01. Next base: position 8,627 of record SKMO01000045.1, on the reverse strand, counting down.
CCAGAATTTTTTTCTTCAGTTCGGCCTGTTCATCCCGCAACCGGGCTGCCGCTTCATAATCCTGGTTTTCGATGGCCGCCGCTTTCTCCGCTTTCAGGGATTCCAGGGTCTTTTCCATGGCTGACAGGTCTGAGGGCACCTCGTAACGGGTCAGTTTGAGCCGGGCGGCCGACTCGTCCATCAGGTCAATGGCCTTGTCCGGCAAAAAACGGTCCGGGAGATACCGGGCTGACAACTTGACGGACGCCTCAATGGCTTCCCGGGAAATGGACACCTTGTGGTGCGCCTCATACCGGTCCCGCAACCCTTCCAGGATCAGAATGCTGTCCTCGATGGACGGCTCGTCCACGGGCACCGGCTGAAACCGCCGCTCCAGGGCGGCGTCCCGTTCAATGTGCTTGCGGTATTCTTCCAGGGTGGTGGCTCCGACCACCTGTAAATCGCCCCGGGCCAGGGACGGTTTCAGAATGTTGGCCGCATCAATGGCCCCTTCCGCCGCGCCGGCACCCACCAGAGAGTGGATCTCATCGATAAACAGCACCACGTTCCCGGCGGCTTTGATCTCCTGCAGGGCTTTTTTCAGGCGCTCCTCAAATTCCCCCCGGAACTTGGAGCCGGCCACCATGCCGGACAGATCCAGGGTCAGCACCCGCTTGTCCAGCAGCAGTTCCGGGACGTTCCGGGAGGCGATCAGGGAGGCCAGACCCTCCGCGATGGCGGTCTTGCCCACCCCGGGCTCCCCGACGATGACCGGATTGTTTTTGGTCCGCCGGGAGAGAATCTGGATCACCCTCTGCAATTCTTTTTCACGGCCGATCACCGGATCCAGCGCATCTTCTTCCGCCAGCCGGGTCAGATCCGTGGCATAGCGGGCCAGAATTTTCCCGCCGGACTCGTCAGAAGCCTCCCCGCCGTAGTCTTCATCCTCACTGTCATAGATCTCTTCCTCCGGACGGGTATCCTGAGCCGCCTGGCGCAGATCCTGCACGGAAAAATCGTAGGCCCGCAGAATCTGGGCGGCCACCCCTTCTCCTTCTTCCAGAATGGCTCCCAGAATATGAAAGGGAAGGACGTAGGGATCCTTCAGACGGTTCCGGAGCACATTGGCCCGCTGAATGATCATTTTGGTCCGGGGGGTGTAGTCCACGTCATCCTCGTGGGGCTTGCCCCGCCCCACCCGGTTGGCGATTTCATTGCGCACTTTGTCCAGGGACAGATCCAGCCGTTCCAGAGCCCTGACCCCGATTCCCGAATCCTCGTGCAAAATGCCCAGCAACAGATGCTCGGTTCCAATATAGTTGTGCCCCAGTTCCCGGGCTTCCTTCCGGGCATTGAGAAGAACCCGCTTGGCGGCTTCTGTGTATTTATCCATTGTCCTGTTCCTCCTTTTCCTCCGGTCGCCCTGCGCTTTGGGCAAGGGACCGGCGCAGCATGTCTGCCCTGTAACGGTCCCGTTCCCGGGCATTCATCCGCTGACCGGCGTCATGGGTCAGATGTCCGGGCTGTATCCGGACGGTCAGCGCGTTAAACACGGCCAGATCAGGCCGGTAGGGCAGATCCATCCCGAGAAGCGCCCCCAGGCGCAAATGGGAGAGTATCCGCAGGGCCTCTTCCGCCGGAATGAACATCCCGTATTGGAGGGTGCCCAGAGACCGCATGATCCGGTCCTCCACGTCCAGCCGCTCTTCCCCGCTCAGTGTGCTGCGGGCGTTTCGTTCCCGGTCCACCATCATCCGGACCTCCCGTTCCAGACCAGCGGCGATTTCCTCTTCGGTCAGGCCCAGGGTGCGCTGGTTGGACACCTGGTAAATGTCCCCGTGGGCCCGGGTTCCTTCGCCATAGTAGCCCCGCAGAACAAATCCTCGGCCCTGCAGATCCCGGGCCAGTTCCTCCACTTTCCCGGTCCCCGTCAGGGCCGGGAGATGGAGCATGACAGACGCCCGCAATCCAGTCCCCACATTGGTGGGACAACTGGTCAGATGCCCCCACTGTTCGTCAAAGGACCAGGACAGGTGTTCTTCCAGGGCATCGTCCAGTTCCATCAGCATCGTCAGGGCACCGTTCACGTTCAGTCCGGGCAGAAACCCCTGTATGCGCAGATGATCTTCCTCATTGACCAGGATGGAGACCGACTCCTCCGGGTCCAGCACCACGGCCCGTCCGGTGGACAGTGCCAGATGCCGGGGACTGATCAGATGCTTTTCAAACAACAGATTGATCTGTCGTCTGTCCAGTTCTTCCATGGCCAGAAACGTCATCACGCCGGCTTTCTCCTGAAACGAGGCGGTTTCGACAACCTCCCGGACCCGGTCCAGGACCCGTCGCAGCCCCTGGGGGTCCAGCCGGGCCGGAAACGGCAACTCTTCCAGGTTCCGGGCCACCCGGACACGGCTGGAGATCACCACATCCTCACGGGGACTGGCCGGTATGAGCCATTTGCTGATCCGGCTATAGTCCGTCATGAAGTCCACCATCTTCCAGGCTCCGGATCCGGTCCCGGACCTCGGCGGCCTCTTCGTAATTTTCCTCCCGGACCAGTTGTTCAATCTGGTCACGCAGCTGTTTGATCTCTTGTTGACGCTCGATCTTCTGGCGGTGCCGGCCGGGAACCTTCCCCCGGTGCACCGTGCTGCGCTGGACACCGGCAATGATTCGGGAGAACACATCCGAAAAGACCCGGTAACAAGTCGGGCAACCGGCAAAACCCTGCTGCTGAATCTGGCGAAGTGACGTCCCGCAGGTTGGGCAGACCGGTCCCCGGGATGCCCCCCGTGGCAGCTTCAGTCCGAACTGAGCCGGATTGCTCAGGATTGTCTTGATCAGCTCGGAATCATTGACCGGGAAACCGGACAGTCCGTCCATGCCGGACTGATACTGTTTGGCGCATTCCGGACAGAGGTTGAGCTGTTCTTTGCCCTGCGGCGTCATCTTCACGATATGAACTTTGGCTTCCTTCTCATTGCATTTTTCACAAAACATCCCGTTACCCCTCTCTCAGAATGGCCAGAATCAGTCCACGGACCAGATCCATACGCAGATGGTCCCGTTTCTCTCCGGCCTTGTCCAGAACCCCGGACGTCATCAGGGCGCCCAGAAGCCGCCCCTCCCGGGGCGAAAGAATCTCTTCCTCGACCAGCCGGTTCAGCAGTCCACTGGCGGCCTGTCCGGAAAGTGCTTCCCCTTCGCTTTCCCCGATCAGCTTGAGCAGATCGTTCTCTCCGGCCACCGGCAGTTTGACAATGCGCAGGTAGCCACCGCCCCCCCGGCGGCTTTCCACGATGTACCCCCGGGATGTGGTAAACCGGGTGTTCAGCACGTAATTGATCTGGGACGGGACACAGGCGAACCGGTAGGACAGTTCCGCCCGCTGAAGCTCCACCGTGTCTGAATCGCTGGTTTCAATAATGCGCAGAATATATCGTTCAATGGCTTCGGCCTTACTCCCCAATCGTCTCTCCTCCTGACCTAATTTGACTTAAGTCCATCATACCGGAAAACCCCGAAATGTCAAGATTGGTCAAACCGTGTTTCCCTTCGGCAAGAACGCCCCTTTATGCTATAATGATGTTGATTTGGAGGTGTTCCCATGGAGTACAAAATCGATGATGTTGCCAAGCTGTTTGAAACCACCAGTTTCACCATTTATTCATACATTACCAAATATCCGGAGCTTCGCAAGACCCTGAAAGCCAAATCCGGAGTCCTGACCATTAACGATGCCGGCATTGAACTGCTGCAAAAGTGCATCAAGGGAGACATTCCCCTGGAACAGAATGAAAAGGACTTCCGCAATCCGGAGATCTATGCGGAGAAGGATCCCAACGTGGTCGTGAAAAGCGGGGAGAGCGATCCCGAGCCACTTGCCGGGCCTTCAAAAGACCCCCGGGAAAACGCGTCCTCCTGTTCCCCGGATCCTGACGATGCAGCCGAACCTGCCCAGAGCACGCACTCGTATTCTTCCGTCGGCGATTTTCAAAAAAAAGTCCCCCCAAAAGCACCCTCGAACGAGCTGGGCATGACCGATCTGACCTACCGGGAGATGAAAGAATCCATCATGCATCTGCGGGAGCAGATTGAGATCAAAGACCGGCAGATCAACGACCTGAACCGGCTCCTTGAAAACAATCAGATTCTGCTGAAGCAGGAACAGCTCAATTTCAAATCCCTGGAACAGTACCTGACCGGAAAAAAATAAACCCATTGTGGAAAACAGGGGGTGGCCGCGGCCACCCCCTGTTTTATCGTCTTCTTGCCTTACGTCGGGCCCGCAGCCCCTCCGTTTTCCACAAACACACCCGGGTTATCCACGACAATCCCGGTTTTTCACACCTTTTCCACATGGTTATCCACAATTGCTATCAGTTCACCGGCATCTCACCCAGCACCAGCGTGCGAACGATTTCCCGGCCTGCCCGGAACAGCACCATGTCCACCTGATCTCCTGGCGAATAGTTCTCCAGGACCTGTTTGAGACCCCGGAAATTGTCCACCGGCCGATTATCAATGGACAGAATGATGTCCTCCGCCTGCAGACCGGCCTCATCAGCCGGTGTGCCCTCCAGAACCCCACCGATGTAGACACCGGTTGCCGGTTCATCGACAGCCTGGAAATCGGCCACATCAAGAAGGTTGAAGATTCCAATGTAAGGCCGGGAAACGTATCCCCGCTGGATCAGTTCCTCCACGATCGGCAGTGCTTCATTGATGGGGATCGCAAAGCCCATTCCCTCCACCTGAGCCGAAGCGATCTTGGCGCTGTTGATTCCGATCACCTCACCCTGGGCGTTGACCAGAGCGCCGCCGCTGTTCCCCGGGTTGATGGCCGCATCGGTCTGGACCAGGTTCAGTGTAATCTCTCCCCCGCTGCGTCCGGAAAAGGTGACCTCCCGGTCCAGAGCACTGATCACCCCGGCGGTCACTGTGTTGACAAAATTCACCCCCAGGGGTGAGCCGATGGCCACGGCCAGTTCGCCCACAACCAGACGATCGGAATTGCCCAGGTGAGCCTGGCTGAGGTTTTCTGCATCGATCTGCATGACCGCCAGGTCGGATTGTTCATCTGTACCCACAACCCGGGCCTCGTAGGTGCGGCCATCCGCCAGCAGAACTTCCAGGCTGGACGTGTTCTCCAGCACATGATGGTTCGTGATGATGTATCCGTTCTGGGCGTCATATATCACTCCGGAACCACTGGACTGTGCCACCCGTCCCATGCGGGTCCCCATGTCCCGGTAATTGATCACATTGACCACCGCCGGTGTGGCCTTCTCGGCCACAAGGCTGACGTCAAACCCACTGATCAGCCCAAACGTGCGTCCGTCATCGACGGTTCCCATTTCCAGCAGCCGTTCCAGCGCACTGTCGGCCACCAGTCCCGGAGCCGGTTCCTGTCCGGGCCCAGCCAGCGTCAGAGCGGTGACACCCCCAAGTACCGATGACACCAGAATGATCAGCACCAGCATAACCCGTTCAACGATTGTTTTTGGCATCTGTTCTTCCTCCTCAATCAAAGCAGATCAGCGGATGAGACCGGTAACGGGGGGCCACAGAGATTTCCAGGCCCACAGCACCGCTCATCCTGGCCTTCATCTCCCGAAGGGCCAGCTCCGGGTGATTGTTATCCTGACTCAAATGAGCCAACAGCACGTGCCTTGTCTTTTCTCCGGCCAGTTCCTCCATCAGGCAGGCACAGTCCTGATTGGACATGTGCCCCAGTACACCTTCGATCCGCGCCTTCAAAAATGCCGGGTATGATCCCCTCTGCAGCATTTCGGGATCGTAATTGGACTCCAGCACCAGGCCGGTACACTGCCGAATCCGTTCCAGCGCCTCCGGAAGAACCACTCCGGTGTCTGTCAGAAAGCCCACGGAGTGGACACCATCCGAAAACCGGTAGCCACAGGGCTCCCAGGCATCGTGTGAGAGGGGAAACGCATCGATGGACAGACGTCCCACCGCAAATGGGTCCCCGGGAATCACCCGTTTCATCTGTTCCCGTTGCAGTGGTTCCACCCGGCGGAGCATCCCTTTCCACGTTCCTTTGGTGGCGTACACCGGAACCCCCAGTTTCCGGGCTGCAACGCCCACCCCCTTGCAGTGATCACTGTGTTCATGTGTCACCAGAATGGCGCGGATGTGACTGGGGTCCAGCGTCAGTTCCTCCATGGCGGCCCACAGCTTTTTGCCGGTCAGTCCACAGTCCAGCAAAACAGCGTCTTCCCCCGCCCGGATCAGCGATGCGTTTCCGCTGCTTCCACTGGCCAGCGTGCAGTAAGACAGGCTCATCTTAGTTTTCCTCAATGTAGCGGGCAGCGGACACGGCCGCCACCGCGCCGTCTCCCACTGCAGTGCTCACCTGTCTCAGCATTTTCTTGCGGACGTCTCCTGCGGCGAACAGTCCGGGAATACTGGTCTGCATCTCATCGTTCGCGGTCAGGTACCCGTTGATCATGTCCAGTTGGAGATCCTCGTTGATCCATCCCGTGTTGGGTTTGGTTCCCACCAGGATAAACACGCCGTCCACGTTCAATGTGTCTGTTTCCAGGGTCTCCACGTTCTGCAAGGTCAGGCTCTCCACCTTCCCGTTTCCATGAATCTCCTCAACGGTCCGGTTCATGGCCAGTTCAATCTTTTCATTGTTCCGAACCCGCTCCTGGAGAATCTTGGCACCGCGGAACGCATCTCTGCGGTGAATCATGGTCACTTTCCGGGCAAACTTCGTCAAAAAGACCGCATCTTCCAGAGCGGTATCCCCGCCACCCACCACGGCCACTTCCTTGTCTCTGAAAAAGGCCCCGTCACAGACGGCGCAGTAGGACACCCCGGAGCCGGTCAGTTCTTTTTCCCCGGCCACACCAAGAGCCCGGGGGTTGGCCCCCGTTGCGACGATCAGCGCCTTGGCCAGAAGCGTATCTTCACTCCCATAAGTGATCCGAAACCCCGTTCCCTCACGATCAATCCGGGTGACATGGCCCATCACCAGACTGACCTGTTCAAAATTGGTGGCCTGGGTCAGAAAATTGGTCATCAGTTCAACACCGGTCAACCCTTCGGGAAACCCGGGATAGTTTTCAATCCAGTCGGTGTTCATGATCTGCCCGCCCGGTACACCCATTTCGAGAACGGTCACATCCAGGCCCGCCCGGGCCCCATACAACGCGGCCGTCAGCCCGGCTGGTCCGGCTCCCACAATGGCAATGTCACATTTCATGTCATTTCCTCCCTTGCTTGTCTTTCTCTCATTATACATCACGTCACAACCAAATACCGAACCAAAAAGGATGCCGGCGAAAACTCGCCGGCATCTGAACGCTTCAATTCATCTATCGCAGGAAATTTACGGGATTTTGCGTGGAGCCATTGATCCGGACCTCAAAGTGCAGATGTGGTCCCGTGCTTCGCCCGGTATTGCCTGACGAGGCAACCAACTGTCCCCGGCTGACCCGGGTTCCCCGGGAAACCTGGAACCGAGACAGGTGGGCGTAATAGGTCTGCATGCCCCCGCCGTGATCGATGATCATCAGGTAACCATACGCGCCGTACCAGCCGGCAAAACTCACCACGCCGCTTTCCGCAGCATAGACCGGCGTTCCTGTACGGGCGCCGATATCAATTCCCGAGTGCCAGCCCCGGCCTCTGGAGCCGTACGGCGATGAGATCCGTCCGGAAATCGGCCAGTTCAATTGGCCTCCGGTATTGCTTGCCGTCACCGATGTTCCCCGGGCCGCTGACACCTGGGCCCGTGTTCCGGATGCAACCACCCGGTTGACCGGTTCTTCCAACACCGTTTCCGCCACGGCCAGTCGTTCCACTTCACTGCCATTTTCAAACTGAACGCTGTAGCGAACTTCCTTGCTTCCGGCTTTTCCGGATTCGACTGTCTTGTGCTGACCACGCCACAGGGTGTTGTCATTTTTATACTGTGTTTCAAACGGGATGCTCTCCTGACGGACCAGGTACCCTTCAGCCACCACCTGAACCGGTCGCTCCACCACATTCAGGTTCAGCTCTTCTCCGATCTGCAGGAACGACCCTTCGTCCCGATGACGGGGGTTCATTTCCCGCAGCTCGGCGGTCGTCAGTCCAAACTTCTGCGCAATCTGTGAGATGGTATCGTTTTCCTGTACCGTGTAGGTTTCCTGTATTTCCTCGCCCACCAGCATACTGTGACGGAACGACTGCATGTCTGTGAATTCGTCAACCTTGATTTCAGCCTGCCGGTATTCGATCTCCTGAACAACGCGAACGTCTTCGATCACCAGTTCACCATTGTCCACCTGAGGAATCAGGCCGTCGATCAGCTCCTGAATGACGGATTCCCCGTCGTCTCTGGTTTGGAGAACAGCCACCTGCTCACCGTCGATGAACATTCTCCAACCCCGGGCCATGAAATTCAGCTGCCCGCTGATCATGCGGATCTGTTCCGGCGTCGAAAACTCGTCCGGATTCGCCCGAACCGGCGTATATGTAATGTTGTCGGTATAGTATACGTTGTTGTATTCACTGCTGACGTCCTGCAGATAGACCGTCACATCTTTTTCGACATCTTCGTAATCTGCCACGACGGCCACCTGAACACCATCGAGCTCGACTGCATACGCGTTTGGAAACACGTTAAACAAAAACAG
>SKMO01000107.1 GCA_007121025.1 Bacillota bacterium | reverse complement strand
TTGACGACCATGAACAGAAGCTGGTTCATCCGATCGAAGAATCACCGGCAATTCCACTCCATGGTTGTCTGCCCTCTGAGCCCAAAGGCCGCCGGCAACCCACTATAACGGCAGAACAGACCACCCGCTACCTGCGCCAGATCATCATTCCGGACATCGGCGCCAGCGGACAACAGACCCTGATGAAGTCACACGTTCTGGTCATGGCTCCCAGCGTGACGACCTGCGATCTGACGCTGCTCTATCTGGCAGCTTCCGGGATCGGCAGGCTGTCGATTCTTCTGGAGGACCAGCAGGAACTGTCCAGACTGCTTGCGCATGTCCGTGACCTCAATCCGGATATTTCGCTTAACATTTTGGATCAACCCCCGTGGACAAACAGTCCCTTGCCGGACAATGGGCATTGTCCACAATCACCGGATATGGTCATCCTCACTGGGCCGATGAGTTCTCTTGAACACGCTGGACGCTGCTTACCCCGCCGGGACGGCCCCCCTGTCCTTCTGGGACTGGAAAACTTCTGGCATGGCGCTCTAAAGTTGTGCAACGATTTTGAAGATCTGCAAAAAGTTCTCCGGGAAGACATCCGCGGATTCAGATCCCGGTCTTCCGAAGAAGCCGATGCCGATTATCTGGCTCTGGGTTCTGTGTTTTCGTCCGCCATGCTGGGACTTTTATCCGTCAGTCAGACGCTGGTTCGTCTTCTGAACACAGGAACGCCCTGTTCTGATGTCCTCTCGTTCGATCTGGAAACACTGGTGTTCAGAAGAACGAACCAATTTCACTGGGAACCGAAGAAAGTCGGTCTACAATCCCCTCCGGATCACTGGGGCCGTCGGTTGACTGATGCCAGAGTCCTCCTGATTGGCACTGGTGGTCTGGGCTCTCCGGTTGCCTATATGCTGGCCAAAGCGGGCATTGGCACCCTGGGGCTGGCAGATTACGATCTGGTGGAACTGAGCAATCTGAACCGCCAAATCCTCCATTCCACCAGCCGGATCGGCATGCGGAAAACCGACTCTGCAGCCGCTCTGCTTAAAACCCTGTTCCCAAAAACGCAGTTGATCCTTTACCCGGAAACCTTCAGCCGGGACAACGCACAGAACTGGCTCAGCAGCTTCCATATGGCCATTGACGGGCTGGACAATCTGCCCGGGCGTTATTTGCTCAACGATGCCTGCTACTTCAACCGCAAACCGTTCATCACAGCGGGCGTGCTGACCTTCTACGGGTTAACCACCACTGTGATCCCGGACCAGGGTCCTTGTTACCGCTGCCTGTTTCCCCGGCAGGACACAGCCCTGGGGGCTTCCTGTTCTGAAACCGGGGTATTGGGTCCCGTTCCCGGACTTCTGGGGCTTTTGGAAGCCCTCCAGGCCATCGGGCTGATTCTGGGCAGGGCACCGGCCCGGGAGGCCCTGCTGATGTTCGATGCGCTGGACGGAGAACTGTCGTCCACGGCCATCCACCGCAGTGACCGTTGCCTCCTTTGCGGCCCGCAACCGTCCATCCATCAGCTGGAAAAGGACTACCGTGTCCGATGCCCTGATGATAAGGGCCAGTAATCTTCTCCAACAGAAACAGCCGCCCCGGGGCGGCTGTTTCTGTTGGAGAAGATTCACACAGTGGTTTTTTTGCGGTTCGTATTCTGGTACATATACGCCATGTCGGGCAGCTCTGTTGCCCAGTAATGGATCCAGACGGCAAGGTAATGGAATAACCCGATGGCCACACCGGGCCCGGATCGATACCAGATTCCCGGAAGCAGAAGAAGGAGTGTTCCAAACGTGTACATGGCGTTGGGCGTGTACCGGAAAATCCCTTCTTTGACCAGGGGCAGCCGGCGGTACGCCGGGACAAAATGATCCGCTCCCAGGGCCCTGAACAATCCAAAATACCGGATCACACTGTAGATCGTCCAGCCGCACAAACCTGCGATCAGGACCATGGCAATCACAGAAGCTTCTGCCGGCGGGAACATGGTTCCCGCCGTGTCCCGGGACGACAGGACCGTCACGACCAGTCGGCTGATCAATAAGAGGGCAAAGGCTGGTGCAAACAGCGCAATTCGGGCTCTCAATGCTTTTTTTCCTACCGGAGGCGAAAGAAGCGCCCGGCGCCAGATCACCACCACCAGACCCTGGTGGAGTCCTGCCGTGAACAAAGCCCAAAGACCCCAATGCTGTGCTGCACCGTAACGCTCCAGAAGGACGTAAAGGTTCAGGTACAGGAAGAGCAGTCCAGCCAGATGAAACCCCTGCCTGGTTCCCAGTTGCACCTGATATTCCAATTTCTCAGCCATCAGATTCACTCCTTCTGCGTCAACACGTGCATAAACACGTCCACAACCTGCGGATCGAACTGGGTACCGCTGCAACGGTGAAGTTCTGCGCAAGCGTCCGCGTGGGTTCTGGCTTTGGCGTACGGCCGGTCCTGTGTCATGGCATCAAAGGCATCCACCACCGCCAGAATCCGGCATTCCAGCGGAATGTCCTGACCGGAAACACCCAGTGGATAACCGCTTCCATCCCATTTTTCATGGTGTTTGAGAATCAGGTCAGCAATGCCGGACAGATCAGGGGAAGACGATGCAATGCGGTAACCCTTTTCAGGGTGCTGCTTCATGATCTCCCATTCATCGTCTGTCAAGGGCCCCGGCTTGAACAGTATATCGTCCGGGATCCCCACTTTCCCCAGATCATGCACCTGAGCCAACAGGTTCAAGTTGTCCCTGCGCCCGCTGTCCAGGTTCATGCTGATCCCGATCCGCATGGTCAGATCTGCCAGCCTGCGGCCATGACCTTCCGTGATGTAGTCCCGCTCTCCCAGGGTGGCCATCAATGCATTGATGATATACGATTTACCACTGGATTCTTTGTTCATTTTGTTGCGGTACATGGCATCGTCTGCACGCCGGTATGTTTCTTTGAGATCTTCCTCGCTTGCCAGCCGACAGGAAATCCCCAGAGACATGCTGATGGGCAGTGTCGAATGCTCCCGGTTGTACCGTTCTGCTTCCTCTTCAATCTGTCCCATGATCCGGGAGCCTTGCCGCTCGTCTGTCTGGGGTAGGAGCATTACAAATTCATCTCCGCCAACCCTGGCCAGGACGTCCTGTGTTCGCACGACCGTCTGAAGAATCCCCGCTCCTGCCTGAAGCAGTCGGTCACCCATATGGTGTCCCAGCGTATCATTGACCAGTTTCAGCCCGTCAATATCTGCAGACAGCACACAGACCGGATCATGAGAACGATCGGAAAATCGCGTCATCTGTTCTTCAAAACTGCTTCTGTTGGGCAATCCGGTCAGGGTGTCGTGAAGACTCAGATAACGCAGACGCCGTTCCGTCTCATGCTTAGACAAGGCTCCAGCCACCAGATCCACCACGATCCGCAGGAGCAGAATTTGTTCATCAGGCCAGTTTTTCTTCTGTTTGATGGAATCAAAGCCCATAAAGCCAATGGTCTTGCCCTCCCGGATCATGGGAATGGTCAGGAACGACTGTACGCCAATCCGGCGGTAGTGCTCTTTTTCTCTTTCCGTCAGTTCGGGAAGACTGTCCAAGTCAGGGACATGCACCACTTCCCCGGCCAGGACCGGTCCGGACCACACATTCATCTGATCGACTGTGTACGTTTTCTGTTGTGGTTTCCATTCTTCCTTCAGCGGCGTCCAGGGCGCAAGTTCTTCCGGATACCGTTCCCCCCGTTTGGTCATGGTCTGTCCGTCATCCGAAAACGTGAATACAAAGGCCCGGTCCACCCCGAAGTGTTCGCAGCAAAGGCCCAGAGCCCGGTCAACCGCTTCATCCAGCCTGCCCAGAGGCATGTTGATAAACGATGAGGCGATCATGGAAACAGACTGTTCAAACGCCAGTTTTTCCTGCAGGGTCTGCTCGATGTTTTTCCGGGCCGTGATTTCCGTTGATACACAAAGCACACCGGGCTTGGGCCATTGCGGATGCTGATACGGGATTTTTTGCGTCTGAAACCAGCCGATGGTCCCGTCCGCTTTGGGAATCTGTTCCTCCGGGATCAGCAATGGCCGTTTTGTTTGAATCACCTGCCTGTTTTCGTCGTGATAACGGCTCACTGTCTCCCTGTTCGGGTTGAAATCTGCTTCAAACCGTCCCACTGCATCGTCCGGATCGATTCCCATGACCGCAGACATGGCCCGGTTCATCAGCAGGTACACATCATCTTCATCTTTGGCGTATATGTAATTGGGTACGGAATCGATGACCTGTTTCAGGTGAACGTTGTGCTGGCGAATCTGTTCTTCGAGTTCCCTGCGTTCTGACACATCCCTGGATACCCCCAGGATGCCCAGTGCCTTTCCTTCTTGATCATAAACGGGCACCAGCAAGGTGTCGACCGTTCGCCCGGCTCCGTCCGGATAAACCACAGGTCGTTCAAAACGACGGATGGTTCTCTGTGCAAGAATGTTCGCATCTTCCTCACTGAACCGGCTGAACACATGTCCAGGGTAAAAGGACTGTTCGTCCCGGCCGACAATCTCCCCGCAGCTTCGCCCGAGATACCGGGCATATGCATCGTTGCAAAAGAGATACCGTCCATTGGGATCCTTGAAAAAAATCATGTCCTGCATGTGGTTGATCAGCTGGTTCATCATGTTCCGTTGCTCCACCAGCTGCCTGCGGGTCTGCTGCCGGTCAAGATACAGGCCCAGCTGCCTGATCAGCATTTCCGCGTAAACATCATCCTTGTAGGGCTGATGCCGGTTCATCAGCAGAAGAAAATTCCCCGTCAGTCGGTCCTGATGAAGGATTTTGACCAAAACAACACCGCCCAGACCAAACCGGTCCTGCAGACGCTGCAGGGCCTCTTTCTGGTCAGGCGTCTTCACCAGTCGACCGGCCAGTTCCACCAGGGACGAAAAGACCACTGTGGACATGCCTTGAACCTTACGGATCACATCCGGGTCGTGATCCCAGCGCTTCCCCTCAAAAGCAAGTCCGGTTTCACGGCTGACTCTGGCGAAAATTCCCTCCGGATCCCGGAGAGCCAGTGTTTTGAGCATCCCATTGTCCTGGTAGGCATTAAACAGTCCGTAACGGGCTCCGGTAATGGACAAAAAAACGCGCATGATTTCTTCGTAATCGTCCGGTTCTCCCTCAGACGCCAGCATTCGTTCTGAAAGAACGAGCATCTGGCCCGTAATGTCCTGATTTCGGATTCTGTCGGTCACGTCTCTGGCGCTGCCAAGAATACGTCCGTCACTGACCTGGGAGTTCCATTCAATCCAACGGATTTGCCCGGCACTTGTCAGCAGACGATTGATGACCCGGCGCTTGATGCCGTTTCCCAGAAGGTCAGCGGCGGCCTGGGTGGTCCGGTCCCGGTCTTCCGGGTGAACCAGGTCGAGGACCTGTCGTCCCGTCAGCTCTTCTGTCCGGTAGCCCAAGAGATGCTCAACCGCATCGTTGACTTCCTGGATGATTCCCTCAGGGTTCAGCACGAACAGAAGGTCTGTGTCCGCATGCAGAAAATTCCGCTGACCGCAGTTTTCTTGTAAAAGTGGTTGTCCCGGCAGATGTGCAGACCCCAGATGCACAAAGACACTGATCTTTTGACTGTCCAGCAAACCGGCACTGACCACGTAGGGGTGTCCATCCCTGCCCGTCAGTTCCACAGGACCCGTCTCCTGACCCTGACAGCAATCCGTCAGAATCCCCGACAACACCTCCAACTGCTCATCTGTTGGCATCGCATCAACGTCCATGGGGTTCTTTTCGTTCCCGGCTTCCGTCATTTCCCTCAGAAAATGACGAAAAGACGGATTGGACTCTTCCAGTACAAACTGCCTGTCACTCTCCTGTCGGAAAATGGCCAGCCCGTTAGATATATGTCGATAGTTCTGTTCATTCAAATGGCTGCTCACAAACGGTTCTCCTTTTACAGGCGGTACATCATACTATCTGCCCCAATTTCTCCGGGGGATTCCAACCTGGCCTATTTTGCCAGCTGAAGAATGTCCGCAACCGCTTCGCTGTCGAGGGTTCGATACGTACCCAGCGTCCAGGCCCCGTCGCCGGTGGCCTTTCGGGCCATTTCTGAAATGCGGTCCTCATCAATGCCCGCATCACAGAGCCGGACAGGCAGCCCCAGTTTGATATAGAAATCTTCCAGCGCCTCAATCCCCAGCATGGCGGTCCGGTCCGGGTGATCAAAGTCCAGCTCAAATCCAAAGACCCGGGTGGCGAACTGTGCCATCTTCCCGGTGTTTCCCTGGACCACATAACGCATCCAGGCAGGAAACACAATGCTCAGACCGGCACCGTGGGCAAGATCATACAGGGCGCTGATTTCATGCTCAATGCCGTGGGATGCCCAGTCCGTTTCCCGGCCACTGTTTAAAAAATCATGGTGGGCCACTGTGCCGGCCCACATCAGTTCTGCCCGGACATCGTAATCCTCCGGATCCATAATGGCAAGTGGGGCCAGCTCAATAATGGTCTTCATGACTCCTTCACACAGCCGGTCACTGAGGTGCACGTGTGGTGTGTTTGAAAAGTACCGCTCCATGACATGGGCCAGCATGTCCGATGCCCCGCAGGCGGTCTGGTACGCCGGGAGGGAAAAAGTGAGTTCCGGATTCAAAATCGCAAAGGCAGGGCGCAGGAGGGGATGACCGAACCCTTTCTTCCACTGTCCCTCTGGATTCGAAAGAACGCTAAACATGCTGGATTCACTGCCAGCCGCCGGGATCGTCAGAATGACGCCCACCGGAAGTGCGTTTTGCGGCTCAGCCTTTCCCGTATAGAAATCCCACACATCACCTTCATGATCGATGCCAGCGGCGATTGCCTTCGCAGAATCGATCACGCTCCCGCCACCCACCGCCAGTATGATGTCAACCCGTTTCTTCCTGCACAGTTCAATGCCCTGACGGGCCAACTCCACTGTGGGGTTGGGCCTGACGCCTCCCAGTTCAACCACACGCAGGCCTTTGTTCTCCAGGCTTAACAGGACCCGGTCATACAGACCGCTTCCCCGGATACTTCCCTGACCATAGAGTAGCAATACGGTCTGTCCATAAGGTGCCGTCAGTTCTCCGGCATCCCGTTCTGTGTTTCGTCCAAAATGGATTCTTGTCCCGTTCTGATAACTGAAATCCAGCATGTGATCCTCCGTTTCTTTGTCTGCTTCCATTGACCGCTGCGCCTGGCAGCTGTTGAATATGGTCCGTTTATACTTCTCCTGCCGGTCGATCAACTCCTTCTTTTGCCTTGGAATCGATCGCCGGATTATGCATTTTCAGGCCATCGAATGACGATTTCCGCCCCAACTGTCTGTTGTTCAGCAAAAGAAGAACCATCGAACAGCCTTTAATGCGCTCCGCGGCCCCATTGCGGGACAGGACCATGGTACAAAAAGTGCCGAAAGCCCCCGCTTTCGGCACAACCATTGTCTCAGTTCTCCGGACTCAAAACCGGTAGATCGCTGCCACATCTTTCCCTCCAGGCACCGCTTCCGGATCCACAAGATACACTTTGCCACCCTTCATAAAGGTGTACATGGACGCCAGGTCCAGCAAAGGCTCTCCGCCCTGATCGTCATCAAGCAGGATTTGTCCGTCATCCCTGTCAAAGGTGCCCCAAACCTGTTTGCCGTCGGCGACAAACAGTGCATCAACCCGTCCGCCATAGGCCGCCAGAAGGACGTCCTTCAACGAATCGGCCGCCTTTTCACTGCTCTTTCCGGACAGTTCTTCGAACTGCACCTGTGCTTTGCTGCGGCTTTCCAGATAGATCGGTTCCACAATCGCCCAGGCTTTGTCCTGCAACTCTTCCGGTCGGAGAAGGTCTGGGTTTCCCTTGATGCCTTCTTCCATCAGATATGGGTAGCGACTGACCTCCCGAAACAGCGGATGAAAATAATCCACGCCGGCCAACACCAGCGGTAGATCCTTGTCTTCAAGGAAATCTTCCAGAGCACGGGAAATCTGGCGGAAATATTCCTGCAGTTCTGTTTTGGCCGATTCCTCCGCACCACCATGGCCATGGAAAACCGGCGCAGAGCCACTGCGTCCACTGGAAGAGTGCATCTGAAGAAAAGACTGTGGCTGATCAAACTGCAACGCTTCCGCCAGGTTTTTGGGAATCTGTGTTGGAGACAGCTCGCTGATGCTGTTGCGGCTTCCCCGGAAGACCCGCACCAGATTTTTGCTGAGCGCCAGGACATAAAACTGTCCGTTTTCCGTCAGAATCGGGAGCAGCGGTTTAATGTAAACCCGGTTGGACACCACCACTTCCTCTTTGGGAGAGATGGGCAGCCGGTAAATGCGCATCCCGGCGGATGTCAGGAAAAGGGCAAGCCCGTCACTGTTGTGTTGCCAAAACAGACTGTCCTGCTGCAGTTTTCTGGCCTCCGCGGTTATCTGTTCAATCTGAGGTCGGCGCAAACCCTTTTGCGTCAACTGTTCCTGAGCATCCTGCAGGAGCTTCTTGTATGCGATGGGATCCTGTTTTGTCTCCACACCCCTTCTGTGTGTGGGCAGATAAATCGAAACACACCATTTCTCTTCAATTTCTGCCAGGGTCATCAGCTCTTCTCGGGTCAAGATATCCATCGAATCTCTCCTTTGCATCATTCTGAAAACAGATTCCGGCCTTGCAGTAAGACCTGCAGACCGGAAAGCAACGTCGTCAAAACAGAATGTTTGTATGGTCTCATTTTACACGATCCCTCTTCCGGCGTCAAAATCCTGACGGGCTTTCCTTTGCCGGCACCGGCGATGTGCGCGCGTATCCAACGGTCTGTCGATTTCGGTTCACTCCGGTGTGTCGGCAGTCTCATTTCT
Source organism: Bacillota bacterium (assembly GCA_007121025.1). GTDB lineage: Bacteria > Bacillota > TC1 > TC1 > UBA5767 > SKMO01. The sequence continues at coordinate 960 of SKMO01000107.1, read as the reverse complement.
GGGGGCATTGCGAATCTCAAGGAGGCGACGGCCCACTTCCCGTGCGGCCACATAGACCGGAACAGCCACAAATGTACCAATGATGCCAAACAGATATGTGGCCGTAAACACACTGAACACCACCATCAAGGGATGCATCTGCAGCGTATGACCCATGACATTCGGCCGATACACATTGCTCTCAAGAACTTCAATCACCACAAAGATCAGCAGGACCTTTAAGATCATCAGCCATCCGAACGTCACAGCAATCAGAAGTGCAGGAAACAATCCGAGAACAGGTCCCAGAAAGGGAATAAACGACGTCAGTGTGACAAACACCCCGAGAATGAGAGCGTTGGGCAACCCAATGACCAGGTAGGCTATGAATGTGGACAGGCCCATCATCACCCCGATAATAAACTGCCCGATGATGTACTTGCGAAAAGTGCGGTCAACGTCCTGCAGCATGATCGCAACATGGTCACGGTAGCGGGCTGGAGACAATCTGAGAACCTGCTCATGAAAAAACGTTTCATCCTTTAGCAGGAAAAAAAGGACCACCGGGACAAGAAACACGATCAGGACCACGTTGACCACGGCAGAGACGGCGTCTCCAAAGCGCCCAGCCAAAAGCGTGACTGTCGATTCCATCATGGGACGGACCTGCTGTCGGATTTCATCCAGAGGCACAATGCCAAAAAACTCCCGTTCCAGCAACTGTTCATTTGCCGTTTCCATCAGTTCCAGTCCCTTGGAAAACGTCCCGGCAAACGTCTCAAATTCCGTTTGAAGAAACTGTCCGGCAAAGATAGAGAAAAAGACCAGAAGCGCCACCCCCAGGATATACAGGCCAAGTATCGAAACCGTGCGGGGGATCCGTTTCGTCTGCAAAAAACGGACCACCGGCCGAAACAGATAGTAAAAGATCCCCGCCAGAATAAACGGAACGACGATGAACGATATGATCCTGTAAAGTGG
>SKMO01000020.1 GCA_007121025.1 Bacillota bacterium | reverse complement strand
TCGAACACCGTGTCCATCAGGTCCCCCTGGCGAAACCCCTCCTGCAGACTGATCCCGGTGATCTTCCCATCCGAAACGGTCACCTCCACCACGTTGGACCATCTACCGGCCTGGTGTTCACCGGTGTACGCCCCGTCGGGAAGTTCCGTCAGGTCCACGTCTTCCACCACCAGGTGGCGTCCCTCCTCCAGGCCTCTGGTCACGGCAAACAGCCCCCCGCCAACCAACAGCACCATGACCAGGAGCATTCCGGTGAGCACCCGCCGGATCCGGCGTCTGCCTGATCCTTTCCTGACTTGCCTGTTCATTGCCCCTGTTCCTCCTGTGCGATTTCCGTCATAAGCCCCTCCAGGAACCGGTTGAACCGCTCCGGATCGTCCAGGTTGGCCACGTGACCGACACCTTTAAGATCAACCACCCCGGCCCGGGGATTTCGACCGATGGCCTCCAGTGTATGGTCGAGCATCCCGTTGATCCCCTTGTCGTGTTCGCAGCGGATCAGCCGGTAGGGCATGGGCAGCCGGGCAATCGTTTCCAGATAATCATAGGTGGCCAGGTTTTTGCGAAACGGAGGGATCGCGTCCACAGAGGTTTCGAACAGCCGGCGGAGGGCTTCTCTGGCACCGGGATTCATGCAGGTGTGTTTGGCCAGAAACCGGATGTATCGCTCCTTCATGTGGCGGAGCATGAACCGGTCGAATCCGGCGTACAGATCTCCGGTCCGGGCGGACAGGGCCATCCGTCCGGTGGTGCCGTAGGTGATCAGGCTTTGGAACCGCTCCGGCATCCGGGAGCAGACCTCAAAGCCCATGACCCCTCCGGCAGAGTTGCCAATGCAGTGAATGTGCTGAAGATCCAGCTCCACAATCAGTTCCAGAATGTCTCCTCCCATGACCTCCAGGGCGTATGCCTCTGCGCTGTTGGGCACCGGTACCGGGGAGCCCCCATGCCCCCGCAGGGACAGGGAGACCACCTTGTAACGGTCGGCAAACGCTTCATGCTGGTCGTCAAACTGTCTGGCCGAGGCACCGGCCCCGTGAAGAAACAGAAGGGTCGTTTCGTGCTGCTCCCCGCTGATGATGTATTCCAGCTTCATGGTGTCACCTCCCGCTTCATGGTGCCGTGCAGAAACAGCTGCATCACATGACCGGCTTCCTCCCGGGCATCATAGGCCTTGGGGTTGTACAAGAGCCCGTTCATTTTGCCGGACAGAAGCGCGGTAAACGCAAACAGGATGTCTTCTTCCTGCAGTGCCTGTGAAAAAACGCCGTCCGCCAGACCGGTATGGATGGCTCCTTTGGCCTCATCCAGGGTCAGGGACTGCCACCGCAGCACCTGTTCCCGGACCTGTGCATCCAGAGCCGGCAGTTCCTGAAACAGGATCCGGTACAGGGCCTCATGTTTCTGCAGCCGCTCCAGGGACCCGGTGGCGATCTGGGTGAGCTGTTCGACCGGGCAAGCGTTCTCATCCGGCAGGATCCGCCGGGAAATCACCTCGTCCAGCAGGGCAAACAGGATCTCCTGTTTGGACCCGAAGTAATCGTACAGGGTGGTCCGGGCCATGCCGGTGGCCCGGGCAATGTCCGACATGGCGGTGTTCTGATAGCCGTTTTGGGAAAACAGCGTGTGTCCGGCCTCCAAAATGGTCCGGATCCGCTGTGCCTTGGCTGTTGTTGTCATGTGCAATCCTCCTTCAAAAAGAAATCCGACACTGTGTCGATTTATTCTATCCGACACAGTGTCGGCTTGTCAACTCTTTTTTCAGGATTCGGTTGTTCCCTGAATGCCATTTGTCCGGGCGCCCACTCGAGGGGCGGAAAAGCGGACGAACACTGCCAGGAAGAACAGCGCCCCACTGATGAACGGAAGGCTCAGGTGGACGTCAAAGATGAGTCCCGCCCACAGAGGCCCGATGATCCGCCCGATACTCATCCAGGATTCCGCCAGACCCATGGTCACCCCCCCTTCCAGGGTGGACTGTTTGGAAATCAGGGACAGGGCGGACGGCTTGAGCAGGGCGTTTACCAGGATGAACAGGCAGATGGCCAGCACCATGGTCAGGAAAGAGCCGGCCAAAAGCATCAGCACAAACCCCAGGGCGTTTCCAAGAAGCGCCCCCAGGATGACCCGCCGTTCCCCGAACCGCCGGGTCAGGGGACCCACCAGGAATCCCTGGGCAATCAGGTAGACCAGGCTCATGATCATCAGGATGCCCCCCACCTCACCGGGGCCATACCCGAAGCGCTCCAGGGCGTAGAGCCCGTAGATGCTCGAGAAGTTGGATTTCCCGAAGTACACCGCAAACGCGATGAACAGTCCAAACCCGATGGGCGACAACAGCGCCTGCCCCATCCGGCGGAACTGCAGGGTCTTTACCCCTTCAGTGTGCCGGATCCGTTTCCCGGGAGGCAATGACTCCGGCAAGAAAAGCGCAATGATCACCACCGTGGACAGGCAGACCAGCGCCCCCAGGAAAAACGGTGTGGACAGGGATCGGGTGGCCAGCACCCCTCCGATTCCCGGACCCAGAATGATCCCCAGTCCGGCCGCGG
>SKMO01000130.1 GCA_007121025.1 Bacillota bacterium | reverse complement strand
TCAAAAAAGATGCCCGGGTGTACCACGGCAAGGGCACCTTTGACCTGGTGATCATGCTCTGGGACGGGGTGTTCGGACTGGCCGGAGACGACGGGGATAATTTCCGGATTCTGAAAAACGCCGCCCGGTCCCTGCATTCCGGTGGGAGACTGGTGTTCACCGCCCGCAACGGATTGTACCGGCTGGCCCGCCACGCTGAGGGTCCCCGGGCCGATGACTCCTTTGATCCCCTGACGATGATCGAACGGATGGGTGAAGAGGGTCACGCGGTGGTCCGGTATTACCTGCCCACGGAAATCCGCTGGCTGATGGACAGTCTGGCGTTTGACCAGATCCGGTTGTTTGGGGCCCGCCCCGGGGAGCTGGGCAGCCGCCCGCTGACCGAGGAAGAACCGGTGATGCTGGCTGTCGGGGTCAGGCGCTGAGCCCGGGGCCCGTTCGCCTGTTGGCTCCGGATGGAAGCAGATAATGTATGCAATGGGATTCATGACGCAAAGAGAGGCCCGATCCGGCTGGATCGGGCCTCTCTTTGCGTCGTTGAGTGAGGTTTATGTCTTTGCATTGCGTTGCCACGCTGTTTTCATGCTGTTGTCGCGCTGACTGTATGGTGTGCTGCGTGTCGTGTTTTCGTTTCTGCCCTTGTGGCCCTTGTATCTGTTCGTGCGGACAGCGGTCGGTGTTGTCTCTCCGGAGCGGATTATTTCCGGGCTTTGTTTCGCTGGTTCCGGGTCAGCAGGGCCTTTCGCATCCGTACGGAGACCGGGGTCACTTCCACCAGTTCGTCCTGTTCGATGAACTCCAGGCATTTTTCCAGACTCATCTGCCGGGGCGGAGACAACCGAAGGGCGTCATCGGAACCGGACGCCCGCATGTTGGTGATCTGCTTTTTCTTGCAGACGTTGATCGGCAGGTCGTCGGGCCGGGCGTTTTCCCCGATGATCATGCCCTCGTACACCGGGGTTCCCGGTCCGATAAACAGGGTTCCCCGCTCCTGGGCGTTGTACAGGCCGTAGGCGGTGGATTCTCCCCGCTCAAAGGCCACCAGGGCCCCGCGGCTCCGGGACGGGACTTCCCCGGCAAGGGGCTGATAGCCGGCAAACAGGGCATTGAGGATGCCCTCTCCCCGGGTGTCCGTGATGAATTCCGAACGGTAGCCCAGAAGGCCCCGGGTCGGGATGGAAAAGTCCAGCCGCAGGGATCCGGGTCCCACATTGGCCATGCCGTCAAGCACGCCCCGGCGGGAGCCCATTTTTTCCATGACGATCCCCAGGGATCCCTCCGGAATGTCGATGACCACGTGTTCCGTGGGTTCCATGGTGCCGTCGGGGGTCTCCTTCAGGATAACCTCCGGACTGGAGATGGCAAATTCATAGCCTTCCCGGCGCATGGTTTCAATCAGGATGGCCAGGTGCAGTTCTCCCCGACCGGACACCCGGAACCGGTCGGTTTCGCCGGTTTCTTCCACCCGCAGGCTGACGTTGGTCCGGACTTCCCGAAAGAGCCGTTCCCGAAGCTGCCGGGAGGTCACATAGGTTCCCTCAGTGCCGGCAAACGGGCTGTCGTTGACCCGGAAGGTCATGGCCAGGGTGGGCTCATCAATGTTCACATAATCCACGGGCTCCGGCCGCTCGAGATCGGTCAGGGTTTCCCCGATGGCAATGTCATCCATGCCGGTCACCGCAATGATGTCGCCCAGGGCGGCTTCCGGAGCCGCAACCCGGCTTAAGCCATCAAACAGATAGAGACCGCTGATCTTGTTTTCGACCAGGCGGCCGTCCCGTTTCCAGAGGCCATAGGAACCACCGGATTTCAAGCTTCCCCGGACCACCCGGCCAATGGCGATTTTGCCCACATAGTCATCGTAATCCAGGGCGGTGATGAGCACCTGAAGAGGACCGTCCGGATCCCCCAGGGGTGCAGGGACCTTGCCGAGGATCGCTTCAAACAGGGGCTTGAGGTTCTCTCCCCTGTGCTGAAGGTCCAGGCTGGCCACGCCCTGCTTGGCCGAAGCGAAGACCACCGGAAAGTCCAGCTGGTCTTCGTCAGCGCCCAGTTCAATGAACAGATCCAGCAGTTCGTCCAGCACTTCGGTGGCCCGGGCATCCGGGCGGTCGATCTTGTTGATCACCACAATGGGGGCCAGTTTCAGGGCAAAGGCTTTTTTCAGGACGAAGCGGGTCTGGGGCCGGGGGCCTTCAAAGGCGTCCACCAGCAGAAGCACCCCGTCGACCATTTTCAGGACCCGCTCCACTTCGCCTCCGAAATCCGCATGGCCGGGGGTGTCCAGAATGTTGATCCGGACACCCTCATAGTGGACAGCCGTGTTTTTGGACAGGATGGTGATGCCCCGTTCCCGTTCCAGATCCCCGGAGTCCATCACCCGTTCCCGGACCTGCTGCTTGCTGTGGAAGATGCCGCTTTGACGCAAAAGACCGTCCACCAGGGTGGTCTTGCCGTGGTCCACATGGGCAATCACAGCAATGTTTCGTATGTCGTTTCTCTGTTTTTCCATTTCAATTCTCCATTTCCTCAGGGAGACCGCTCTTGCGGTCAACTTTATTATTATACAGTAAACAGCAAAAAACGACACCCGAAACGGCAAGAAAATCCTTTAAAAGCGCGAAAAGGCACGAAAACCCGTAAAAAAGACCAGAAACGGAGGGGGGATCCGGCGTGGTTGTGCCGGAAATGAGGAACAGAAAGACAAACAAACGGGGCCGGACACAACGGAAGTTATTGTCAGCCGGGCTGTGCAACGTTACAATAGAAAGGAAAAGGGCGCCCCGCAAATGCGGGCTGCCCAAAACCAAAGGAGGTGGGGAAAATGGACCCTTGGCCGAGGCAAACGCAAACCAGTCACCGGAAACGACACATTCGGGGAGTTTTCTCCACAGAACGTGGAGGGCTCCTCAGGACATGAGAGGTGCCCCATGGACGAAATCAATGCAATTGAACTGGACCGGGTCAGGGATCTTCTGGCCGGGAAACAGTATGCCGCCCTTCGTGCCGAGCTGGAAGAGGTCCAGTCGGTCGACATCGCGGAAATTATGGACGATCTGGAAGCAAAGGATACGCTGATTCTTTTCCGTCTGCTGCACAAGGATGTGGCGGCCGACGTGTTTGCATTCCTGTCGTCCCAGCAGCAGCAGGCCATCGTTGAATCCATGAGTGAACAGAAGCTTCGGGAGATCATTGCGGAGCTGTTTTTTGATGACAAAATTGACTTTCTCGAAGAGATGCCCGCTTCGGTGGTCAAGCGGGTCATTAAAACGTCTTCCGAAGAGGAACGGCGGCTGATCAATCAGTTTTTAAATTATCCGGAAGACTGTGCCGGGTCCATCATGACCATTGAGCACGTGTCCCTGAAAAAGGAAATGACCGTTCGGGATGCCCTCAAACACATCAAGCGGACCGGCCTGGACAAGGAAATCATCTACACCTGTTACGTGCTCAATGAGAGCCGGGTCCTGGAGGGAACCGTTTCCCTGCGCAAGCTGGTCCTGGCGGACGGTGATGAGATCATCGGGGACATCATGAACGAAAATGTGATTTCCGTGTCCACCCTGGATGACCAGGAGGAAGTGGCCTATCTGGTGCGCAAGTATGACCTGCTGAGCATCCCGGTTGTCGACAAGGAACACCGGCTGGTGGGCATCATCACGTTTGACGACATCATGGACGTCATCGAAGAAGAGAGCACCGAGGACTTCCACAAGATGGCCCTGATGTCGCCCATCGTCCAGGAATACCTTGAGGCCAGTCCCCTTTCACTGGCCCGCAAACGGATTCCCTGGCTTCTGCTGCTGATGGTCTCGGCCACCTTCACGGCTACGGTGATCGGAACGTATGAAGACATTCTGGCGGGCGTGGTGATTCTGGCGGCGTTCATCCCCATGCTGATGGGAACGGCCGGCAATGCGGGCTTTCAGTCGTCCACCCTGGTGATCCGGGGGATGGCCCTGGGGGAGATTGAACTGACCGATTACCTGAAGGTGTTCTCCAAAGAGCTGCGGGTGGGGGCCGTGGTGGGGACTTCCCTGGGCCTTGTGAACCTGCTCCGGATGCTTCTGTTTGGAAACGACCTGGTCATTTCGGTGATCGTGTCGATCAGCCTGGGAGCGACCGTGATCATGGCCAAACTGCTGGGCGGATCCCTTCCCATTGTAGCCAAACTGCTGCGGGTGGATCCGGCCATCATGGCCGGGCCCATGATCACGACCTTTGTGGACGTGTTGTCCCTTCTGGTTTACTTTAATGTGGCCAGCTCCCTTCTGGGTGGTTTCTAAGCACGGGGTGCGGAAAGGACGGTGACCCACATGGATGAGAACATCAAACTCCGGGAGGAGCGGATCGATGCGCTGCTGCAGGAGAAAAAATACGCGATGCTGCGGACCGAACTGACCGACATTCCTTCGGTGGACATTGCGGAGATCATCGATGATCTGGATGCCAAGAGCACGCTGATTGTCTTTCGGCTTCTGCACAAAGATGTGGCGGCGGAGGTGTTTGCCCATCTGCTTCCCCAGCAGCAGCAGGCGATCGTCGAGGTGATCAGTGAGGCGAAACTGAAGGAAATCATTGCTGAACTGTTTTTTGACGATAAGATCGACTTTCTTGAAGAGATGCCCGCTTCTGTGGTCAAACGGGTGATCAAGACGTCTTCCGAGGAGGAACGCCGGCAGATCAATCAGTTTCTGAACTATCCGGAGGACTGTGCCGGATCCATCATGACCATTGAACACGTGTCCCTGCGAAAGGAAATGACCGTGGTCCAGGCCCTGGAGCACATCCGGAAGACCGGTCCGGACAAGGAGACCATCTACACCTGTTATGTGCTCAGTGACAGCCGGGTACTGGAGGGGATCGTCTCCCTGCGCAAACTGGTCCTGGCGGATGACGACCAGGTGGTCGGAGAGATCATGAGTGAGAATGTGATCTCCGTGACCACCCTGGACGACCAGGAGGAAGTGGCCCACCTGGTCCGCAAGTATGACCTTCTGAGCATTCCGGTGGTCGACAAGGAAAACCGGCTGGTGGGGATCATCACGGTGGATGACATCATGGACGTCATGGAAGAGGAAAACACCGAGGACTTCCACAAAATGGCCTCCATGGCCCCCAACGACCAGGAGTATCTCCACTCCAGCACGTTTTCCCTGGCCCGGAAACGGTTTCCCTGGCTTCTTCTGCTGATGGTCTCGGCCACATTCACGGCGGCGGTCATCGGCACGTTTGAAGACATTCTAAGTGCGGTGGTCGTGCTGGCGGCGTCCATCCCCATGCTGATGGACACTGCCGGAAACGCCGGCTCCCAGTCGTCCACCCTGGTGATCCGGGGGATTGCCCTGGGGGAAATTGAGCTGACCGATTACCTGAAGGTTTTCTGGAAGGAATTCCGGGTCAGCCTGATCGTCAGTGTGGTTCTGGGCCTGGTGAACATGGTCCGGATGTTTCTTTTCGGGTACAGCTTTCTGGTGGCGGTCACCGTGTCCCTGAGTCTGGGGGCCACGGTGATCATGGCCAAGCTTTTGGGGGGCTCACTTCCCATTGCGGCCAAGAAACTCAATCTGGACCCGGCCATCATGGCGGGGCCACTGATCACCACGGTGGTGGACACGCTGTCCCTGTTGGTCTACTTCAACATTGCCAGCATGCTTTTGGGCGGGTTATAGGCCAAACGATCTATATTAATAAAGAAAGGGGATTTGCCGGGTGCAAATCCCCTTTCATGGTGGGTGGAAGCGGTGTGCCTCCTCTGAGGCAGAACCGTTGTCCTGCGGGCCGGGCGTCAGGCCCGGTCCGCTTCTTCCCGGGTCATGAACTGCTCCCGGTCGTTGTACAGGGTGCGGTAGCCCAGGTTCAGACTGAGAAAGACCGTCAGGCAGACCGATGCGGTGATGGCCAGCATGATGGCGATTTGGTAGAGAATGGCCGTGGCCGGCATGGTCCCGGAAAGGATCTGTCCGGTCATCATGCCGGGCAGAAAGACGATGCCCATGCCCAGCATGGAATTGAGGGTGGGCAGAAGCGCGCTTTCCAGGGCATTGTTGACAAAGGGTTTCAGGATGGTCTGACAGTCGATGCCCAGATTGGTCAGGGTGCGGATCTGCAGCCGGTTGTCCCGCAGGCTTTCCATAAAGGTCTTGATGCCCAGGGTGATCCCGGTCATGGCGTTTCCGACGATCATGCCGGCCAGAGGGATGGCGTACTGGGGATTGAACAGGCTTTCACCGACAACCACCAAGATAAAATAGACAACCACGGCCAGACCGGAGAAGACGATCGAAAAGGCCACCGCCCACTGAAACCGGCGGTTGAGGTCTTTGCGGGTACTCAGGGTCCGGTAAATGGCAAAGCCGAACATGGCGCTCAGAAAGGCCAGGGTATACAGTGGCCGGGGGTCCCCGATGATGAGCTGCAGCAAAAAACCCACCAGGACCAGTTGAAGGGTCATCCGCAGGGAGGCCATCAGGAGAAGTCCGGTCTGTTCAATCCGGGAGCGTTTCATCAGAAGGAGCACCACCAGCAGAAGGACGTAGGCCAGGGCGAACTGCCCCATGGAGATGGCCACCACATTATTGGCCATGGCCGTGTCCTCCTTCCGGGGGAATGTCCAGGTCCACGGTGTGCCCGGAAAAGGCCTTCCGGAGGGCCGGGTCGTGGCTGACCACCACCAGATCGGTCTCCTGTCGCTGGCAGTAACCGGTCAGGTTATCAAGGACGGTCCGGGCCCCTTCGGTGTCCAGGGCGGCGGTGGGTTCGTCCAGCAGAAGAACCCGGGGGGACAGGGACAGAAACAGGGCGATGTAGACCCGTTGGCGTTCCCCCCCGGACAGGGTGGACGTGTCACCGTCGGGCGTCAGTGATACGTTGCACAGGTCCAGAAACAGCCGGATGGTCTCGTCCTTCGGGGGGCGTTTTTTCCGCAGGGTGAAAAAACGCTGGAAACTGTCCCGGATGGTCCCTGGAAACAGGAAGGAGTCCTGTGAGACCAGGGAGACGTCCCGGCGCAGTTCCAGGATTTGCGGACCGCTCAGCCCGGACAGAGGGGTGCCCCTGTAGAGGACCGTTCCGTGGCTGGGGTTTTCGGTGGCATTGAACAGCTTGAGCAGGGTGCTCTTTCCGCTGCCGCTTCTGCCGGTGATAAAGGTCACCTGGCCGGAGGACACGGTCAGATCCGGGTAAGACAGAAAATCACGGAAGCACAGGTCCCGGGTGGCAAACAGGGGCTCAGTCATGGGTGCTTCCCCCCTCACACAGTTCCCGGCAGGCTTCCCGGATCCGGGCCCGGCAGGCATCAAGAACCTCCCGGCCCCGGGGTGTCACGGTGTAGTACTTGCGGACCCGGGTGTCCACCACCCGGGGGTGGACCTCCAGCAGTCCGTCTGCGGTCATTTTATGCAGCAGGGGGTAGAGCGTCCCCGGACTGACGGCGTACCCGTGAGAGGACAGCTCTTCGATCATCCAGAGACCGTAGAACGGTTCCCGGGCAGCATGATGGAGAATGTGGCTGTGAATCAGCCCCAGAAACAGTTTTTGCACATAGGGTTCAGTCATCAGGATCCTCCTTGTCTGTTGGTCTGTAGGCATAGATTAACAAAGGAAAGATCGAAACACAATATCGGGAAACAATATCGGTAAAGAATATTGAAATGCGCTACTAAGCAAACGATTTCAAAAAGTATGGCCAATTGTGCCGTTTGTCTTGCAATCGGGTTGGAAACAGGGTAAAGTCTAAGAAAGTTGACAGGGGTGTTCTGTTGAAGCGCTGCAAGGGTTTGGGGGAGAATCCCGGGCTCTGGCTCTTCTTCAGCACCTGAGGCTGCCATTGGCCGGCTGTTCCGGTGAGGCTGCGGCCCAGACCCCGGGCGGTCATCGACTGCCGTGAGGGCCACCTCATAAGGGCGGGATTGATTTTGGCCATGATGGACCCATGCCGGACGGGGCAAGTTGCCCGGGGCCCGACCGAAATGACCGGAGGGCTTTCCGGCCGGGGACTGAAGACGGTTGTCTGTAGGGCTGGCCCTGCGTTTTTTTGAAATCATTTCTTATTTAGAAAATCTCAGGAACTTTCCTGATTTTCCTATGAAATTGCTCCGTTTTTGGATAGAATAGGGGCTAATCAGGCGGGCATTGGATGCCCGGATGACGTTCGTTTCACAGAGACACGGATTGTTTCGGGGGCAGGGGTGATCATCACGCCAGACCTGCCGGCTTTTGCTTTCGTACGCTGTGTCCTGGAGAATAAAACAAGAAAAAGGAGTTGGTCGTTGTATGGCAAGAGAACAATGGACCTCGAAACTGGGCTTTATTCTGGCTGCAGCCGGGTCCGCAGTAGGACTGGGAAACATCTGGCGATTTTCCTACGTGGTTGGCACCGAAGGGGGAGCTGCATTCATCCTCATTTATCTCGCCATCGTTTTCCTGATTGGGTACCCCCTGCTGACAACCGAGATCGCCATTGGCCGGGTTACCCAGCGAAATCCCGTGGGCGCTTTCAAAAAGCTGGCTGAGGGCACACCCTGGTGGTTGGTTGGCGCACTGGGCGTCCTGACCGGATTTGTCATTCTGTCTTTTTATTCCGTTATTGCAGGCTGGTCCGTGGCGTATACAGTGAAAGCCCTTCAGGGGTTTTCCGCTGACGCAGATTTCGTGGGCATGTTCGTTGGGCACATTACGCACCCGACGATTCCCATCTACTGGCACTTTGGCTTCATGCTGGTGAACATCCTGATCATCGGGGCCGGTGTGGTCAACGGCATCCAGCGGGTGGCCAAGACCATGATGCCCCTGCTGTTCATCCTGCTTCTCGGTCTGGTCGTCAGAGGCCTGACCCTGCCGGGATCCGGCGCCGGCGTGGCCTTCATGCTGACCCCGGACCTGTCTGAAGTGACCGGTCAAACCTTCCTGCGGGCCATTGGCCAGGCGTTCTTCACCCTTTCTCTGGGCATGGGCGCACTGATCACCTACGGAAGTTACCTGAGCCGCAAGGACAACGTGGCGGATTCCGCAGCCTGGGTTGTGGGACTGGACACGGGGATCGCCCTGATCGCCGGTCTGGCGATTTTCCCCACCTTGTTTGCCTTGAACATTCCGCCGGATTCCGGTGTTGGCCTGGCCTTCATGGTTCTGCCCAGCGCGTTTTCCGTGATGCCTGGCGGCATTGTGTTCGGAACCATGTTTTTCGCCCTGTTGTCTGTGGCGGCGCTCACCAGTTCCATTTCCCTTCTGGAAGTGGTGGTGGCCTGGATCACAGATGAAAAAGGCTGGCCCCGGTGGAAGGCATCGTTCATTCTCGGTGGCCTGATCTTCCTGCTGGGTGTTCCCGCGGTCATGGGTTACAGCACCCTGAGCCACATCAACATTGCGGGCATGGACATTCTGGACACCTACGACTTCCTGGCTTCTGACATCTTCCTGCCACTGGGCGGGCTGCTGACGGCCATCTTTGCCGCGCATGTCTGGAAAACCAAGAATGCGGTCTCTGAAATCAACGACCCCAAAGGAAAGATTGTCTTTGGCGGATGGTACGGCCCCCTGGTGGGGGTTGTGATTCCCGTCGCTGTGGGCGTCGTGATGATCTATGGTCTGTATTCCAAGTTCTTCCTTTAGGAGTTGATTTTCCGGCAGGAAATCATTCGATACAGGATCCCTCTTTTGTGAGGGTGTGAAACGACAGCCTTCGGGCTGTCGTTTTGCGTTTCCGGCAGGAAAACCGGTCAATCGGGTGGAATACAAGGGAAGGGAGCATACCCGTGGCACAGGAACTGTATGGAGGAAGACACATGACCAAGAACAACGGGGAACAGAACATAGATGAACGGCCGGCTGTGGCTTACGTCCGTCTGAGTCGTCTTTCGGACAAACACGGACCCGGTCCGGAGATCGTGGAGGCAGACGAGCGGTTTGCCCGGTTTTGGACGGCCGGCTCCGGGAACCTGGCGGGCC
>SKMO01000184.1 GCA_007121025.1 Bacillota bacterium | reverse complement strand
TCCAGACCTTCATGGACAATGGCATTGATTTTCTCCTGGTTAAGAACGATGTTCACCGTGCCCACAAACTGTTCTGATTGCGCAGTGCTGTATACGGGCGTGGCCAGCACCATAATGTTGTCCCTGATAAACGAAAAATAAAAGATATCCGACCAGTTTTGCCGCCCGTCTCTGGCCAGCCGGAACATGCTCTCCGACAACGACAACCCGGAAATATCCCGCGGATCGTAGTTGACGCTGTACACAATGTTGCCAAACCGGTCAGTCACATAAATATCCGTGTAATCGTACTGGTCCAGGGTCAGCTGGACAAACGCCCCGATCTCCCTGGCTGCCTGGGTTTTCTCCTCCTCTGTGGATTCAAAGCTGCTGAACGCTGCCGCCCCTTCCCGCAGGATCCGGGACGCCGCCAGTACCTGTCCATCGCCTTCCCGGCCCTGGAAATACTGGTCAAGCCGTTCGGAAGTCACCGCTGCAAAAATGTTCTGCGCCGTGACCACCTCCCGGGTGATTTCCCGGTTGGCCTGGATCAGGTTAAACCCGCTGACCGCCAGGACAGGGATCAGTCCGGTCAGCACAACCATGACCAACAGTTTGCTGCGCACCTTCAGGTTGTCCATGCGGAACAACTTCCCCGAACGGAGGTTGTCGTCATCCCTGGAGGCCGGGCCTTTCCTTTGTCGTGTCCCGTTCATATCCACACCCGTTTTCAGCTCCTTTTTCCGGGGAACCGCACCCCGTTTTGCGCTTCCGATTCCCTGTGCTGTTCTGATCTTGATGCTCTTCAGTTTCTCTGTGATGTTCATTGTTATGCAATGCCTCCCCGGTTGATGGCCCTGTTGTCCCCACAAGGCACAGAAAAAATCAGGCTCTGCGTGCAGAGCCTGTACCCCTACAACAAATTTCCCACAATTCCCATCGTCTCATCGGCAGCCGCCACGACCTTCGAACTCAATTGGTAGGCCCGCTGCGACACGATCATGTCCGTCATTTCCTGCAGCAGATCCACGTTTGACCGTTCCAGCTGTCCGGTACGCAACTGCCCAAAGGCCTCCGGTTCCTCCGCCGACCGGATCAGCAGATCCTCATTGTCAACGGTGTAATAGCCCTCCCGGACCAACATCATGTTGGGATCGGTGACCCCATAAAGCATCAGGGTCCCAACAGGCGTTTTTTCCTGGCCTTCTCCGGCAAGGACAGTGCCTTCTTCGTCCATGGAAAGAAGGGTGCCCGGGGCGATCTCCAGTGTCTGTCCCGGCAGCGGGTCGATGTCAAGTAAATAGCCCGAAGGGTCGACAATCCGGCCGGTTGCGTCCTGCCGAAAGTCTCCCTGCCGGGTCATAAGCAGGGTGCCCTGTGGATCGCGAACCCCAAAAAACCCCGGTCCCTCAATGGCCAGATGCAGCGGATGACCCGTGGGCTCCACCGGCCCCTGGCGAAAATCTGTCAGGCTTCGCAGCGCCATAACCCCACTGCCTCCGAAACGCTGGTCTTCCGGAAGATCTTCACTCAGGGCCACCGAATCCGATTGCATGGCGTTTCGCACCAGCTGTCCGAATGTCGTTTCTGCCCTTTTGTATCCGCGGGTCTCCAGGTTGGCCATGT
Organism: Bacillota bacterium; assembly: GCA_007121025.1. Classification (GTDB taxonomy): domain Bacteria; phylum Bacillota; class TC1; order TC1; family UBA5767; genus SKMO01. The sequence goes on along the minus strand of SKMO01000184.1, from coordinate 26,436 downwards.
TCTGGGCAATCCGGTCCACCCGGATGCTGTGGGCCTGCATGCCGCTACGTCCAATGTCCATCGTCTTATTCATTGGCGTCCTCCTACAGCTTTCCGATTTCATTGACCGCCCGGGACAGTGTTTCATCCAGTGTGGTCAGCACCCGTCCGTTGGCACCCATCATGGCTGTGTTGTTCATCAGCCGGATCAGCCCATCTGTCACATCCACGTTGGACCGCTCATAGAATCCCTGCCGGACCACCGTTCCCGCGGCCGGTTCCAGGTTGCCAATCCCGGTCCCAAAGTACCCGTCATCCAGAGAGACCAGCTCCCCCGGATCGGTCACATCCACCAAGGACAGCCGGTAAGCCGCCCCGTCACTTCCAGTCAGCGCGCCATCTGCTCCGATTGACAAACCCTCCGGGCTCTCCACCGGCACCGGCACCAGATCTCCCGTTCCGTCGATGGCCAGCACCGGGTTGTTCCCTTCATCCACGAGAACGCCGTTCTCACTGAGATGAAACCGTCCATTTCGGCTCAACACCTGTCCATCGGGGGTCTGAATCTGGAAAAAACCCGTTCCCTGAAGTGCAACGTCGAGAGAGCTTCCGGTTGCCGTCAGCACTCCCTGGTCCAGATCCGTGTGCAGTCCTCCCACCCGGGTACCGAGATTCAGGCTGCCCAGCACATTCCTGCGTCCCTGGGCATGGTTGACCACCGTTTCCGAAAAGGCCGCTTCCATCAGAAGTTCCCGGCTTTTATATGACGGGGTTTCCACATTGGCCAGATTGTTGGAGACGGTTTCCTGCTGTTTTTGCAAAACCAGCATTCCCATTCCGGTGTTATACAGACTGCGGATCATTTGAGTCCCTCCTGTTCCATTATGGTTCCTGTTTCATGGGGCATCACCATGCCCAGGTCCCTGGCGTTTCGTTCGACCACTGTCGGAGACGTCAGGTTCAGATACATCAACAGGGCCCCCACCATGAGGCCCAGGCCAAAAGCCATCAGGGCAAAGCCCCGGGTTCCCATCAGCCTCTTGAAAGATTGCGTAATAATTGGACTTCCCCCTTGTTCATCTTCATTTTCTTGGCAATCTGGTCAAAGGTCAGTCCCTCGTCGGCCAGACGGTTGATCTCTTCCATCCGGGCGTGGTACTGCGGTGCCACCCGGGCCGGCCCTTTTGGCACCGCTTCTCCCGGCAGGTCTGTCCGCCCTTCCTGGACGGTTTCCAGCATCCGGTTCAGACTCGCTTCAATGTGTCCCAGCCGTTCATCAACCTTATCGGCATACAACTGGAAAAAATTAACCCGATTGTTAAAATGAATCCGCTCACTGTCATACAATTCCCGCTGGGCCAGAAGCATTCCTGCCCCCACCAGACAGCCACCCAGCACCATCACACCAATCAACATCCGTCACGGTCCTCCCGCTGCAGTCGTTCCATTTCTTCCCGAAGTTTCATCAGTATCCGGCTGTGAATCTGAGAGACCCGTGGGACAGAGACATCCAAAACATAGGCGATTTCCTTCAGTGTCAGTTCTTCGGTGTAATACATGTTGAGAACCGCCCGTTCCCTGTCCTTGAGTGATCCAAGGGCCTGACGCAGCATCTGCCGGGTTTCTCCGGCGAGCAGATGTGACTCTGGCGAAAGGGCATGACGATCCTCCAGGCAACCGTGGAGACTTTGCTGCCGGTCTGCGGAAAAAAGCGCGTTTTCCAGGGAAACCGTCGGCAGGATGTTCACGGTCTCGTGGATCTTTCCAAGCTCCCTGGCCCCAATGCCCATCCGCTGGCTGATTTCCTCATCGGTGGGGGTGCGCATCAGTTCCTGTTCGAGCGCAGCCTTCTCCTCGTAGAACTGATTCAAATCACGAATCCGGTTGCGCGACACCTTCCCTGCCCTCCGGAGCTCATCAATGATCGTACCCTTGATCCGGACCCGCGCATAACTTTCAAAGGGAACCCCTTTTCCCGCATCGAATTTGTCGACGGCATCCATCAGGCCGATCATGCCAATGCTCAACAGGTCATCCCGGTCCATGTCCGTAGCCGAAAATTCGATCCTGTCCACCACTTTTTTAACCAGGGGCATATGCCGCAGAATCATGTCTTCTTTGTTTCTGTAATCAACGTTCGTTGAACTGTCGCGCATCAATATTCCCTGGCCTTTCTCATCATCCTGAACACGTGTTTCACAATGGCGTCCTGTGTCTTGAAATCCAGTCCCACGAACTGCACGCCGTAATGGTTCACCGGTTTGGGACCCTGGTCTGCATACCGGTGATGGCGGATCTGCCCTCTACCCATAAACCGTAGATCCTCAGCATCGATAAACATCAGTATCTCACTGCCGATCTGCAATTTTTCCTGGGTTGAAAAGTTGATCCCCCCGGCACTGATGTCCAAAACAATCCCCTCTTCCAGGTACTTGGACAGTTGCCGCTGGTAGGACCCGAAATGTTCCTGGGCAAACTGCAGGTTCATCAGATTTTTGTTGGAGGCATAACGAAACGGCAGGTTTGCGGGCACCCTGACATGATCCCGACGCTGTACCGTCCCCAAATCCTTGAGGATCCTGACCCGGTACAGGGGCACATTCCCCGAAATTTTTCCAGTAATCTGGATCTTCAATCCCAACGTCTTTTGTTTCTGGTAGACAATGGCCTCGTAGGTCCCGTCGCGCTCCAAGAATTTGTACTGCCCCTTGTAAACAGGAACCGTGATCCCGATAAAATCGTCTTCCACTTCCTGGATCAGGCTGTTGGCCACCAGGCCCTCCTGTACTTTGATCTCAATTTTATCGTTCACCCGAATGGGGACGTTGTCCTGTCTATTCATGATGCCTCCCTGCTCAGCTGAATACCTTCATAAAGCGGCTCACCGTGTCGGCCAGTGTCCCTGTCCGACGGATCTGTGCTCCATCCAGCAGAACACTGCAGAGCTCACCGATGTCCCGGCTGGCTGCCGATGACGGAAACGCCTCTGAGAACGGACGCTGCAGATTCACGGCCCGGCGGACTTTCGGATCACTGGAGATGTATCCCAGAAAACGCACCTTCAAGTTGAGAAACGTGGTGATCACTTTCTCCAGCCTCTCATAGGTCTCCAACGCTTCCCGGCGTCCCGACACCTGATTGATCACCACCCCGACCTCCTCTTTGATGCTGTACACCGACAGAATCTTGGCCAGACTGTAGGCGTCCGCCATGGCGGTGGGTTCCGGAACGGTCACCAGGATCAGTTCATGGGAGAACGACACAAAAGACAGCAGCTTTGCGTTCACCCCGGCTCCCGCATCAATCAGGATCACATCGTAGGACCGTCCCATCAGGTCGTCCACAAAGGAGCGGATTTCCTCCCGGCTCTGGCTCTGCAGCCCGGACAGACCGCTGCCCCCGGGAAGCAGGTGGAACCCCGGTTGGATCTCGATCAGTATGTCTTCCAACGGAAGTTCATCCTCGAAATAATTGATCATAGAGTGCCGCCCGGCCACTCCAGCCAGGATGTCCAGATTGGCCATTCCGGTGTCCCCGTCGATCAGCAGAACGCGACGGCCACACCGGTGCATCTCCAGGGCCAAATTCAGGGAAATATTGGACTTCCCCACGCCTCCTTTCCCACTGACCACCGCATACACCGTGACTTGCGGCTCCCGGGCCGGCCCGTCAAACAGGAGTTGCTTAAGATTGTGCGCCTGGTCTTTCACGCCTGTCCCTCCTTCCAAAGATAGGAAAGAAGGCCATCTCCGCTGGCTTCCTGCAGGTCATCGGGCACAGACTGCCCGGTGCAGATGTACGCCAGTGGGGCCTGGTTCCGGTCCAGATATTCCAGCAACCGATAGGGGTTGTCCATTTCATCGAGTTTCGTAAAAATGGTGTAGTCCACATCGTACTGTTTATAGGTGTCCAACGCCCGCTCAAACACAGCCAGATCCATGGTCGTATTGAGAACCACGGTTTTACGGATCTCCTCCAGTCCCTTGAGGTACTGCTGGATGTTGTCCAGCTGTTCCCGGTTGCGGTAGCTGGTGCCCAGTGTATCAATGAGAATCAGATCGCAATCGGCCAAACGTTCCAATGCTTTTGGCATGTCCTGCGGTTCCATCACTTTTTCCATGGGCACATCCATGATGTCACTGTAAATTTTCAGTTGTTCCACCGCACCGATCCGGTACGTGTCAATGGTGATGAACCCCACTTTCTTCCCATACCGCAGTTTGGCGGTGGCCGCAATTTTCGCAATTGTCGTGGTCTTTCCCACCCCCGTGGACCCAAGAAACGCCACAGCCCGTTCATGCATGAAATTGTCATACTTCCGGCCGTCCAACTGTTCCCTGAGGTAGTGGGAGATAAACACCGGAAGCATCTGCGAATCTTCCAGCCGGCCGTTGCTCACCGATGCATTGAAGATCCGGTACTCTTCCAGGGTCTGAATCCGTCCGAGAATATAGGCACGCATCTGCTCATCCTCAGGAAGGGTCCTGCGGACGGCTTCCACCGGCCCGGTTGAGCGCTCCCGCACCTTGTCCGCAGGAACCGCCGTTGCACCACTTGCCTCCGGGGGGCAGGACGTCTGTGGTACAGCCGCTTTCCCTGATGTTCGCTTACGGGCAGACGGCCGGTTTTCCTCGCTCTCCACAGCCATGGTCACCTCCAGAAGCCGGGGGCGGACCAGGCCGGCCAGTCCTTTGTCCCGAACACGCCGCTGGGTGACAATGATCGCATCGTTTCCCAGCTCCAGTTTTGCCCGGCGGACCGCTTCTTCCATGTCCCGTACAAGATACTTTTTGATGATCATTGCATGTCCACCATCCCTACCGATTCAATGTCCACGTGCTGGGGAATCTCATTGAGCGACAACACCCCGGTCCGCGGGAAGGTTCCTGCAATCAGATTGCGCAGTGCCGCCCGGATCTTTGGCGCCGTCAGGATTACCGTGGAATCGCACACCATGGCCGCCCGTTCCAGTTGTTGCCCGGTTTCCGACAGGATCCGCGATGTGTTCTCCGGATCCAGAGCCGGATAGGAACCCTGCAGGGACTTTTGGATGTGTCCGGCGACCATTTCCTCCAGTGCCGAACTGATCGTCAGCACACAGAGCTTCCCGTCCGGGGTCAGGTACCGCCCGGCAATGGCCCGAGACAGACTGTGGCGGACATACTCGGTCAGAACTTCGATATCCTTGGTCAGGGGCCCGTAATCCGCCAACGTTTCCAAAATGGTTCCCATGTCCACCACCGGTACATCCTCACGCAGCAGATTCTGCAGCACTTTCTGCACTTCCCCCAGATTCAGAATGTTTGGAATCAATTCTTCGATCACCACGGAGTAGTCTTCCCGGATGTCGTCGAGAATCTTCTGCACTTCCTGACGGCCCAGCAACTCGTCTGCGTGGGTCGTGATCACTTCCTTCAAATGGGTGACCAGCACGGTGGTTGGATCCACAACGGTGTATCCGTACATTTCCGCTTTGTCTTTTTCTGCGTCCTCCACCCAAAGGGCCTTGAGGCCAAAGGTTGGTTCCTGGGTTTCGATCCCTTCCACCTGGAAATCCCCGTTCCCCGGGTCCATCACCAGATAACGGTTTACGTGAATCTCCCCCCGACCCACTGGATTTCCCCGGAGAAGAATCGTGTATTCACTGGGACCCAGCTGCAGATTGTCCCGGATCCGGATGGGCTGTATGACAATTCCCATCTCCGACGCACACTGCCGGCGGACCATCAGAATCCGTTCCAGAAGGTCACCACTGGCCGTGTCGTCCACCAGAGGAAGCAGCCCGTAAGAGATCTCCAGGGTCAGCGTATCCACATGCTTGGTGCTCACCGTGGTGTCCGGTGCTTTGATCTGTGTCTGTGCCTGTTCCTCCTGGGCCGTTTCCCGGGCCAGTTCGCTTTTTTCATCGGTATAAAGGAAAAAGGCCAGCAACCCGCAGATCACCGCAATGACAAAAAAAGGAATAAAGGGAAACGCCGGCACCAGGGAAAAGGAAAACAGAACAAAGGCAGTAACCATGATCACTTTGTACTTGGCAAACAGCTGACCGGACAGCTGGCTGCCAAATCCTGCATCACTGGCCGCCCGGGTCACCAGAATCCCTGAGGACACCGAAATCAGGACCGCGGGAATCTGGGACACCAGCCCGTCTCCAATGGTCAGACGGCCAAACCGGTCGATGGCTTCCCCGAAGGTAAAGCCCCGCTGTCCCACGAAAATCGCAATCCCGCCCACCAGGTTGATGATCGTGATGACGATCCCCGCAATGGCGTCTCCCTTGACGAACTTCGATGAACCGTCCATGGATCCGTAAAAATCCGCTTCCCGCTGCATGTTTTCCCTGCGCTGGCGGGCTTCTTCTTCCCCGATCATTCCGGCATTGAGATCCGCATCGATGGCCATCTGTTTTCCGGGCATGGCGTCCAGGGTAAACCGGGCTCCCACTTCTGAGACCCGGGAGGCTCCGCTGGTGATGACCAGCAGCTGGATCACAATGATGATCACAAAAACCACCGCTCCCACAATGAAATTGTCGGCGGCCACGAATCCGGCGAACGCGTTGATCACCTCGCCGGCCTCGCCCTGTCCCAGAATCAGTTTGGTGGACGCCAGATTCAGTCCCAGCCGGTACAGGGTCAGCAGCAGAAGAAGCGTCGGAAACGACGAGAATTCCAGAATGTTTTGCGTGAACAGAGTGAGCATGAGCACGGTGATGCTCACCGTGATGTTGATGATCAGCAGGATATCCAGCAGCCCGGACGAAATGGGCAGAATCATCACGCTGATGATGGCCACCACAATAAACGCAAGGATCACATCCATGCTCCGGTTCATTTTTCCCATTAGCGTGGCTTGTTTTGCTTCCATCGTCTACTTTCCTGCTTTCTGATCAGTCATCTTGTAAACCAGGGCCAGCACTTCGGCCATGGCCTGATACATGCTGGCGGGAATGGATTTCCCCACGTCCACGTCCCGGTACATCATCCGGGCCAGCGGTTTGTTTTCCAGTACGGGAACACCGTGTTCCCGGGCCAGGTCGCGGATTCGTCTGGCCAGAAGATCCTGTCCTTTGGCCACCACCACCGGGGCCTCATCCTCACCGGTACGGTAACGGATGGCCACGGCGTAATGGGTCGGATTGGTGATGACCGCCGTGGCATCCGGCACGTCCTGCATCATGCGTCCGGCAGCCAGTTCCCGCTGCTTTTGCCGGCGGAACGAGCGGATCTGTGGATCCCCCTCCAGGTTCTTGTGTTCGTCTTTGGTTTCCTGTTTGGTCATCCGCAGTCCCTTGCGGTAGTCATAGCGCTGGTAGAGAAAATCCAGTCCCCCGATGCCCACCATGAACACCGACACATTGAGCACCAGACGGTTGAGGAGCTGGAGGAAAAACGGAAAAATTTTTCCGGTATCCAGAAACATGGCGTTGGTGATGGGGACCAGCATGGACTGCACCGTCAGCACTGCCACATAGCCCACCAGGGCCATTTTTGCCATGTTCTTCAGAAGGTTCACCAGGCTTTTCTGGGAAAAAATGTTTTTGAACCCTTTCACTGGGTTGAGTCGGCCTGGATCCGGTTTCAGCGGATGAACCGAGAACAGAAACCGGGTCTGAAACAGGTTGCTCACAATCCCCAGAATCACCATCACCACGAAAAACGGAGCCAGGATCCGCAGACCCTGCTGCATGTAGTCCAGAAAGAGCACCCGAAGATTCCCTTCGGTGATCTCGAAATCCAGGTTCACCGTGAATGCCCGAATCATCAGTCGCTGCAGACTGTGGTAAACCCCTTCCAGCAGGACCGTCAGGAACAGGGCGAGAATCAGGAAAATAACCGCCGCATTGAAATCCTGGCTTTTGGAAACCTGACCTTTTTTACGGGCGTCTTCAATTTTCTTGTGAGACGGCTCTTCGGTCCGGCTTTCCTTGTCATCGGCCATCATGACCAGCCAGGACCGATGATGCCATCTCCCGGCGTCCAGGTTTTCACCGGCCCCCTGAAGAACCGGTTTCCAGCGGGGAGACGTCCATGCCCTCAGCCCGTCTGCCAGATTATCCAAACATCGCAAGTATTCGTTCCAGATAGCCGATCATCTCCCTCACCACCTGCCAGAGTCCTGTGGCAATGACCGGAAAAATGGTCATAATCATCAGGGTTCCAACCAGGATCTTCATCGGCATGCCCAGCATCAGAATGTTCAGCTGGGGGACCGTCTTGGACAGAATGCCCATCACAATGTCCACCATGATCAGTACCAGAATCACCGGTGCGGCGATCTGGAAGGCCAGCGCAAACATCCTGACCATCAGGTGCATCACCATCTCAATGCGCAGCACGTCACCCACCGATGTTCCCAGAGGAATGAGCTCAAAGGACCGGACCAGAGCGTGAATCACCTGGTGATGGGTATCCGTCACAAAAATGAGCACCAGGGTCACCATGGAATAAATCCGCCCCATGATGGCCTGTGTGGCCCCGGCCATTGGGTTGAAGGTGGCACTGATGGAAAATCCAATCTGAAAGTCCACAAGCTGACCGGCCACCTGTACCGTGGTGAACACCAGACGGGTGACAAACCCAAGCGCCAGACCCAGAAGCGTTTCCCGGACCAGATACAGCGTAAACCAGGCACCGCTCATGGAGATCGGTTCCAGACCGCCAAACACTGATCCGGTGACCGACATGCCCAGCAAAATGGCCAAAAAAATCTTGGCCGGCGGGGGAATGGACCGATTGTCAAACACCGGCGACACCACCATGAAGGCCAGAAGCCGAACCACTACCAGAATCAGAATTTCCAGATTGGCCAGACTCAGCGTCATTTCAGGAAACTCCGGCAATCATGGTCATAATGTAGTCTGCAAATTCCACCAGGATATTCAGCATGAACGAACCGAACACGATCAGTCCCAGAAAAACCGACAAGACCTTGGGCACGAAGGTCAGAGTTTGTTCCTGCACCTGGGTGGTCGCCTGGAGGATCGACAGGACCAACCCAACGCCCAGGGCGATCAGCAGAACCGGCGCAGCCGCCAGGATCACCGTCATAAAAGCCCGGTTCATTACGTCAAGTACCACAGCTTCGGTCATTGGGACCCTCCTTTCCGGCCACGGGGGCCCCTACTGAAATCCTCTGACCACGGACTGGATGACCAGAAACCATCCATCCACCATGACAAAAAGAAGCAACTTAAAGGGCAGGGAGATCATGACCGGCGGTAACATGAACATCCCCATGGACATCAGGATGCTGGCCACAATCATGTCGATGACAATAAACGGGAGAAACAGCAGAAATCCGATTTGAAAGGCCACCCGCAGTTCACTGATCACAAACGCCGGTGCCACTGTCGTCAGAGGAAGGGCACTCAGTTCTGCCGGGCCAATGTCATTGGTCGGTGCCCCGGACAGGTTCATGAACAGGGCCAGGTCTTTTTCCCGGGTGTTGCGAAGCATAAACTCCTGAACCGGTCCCGTTGCGCGCTCCAGAAATTCCTCCTGGGAGATCTCCTCGTTGAGAAACGGGGTAATGGCCACCTCATTGACCTGGCTGTAGACCGGTGCCATGATAAAAAATGTCAGAAACAGGGCCAGCCCAACCATCACCTGGTTTGGGGGTGACTGCTGGGTGCCGACGGCGTTTCGCAGGAAGGACAAGACCACGGCAATTCGGGTAAACGACGTCGTCAGGATCAGAAATGACGGGGCCACCGAGAGAACGGTCAGCAGGAACAGCAGCCAGATGAGGTTGAATCCGCCTCCCCCATCGTCCTCGGCCTCGTCACCAAACGTGATGTTCACGGTGGTGGCAAGTGCCGACTGGGGAACGACAGCCAGAAGCAGCATCAGGACCAGTAAGACAATAAACGTCCTTTTCACGGGCTTTTCCATCCGATTTTCCGCATGTTTTCCGTCAGGATGGCTCTGAAGTCCGCGGTCCCCACCGTTTCTTCCCGCATGGGCTCAAAATCCAGCACTTTGAGCAGCCGAATCTCCTGCTCGGTGGTGCTCATCAGATGGAATTCTTCGCCTACCCGGACAATCATCAGAGAAAAGTGTTTCCCCAGACCCAGCCGGTCCACCACTTCCATGTTGGGCGTCCGCTGCATGCCGGACTGTAACCGCCCCCCCAGGCGAATCGTTAAAACAGCCAGCCCGATGACCAGTGGAAAAGCCACGATCAGTCTAAGCCAGCTGGTGATCAGTGATACATCGTTCATTGCACTCCCCTTTTCCCTTGTTCATCTACTGAATCAAAAACTCCGTAAAATAAATATTGTACAGGATCTCTTCATTGAACAGCAGGTCAATCTGTGCTTTCAATTCCGCCTTGAAGGGCTCCAGATTGTCTGACTGAACAAAATCCTCCTGAGATTTACTTCTGAGGTACTGAATGACCGTGTCGCGAATCTGGCTCCGGTAAGCCTGGACCACGTCCTTGGCTTCCGGATCCATAAACGACAACGCGATGGTTGCTTTCAGATAATGGCTGCGGCTGCCCCGCAGATTCACCAGAAAACTGTCCATTTCAAAGGTGATCTCTTCCGGCTCGGATGCAAACAACCCATCCAGTCCGAAGAGCACCTCCCCGGTCACATAATAGTACCCTCCGAAGGTCAGTGCTCCTGAAATCAGAACCACCAACAATGCGGCAATCAGAATCACTTTCCGCAATTGGGGTTTCGGAGTTGCAATACTTTCAATTTGCTCTTCCAAACTGTTCACCTACTTCCTCATCAATGACGATCAACAGATTCACCCGCCGGTTCAATGCCATGTTCTCCGGAGAGTTGTTGGGAGCGACGGGCCTGAATTCCCCATACCCGGAGGCCTTCAGCCTGCCGGGGGCAATCCCCTCCTCATCGATCAGAAAATGGACCACCCGGGTGGCCCGGTCCACCGAGAGTTCCCAGTTGCTGGGATACTGTAGGGTGTTGATCGGCCGGTTGTCGGTGTGTCCCATCACTTCCACTTCATTTTCAAGCCTTTGCAGAAGCTGTCCCATGGTGCTTAAGAGCTCACGGCCCTCCGGCTTGATAAAGGCCTGACCTGAGTCAAAGAGCACAGCGTCACTGATGTTCACCAGCACACCACGGGTGGTTACGGATACCTGCACATCCGCTTCCAGCCCGAACTGGTCCACATACGACTTGATCGTCTCGTACATAGCCAGAATCTCCTGTTCCAGCTCCCACTGGGTATCCGCAGGAACGATCTCCTCCCGCGGGAACGGCACCGGATCCTCCAGGGGAACCGTATCGCCGGCATGGGCGTCATTTTCGAAGATAATGGTGCTGGGGTTTCCCGTCAGGACTGCCTGCAGAGCTGCTGCCGCCCGCTCAAATTTGATCGCATCGATGGTTGAGAAGGAGTACAGCAGGATGAAAAAAGTCAGCAGAAGGGTCATCAGGTCGGAAAAGGTGGTCATCCACGCAGGACTTCCGTTTCCTTTCGATTCACCCGCTTTTTTTCTTCTCCTGGCCATGGCTATCCTTCCTCCGCTTCCTTGCCGTCCACATATTTCTTCCGTTCTTTCGGGTTCAGGTAGGTCAGCAGTTTTTCTTCAATAATCCGGGGGTTGGTACCCGCCTGGATTTCCAGGATCCCCTCGACAATCATTTCTCTCCGGAAGACTTCACCCTTGGTCTGTATTTTCAGATTGGTGGCAATGGGAATCAACACCAGATTGGCAAACAGCGCCCCATAAAAGGTGGTGACCAAAGCCACCGCCATCCCGGTTCCAATGGCACTGGCGTCTTCAAGATCGGACAGCATCACGATCAGACCGATCAGTGTTCCGATCATCCCAAAGGCCGGTGCCAGTTCGCCCCATGTCTGAAAAATGTCATGGGACGCCTTGTGCCGGTTTTTCGTGGTTTCAATCTCAATGTCCATCACGTCCTGAATGACTTCGGGCTCAATGCCATCGATGACCATCTGGAAGCAGCGGACGATAAACTCGTCTCCCACTTCACTCAACTGGTCTTCCAGAGCCAGCAGACCGTCTTTTCGTGCTTTTCGGGAAAGGCTGGAAAAGGTTTCCACCAGTTCAACCAGATTTTGTTCTGTCTGTTGGGTCAGTTTTTTCAGGACCGTGGGCACTTTTTTCAGGTCGTCCAGGGGGTAGCCCACCGCCAGGGCGGCAAACGACCCCATGATCACAATGACCAGGGCCGAGGTGCTCCAGAAACTCCACAGATTTCCGGCCATGGAAATGGAGATCAGAATCAGGGTCAGGCCCCCAAACATGGCGATGGGGGGAATGATGTTCTTCTTCATGCCTCTTCCTCCCCGGTTCCCACGTCAATTTCTCTTCCGGACAGGGATCTGCGCCAGTCCCGGACCTTCGCCACCACTTCCTGGGGGGTCTCCTGGACCCACAGTTTCTTCCCGTCGGTCAGCGTAATGATCGTATCGGGCACCTGGTCGATCCGGTAGATCAGATCCATATTCAGATGAAAGGAAACCCCCTTCAGGGTGGTGAGTTCAATCATATCGTCTCTAGCGCCTCTTATCTCTTCAGATTCAGCAGTTCCTGCAACATTTCATCGGATGTGGTGATCGTCCGGGAGTTGGCCTGATAGGACCGGCTGGTGATGATCATCTCGGTAAACTCGTTGGCCAGGTCCACGTTGCTCATCTCCATGAACCCCGACCGGATAATCCCGTATCCACCCTGTCCGCCAATTCCTTCCAGAGCCTCTCCGGAGTTGGGAGACGGCCGGTAGGTGTTCCCACCCAGCTTTTCCATCCCGTCCGGGTTGGTAAACCGGACCACTTCAATCCGTCCCACATAATAAGTGTCTCCATTGCCGTAGCGGGCCCGGATCAGCCCGGTGCCGTCGATGGAGAAGGATTCCAGATCATAGAGATCGCCGCCATCTTCCACCGTGTTGGGAATCATGATGTTGGTTCTTGAATGTTCCGTTTCTTCACCGGCCAGAATCTCCTCTGGTGAATCGGTGATGTCCGGCGTGTTCCCGTCAATCGCCCCGTCATCCAGGTAGCTGAATCCCACCACCCGGAAGCCGTTGCCCATGGTCAGGTTGCCTTCACTGTCCCGGACAAACGATCCGTCCCGGGTAAACCGGATGGCGTTGTCCGTCAGTTCAACGTCCGCGTCCACCTGCCGGTCCGAAACCACAAAGAACCCCTGGCCTTCCAGGGCCAGGTCCAGGGCGCGGCCTGTCGGTTGCAGGGCCCCTTCGGTCATGATGGTGTCAATCCGTCCGACACTGACTCCCAGGCCCACCTGCATGGGGTTGGTTCCCCCCAGACCGGCTTCCATGGGTGCCTGTCCGGCGCCCATGCTCTCACTGAGCAAATCCTGGAACTGCACCCGTCCTGCCTTGAATGCGGTGGTGCCCACGTTGGCAATGTTGTTCCCGATGACGTCCATCTTGGTCTGATAGCTTCTCATTCCGCTGACGCCGGAAAACATGGATCTTAACATCTTTGATTTAACCTCCTAAGTTAAAGGGCTGCTTCAATCGGTCCACAGCCATGGCCTCCTTATTCGGTCCGGCCATCCACTTTGATGTGTACAGTACTGTCAATGTTGGTCATCACCTGGAGATCCTCGTCCAGATCGATGGCTGTAATCAGGGTGCGGTTGGGCACACTGGCGATAAACGCCGTATCCCGGAAAAACACCGCTGCGTTGCGTCCGCCCTTCTTTTCCAGAGCATCCAGTGCGTTACTCATCCGTCCCATGTCCTGCTCAGACAGGCGGATGTTTCGCTGTTCCAGCCGCTGCTTTGCATGGGCTGACATCTTGATTTCCTTCCCGGTCCCTTCCAGCTCACGCTGGAGCAGTTCCGAAAAATCGGGTCTTCCCGTCCTGTTTGAGGCGGCGGGTTTCGATCCGGCTGCCGGTCTGCCCACTGGTTCAATGGGAATGAACCGGTTATTCCCAATCTTCGGACTCATGGATCGTTTCCTCCCCCGGGATGCTCTCCGTCTGGCTTCCCAGAACCTTCAGAACACCTGGCCGTTCAAACCGCTGGCCATCCATCCAGTAATGAATGCCTCCCTGTGTGATTTCCATCTTCTCGATCACACCGGTCACCGCCCCCTGTTCCTGGGTGTCCAGTGTCACCGTACGTCCGATCAGGTTCAGTGCGTATCCGGTGGCGTTGAGATTGTACAGACTCTCCATGCTCTTCACCAGATGATCCATCTTCTCGATCATGGCAAACTGAGACATCTGCATGATGTGTTCTCCGTGATCGCCTCCGGCCATCGGATCCTGATACTTCAGCTGTGCCGCCAGAATCTTGAAAAAATCGTTGGGCCCGAGGAAACTGTTGTGGTCCGAAATGCCTTGGGCCTGCTTGGTCTGTCCTGTCTGTCCCAAACCATTGATCTGCATCGTTCACCTCCTAGGCCAGTATATCAAGCCGGCCTGCTCTCTTTTCGTCCATGGGTCTTTGGACAGGTTCTGCGTCCTGCTGCCCGAGATCGCCCCGGGCTGGGTTCTGCTGGGGCGCCGGTCCTTCCTGCGGTCCCTGGCCAAACTGTCCGGCCGGATTCTGCCAGGATTGTCCGGAGACCACCTCCAGGTGTTCGAAAACCACACCCCGGGCTTCCAGCTGGGCTGAAAGAGCGCCCAGTTCCCGGGCCATCCACTGCCGGGCTTCGTCGCTTTCCAGCAAAAGCCGTCCGCTGAGGATGCCATCGCGCATTTCCATCCGAATTTCCAGTCTGCCCAGTTCCTCCGGATAAAGCCGCATCTTCAGGACGTCCCTGCCGTCAGTGCGGAAATGCTCCACCCGTTCCAACAGGTTTTCCACAATCCGGTCCACCTGTTCCGGTTGACCTTCGACGGTCCTGACCTGTTCGGACTGCTGCCCCGCCAGTTCCATGCGAAACGATTCAACCGACTTGCCGTCTTCTGAAACCTGTGCAGGCCCCGCCGGTTCTTTCACCGGACCTGACTGTTTCGCCGCGATCTCCGGTTCCTTTCGTCCGGTGTCTGGATCCAACAGTTCCCGCATCCCTGTCTCCGTCCTGACCGCTGTCTGGGAACGCCTGTCGGTGTCCTGTCTGACGGTCTGTGACACAGGGTTAGCCGTTTCTACAAGCGGTTCCGGTGTGTTCAATTTTTCCGGATTCTTTGCGGAATCAGGCTCTGTCTTCCCTTCAGCCGACAGCAGCGCTGCGTCTGTTCTTTGCCACTGGACTTCAGGAGTTCCTTTCCGGGCGGCCATTTCCGCAAGATCATCTGTTTTCTGTGTCGTCAACACCAGGTCGTTTTGCTCTTCGGGCCGTTCAACCTGACCGTTACGATCTGTCTGAACCAACCGGGCTGTCTGCATCATCGGATGCTTTACAACCGGTGGCGTCTGTCTGTCATCCCCGGTTCCCGAAAGCACGTTCTGCACGAGGCCCCTGACCGACCGGAGACCCGGTTCAACGGTGTCCAACGGAACAAACGGCCGACTCCCTGCGTGAACCGAAGAAACGGCCCCTTGTTCGGTCGTTTTCCCATCCGGAACCTGTTCACACATCCGGGTGGTCGCGGCTTGCGGGTGGACCATCGTCGCAAACCCGACCTCCGCCCCTCCCTGTTCCGGTTTCTCTTCAACCGGCATATCCCGTCCCGGTTTCAGCAGCGCTTCAGAAAACGTCTGTTCCTCTGGCCACTGCGTCAGCACCGCTTCGAGCATTCCCGTAAAGAGTTCTGAATCCACTGGCATTCCCTTGGAAGAGACGACCGGCTTCATCATGTCTCCGGGCATTGACACATTTGCAATCTGCATTTATTCACCTCCTTTCCATTCAATTTTTGTGTTGCTGTCGCGTTTCCTACTCACCTCTCTGTCTGTGGCTGTATCGTATGGTTGCCAGTTCGTCCATCTGGTTTTGTTCCTTGCGGTCCAACTCCCTGCAGAACGACTGGTATTTCCCTTCCCGGTGTCTGTCCAGGATCCGCGTGTCCATCCGGGCCTGAACCAGATTCATCCGTTCCCGTTCCATCTGGACCCGTGCGTCTTCAGTCCGCTGCTTCTGTTTCTGTAACGAACAGGCCAGAAACTCCTGGTGATGGTACAGGTGTTTCAGTTCCTGGATGCTGGTTGTTTTCTTACGATCCGCATCTTCCAGCAGTGTGCGGTAATCCGCCAGCTGACACTCCAGCTTTTCCTGATGGCTCTGGTACGCCCCGGACAACCGGGCCACTTTGGTCTGAATGTCCTTTTCCGTTCGTCTCCGGTGGTCCAGGACCGTTTCCAGAGAATAGTTGAACTTATTCATTCGCTCCCACCTCATCCTCTTTATCGGTCAGTCGGTGCAAAAGTTGAAGGGTTTGATCGTAATCAAATTGTTCATGCATCCCCTGACGCAAAAGTCCGTCGATACGCGGTTTCATCTCGACCGCCCGGTCAATCCGGGGATTGGTGCCCCGCTTGTAGGCTCCCACGTTAATCAGATCCTCCGCTTCCTGGAAAATGCTCATGGATTCCCGCAGCTCACCGGTGGCTTTCTGGTGATCGCTTCCCACCAGTTCAGTCATCAGGCGGCTCACGCTGTGCCGGATGTCGATGGCCGGATAATGGTTTTTCGCGGCCAGGTCCCTGGTCAGCACGATGTGCCCGTCCAGGATTCCCCGAACGGCATCGGCGATCGGTTCATTCATGTCATCGCCTTCCACCAGAACCGTGTAAAACGCGGTGATGGTGCCCCGTTCTCCCGCACCACTTCGTTCCAGGAGTTTTGGCAGGAGAGCAAACACCGACGGGGTATAGCCCTTGGTGGCCGGCGGTTCACCGGCTGCCAGTCCCACTTCCCGCTGGGCCATGGCAAACCGGGTCACCGAGTCCATCATCAGCATGACGCTTTTCCCCTGATCCCGGAAGTACTCGGCAATGGCCGTGGCCACAAACGCCCCTTTCAGACGAATCAGTGGGGGCTGGTCCGATGTGGCGCAAACGAGAACCGATTTCTTCAGACCCTCCGGACCCAGATCCTTCTCAATGAAGTCCCGGACCTCCCGACCCCGCTCACCAATGAGAGCGATCACATTGACATCTGCCGTACTGTAGCGGCTGATCATCCCCAGCAAGGTGCTTTTCCCGACCCCCGAACCGGCAAACACGCCAATCCGCTGGCCCTGTCCGCAGGTTAAGAAGCCATCAATGGCCTTGATCCCGGTACTGAGCACCCGGTCGATCTTTTTGCGTTTCAGTGGGTTGGGCGCCTCCCGGGCAATATCCGCTTCATCCCGGTTGCTGATCTGCGAACCGTCCATTGGCCGGCCCAGACCGTCCAGAACGGTCCCCAGCATCCGGGGTCCCACTCCTACCCGGAAGGACTTCCCGGTGGGATAGACCAGGCATCCGGTCATGACCCCGCTTAAGTCCCCCAGGGGCATCAGAATCACGCTGTCTCCCCGGAAGCCAACCACCTCTGCGCTGATCGTCTGTCCATCCTGGCGTTGAATCCGGCAAATTTCTCCGACAAACGCCTGAATGGCTTTCACTTCCACCGTCAGGCCGATCACCTTGTCCACTTTGCCGGCCCAGCGATGGGGCTTGCGGTGTTCGACCATCCGAACCAGGTCATTCGTGTTCAGCATGGAACTGTCCCTTCCGTTGCAGCTCCACCAGTTCCTCGGCCAGCTCTTCCAGCTGCCGGGCGGCGGAAAACACCAAGGTCTTCTGATCGGTCTCACAGACAAATTCACCGTCTGCCAGCTTAGGGTCTTTGATCAGGTAAAACCGGCTGTCAGGACACTGCTCCTGAAAAATTTGCAGCGCCCCGGTCAGGGCTTCGTAATCCGACAGATTTACCCGAATGGTGATGGCCCGAACCCCAAGAAGTTCTTCCAGCACCCGGCGGATCTGTTCCACCAGATCTTCCGGTTGCCCGGTCCGGTCAATGTAGGTCCCGGCAACAGCAGCCGCCAAACGGATCAGGTCTTCCTCATAACTTTCTTCCATCCGCCCAAACAGCGCATCTGTCTGCTGGAGCAGCCGGGCAACCTCTCCGTCAAGCTCGCGCTTCCACCCGCTGATTTCCACCCGGGTTTCAAGAAGCGCTTCCTGACGTCCCTGCTCTTTGCCCATCGAATAGGCCGCCCGGCGCAGGTTTTCTGCTTCTGCTTCAGCCCGGCTCAGAATCCGGTCTCGTTCCTGGCGGGCTTCCTCCAGCAGTTTTTCTGCCTCCAGCCGGGCGTGTTCAGCCTCCCGGTGCAGTGTCTCCCTGTCCGGACGGGTCTTACTGCGGATCCCGTCTGCGGTCTTTTCATGTGCCTGTTGTGGTGCACACCGGGGCATCTGCGGGGCTGGAAAATGAAAATCCTCCACAGACCCGATGTTGCACTGTTTGATCACCTTAAACGATGATGGCATCTTCATCCGACCTTCCTATCATGATCTCTCCGGCTTCCTCGAGACGGCGGACATGCCCGACGATTTTTTTCTGTGCTTCTTCCACCGCACTGAGGCGGACCGGACCGAGAAACTCAATGTCCTCTTTGAGGGTTTCGGCCGCACGCTTGGAAATGTTTCCAAAAATCATGCCGGACACCTCGCCGGAGGCACCCTTGAGGGCCAGGGCCAGATCTTCGTTGGACACTTCCCGCAGTACCCGCTGTATGGCTGCCCGGTCCAGTGTGACGATGTCCTCAAAGACAAACAGGCTGGCCCGGATCTGTTCGGCAAGCTCCGGTTGATCCTTTTCCAACTCATCGATGATGTTTTTTTCTGTGCCCCTGTCGGCGGCGTTCAGGATTTCCACCAGTGACTTCACCCCGCCCACTGCCTCCAGATCGCTGTCGATCACATTGGACAGCTTGTCCTCGAGAACCTTCTCGATCCGCTTGATGACCGCCGGGCTGGTGCGTTTAATGGTGGCAATCCGTTCTGCCACGTCCGCCTGCATGCGCTCCGGCATCTCAGACAGAACCTGAGCCGCCTTTTCCGGTTGCAGGTAACACAGGATCAGAGCCACTGTCTGCGGATGCTCGTTGACCAGCATGTTGACCATCTGCTGGGGGTCCGCTTTCCTGGCAATGGAAAATGGCTTTTCCAGATGGGTCAGTTCCGTCAGCGTATCCATAACGGTCTGTGCCCGCTGGGACCCCAGTGCCTTGTGCAGCAGATTCCGGGCGTAATCCATTCCGCCGTCAAGCACATACTTCTTGGCCGCCACCGTGGCCATGAACTCCTCGTTGACCTTGTCTTTCATATGGGGCTCAACGTAATCCATGTTGGCAATCTCATAGGTGACCTTCTGAATCATCTTGTCCGGAAACTGTTTCAGAATATTCGATGAAATGTCCGGACCCAGACTGATCAGCAAAATGGCTGCTTTTTTGAGTCCTTCATTGCTTCTGCTGCTCGTCGGCATGGTTCATCCCTCACTCCGCATTTGTCGTCACTATTCCTTGATCCAGGATTTCAGCAGTTCGGCCATTTCCGCCGGGTGGTCTTTCGCGTATTTTTTCACGGCCCGGTCTGCCTTTTGGGTGTCATCCAACGGGGTCTCCAGGCTGGGGATCCCGTCGTCCTCATCGTAGCCGTCCCCCTCCGCATCTTCATCCGTCCGGTTGACCCGCTGCTGCGCCCGGGTCCGGGCAGCCGCCAGATCTGCATCCCTGCGACGGTTTTTTCGCCGTCCGGCCCACAGGGCCATCCCGATCACCAGAAGAATCAGCGCTCCCAGAGCGCCCACAATACTGGACACCAGGCTTCGGTCAAGTCCAAAGATCTTCTCAGAGGCTTCCTGATGACGCCTGGCTTCTTCCATTTCCCGGGCCAGTTCCTCTTCATATGTGCGGTCAAAGGCAATCCCATCGATGTTGATCTGGTCTCCCCGCTCCAGGTCAATCCCCGCAGCCGAAGTGACGATCCGTTCCATGCGGCCCAGCATATCTCCGCTCAGCGCCCCATCATAGACCACCGAAATGTTCAGACGCTGCAAAAGCCCCACTGCCTTGACCGTGGATATCTCCGTCCGGCCCACTTCGTAATCGGTAAAGGCTTCATAACGATCCACCACGCCGTCTTCCGTTTCCAGGATCAGGTTCTGCACATTGTTGTCCAGGGGCCCGGCAGACAGCGCGTCTGCGATGCCACCACCCTCGTAGAGTTCTTCCCGCTGTCGAACCACCGGATTTTCATCAAAGACCACCTGGTAGCGCTCTTCACTGTCAAAATCAATGTCCGCCAGTACACTGACCACCACTTTGTTCCGGCCAAAGGTCGTTTCCAGCAGTCCGGTCAGGTTTTCGGCAATCCGCCGCTCGTAACTGTCTATGATCCGCTGGCGTTCATCCACCAGGGCCGCGCCCGTAGTCCCCTGATCAATGTGCAGCACTGCACTCAGGAGATTGGCCCGGCTGTCGAGCACCTTGACGTTCTCCCGGGGAAGATCTTTCACCGCTCCGGAGGCCAGAGAGACAATTCCCTCGATTTGGGCCGGTGTCAACGACGTGTTGGGTTCCAGGTCCAGGACAATCGTCGCCGATGCCTCACTGGGGTTCAGGGCAAAGATGGAATCATCGGCCATGGACAGGTGCACCCGGGCCGCCCGCACTTCGGTAAGAGAGCGGTAGGTCCGTTCCAGTTCCCCCTGGGTGGCCCGCTGATACATGATCCGGCGGTCCTGATCGGTCACCATGAGCCCCTGATTGTCAAACAGCTCATAACCGGCCGTACCGTCCAACAGATCCCCGGTCATGGCCAGGCGCAGGCGCAGGTTGGTCATTTCCTTCTCATCCACCAGGATGGTCTGACCGCCGTCTTCCACACGGTAACGAACGTTTCCGATACGATCGATTTCCTCCACAATGCTGGCCGAGTGGGCCAGTTCCAGATTGGTGAACAACACTCCATAAGTCACCTGGCGGACCAGCACCACATATAAAACCGTAAAAATAATGACAGATGCCAGGAGTCCGGCCGCCAGCTTTTTCTGGCCTGCGCTCACCGTATTCAGTTTTTCCTTGATCTTGTCGAGCTGAACAGCCATTTGACCCATTGATTTTCTCCTCGCCTACAGTTGCATATTGGTGATTTCCTTGTACGCCTCAATGGCCTTGTTGCGGATCTGCAGGGACATTTCCAGGGTAATTCGGGCTTCCTCTGCGGCCACCAGGACCGCGTGTAGATCTTCGGTCTTCCCGGTGATCAGATCCTGGGTCATCTGGTCCGCCCGGTTCTGGCTGGTCTCGATCTGATTCAGCTGCCGGCTGAGCAGTTCGCCAAAACTGCTGCCTCCGGGGGCCGCTTCCGGAGCCGGCCGAGCGGTCAGGCGGGTCAGTTCCGCGCCGATCTGAGTAACTTTCATGGTTTATCCTCCTTCGACGACTACCGTCCGATTTCCAGGGTCTTCATTAAGATGGATTTGCTGGTGTTCAGTGCTGTCACATTGGCCTCATACGCCCGGCGGGAGGCCATCATGTCAATCATCTCCGTCAACAGATTAACGTTTGGCATCTCCACATACCCAAACTCATCGGCATCCGGATGTGAGGGATCGTACACCCTGGGCAGGGGATCCGGGTCATCGAGAATGCCCACGGCCCTGATCCCGCTGCTCACATCCCGCCTTCTCCCGGAGATCTGATCCATCTCCCGGCGGACGTGTTCTTCAAAGACGGCCACCTTGCGCCGGTATGGCCCTCCGTCTTCCGTCCGGGTGGTTCCCGCATTGGCGATGTTCGATGAAATGGTGTCCATCCGCAGCCGTTCGGCGGTCAGCCCGCTGGTGTTGATGGACATGGAACGAAAAATGCTCACAAACCGTTACCTCCCGTCACTGATGACCATCCGGATCATCTGGTATTTGGTGTTTAACTGCTGCACCAGAGCGTTGTGGAAAATCTGATTGGCCGCCATGTTGCTCATCTCCCGGTCCACATCCACGTTGTTCCCGTCATTGTTCATCCGGGACATGGTGTCCTTTTCCGTTTGGATCTCCATCTTCTCCAGATCCCGAACCAGCGTCCGGTTGGTACCCGCGGAGCGGTTTCGTTCTACGATCCGCCGCATCTCCTCTTCAAAGGACACCCGGTTGGCCTTGAAATCCCGGGTGTTCACGTTGGCCAGATTGCTGGCCATGGCCTCCTGGCGTTTTTGAGTCCCTTCCAGTGCCTTGACAAGAAGCGCATACGTTCCGTCGTTTCGTATCATCCGCAAACCTCCTTCCGCATCCTTCCCCCAGTGTTCTCTGTCCATACCCGTTTATAAACAACAAAAAACTCTTCTTTCGGTAACCGGCTGCCATGTGCAGACTGCACGAAGGCCCAATGGTTTTGCGCCCCCGGCTTTCACCGGGTTTGCCTTTTCGTCGAAAAGTTTCAACGGTTATTCAACTCTGTGTCAGGTTTTTCTTGATTGTCATTCGTTTTGCACCCATGATGTCGACATGTCTGTTCATTTACTTTAAAAGTACCGATCCGAGTAAAAAAAGAGCATGCTCCTAATATTTAACGATTAATTAATGTTGCATTTCTTTCCTCGAGTAAGAATATAACACGTCAGGTTTCATATGTGTTGGAATTAACGATTAATTAATGTAAATAATTCTGAAAATGAACTGAAAGCATTCCTCAGGGCTTTCCTTCGTCCAAAAGGAGGACTGACGATAACAGACAGCATCACGGATGCTGTCTGTTATCTCTTGCAATCCGATCAGGCTTCTTCCAGTTTGCATTGCAGATCCCGATTCCCAAACCCATAGAGGGTTCCCGGACTGGGACCGTCCATTGCAGCCCCACCAAGAAACTCCGGGGCAAAGTTGTAAACATACATGTATATTCCCAGATAATAAGGGATGTACTTATCGGCAGCCGACTCCAGCCGGGGCGCCAAACAGGCGCTCAGGGTTTCCCCCGCGGTATCCTTCTCACCCGTCCGGAAGGACCATGCTGTCCTTTCCAGTGCACGGAGGATACCTTCCTGATCGCTTCCCGGAACCATCCGGACACGACCGGCGCCGGTCTGGTTGCGGATCAGGTAAAAATGGGCTGGCAGGATCTGGTTCCAAAACTCCCGGGTGTCCTTCATCGACCCCCGGTAGTCGGCCCGGTAGACGTACCCCGTTGCCGGATCGACACTGATCACCAGTGCCGATCTGCGATTTTGGACCTCCCGGATCTGCAGCCGGCAGTCCAGAGAGAGTTCAGTCTGGATCAGCTCCGGGAAGTGTTCTCTCTCCGCCTGGTCTTTCATCTGTTCCAGCTGACCCGCCAACAGTTTCAGTTTGTGGTAATACGTCTTCGGATTGATCTGCAGAGTGTCACAGATCTCGGTTACCGAACAGTTGCGCACGATCTTGTGCAGCAGCTCGAGCATCAGGCCGCTTTTCTTCTGGTTGTAACGTAGTCGACTCACGTTATTTGGCATCACGTTGGTGATCTTTTTGCATTCTTTGCACTGCCAGCGAACCGACCCGCTGGTCGAACGTCCTTTGCGCACAAAAAACTCCCCATTCCGTTCCGGGTTTGTCAGTTTCACCGGACAACTGCTCCGGTGAAACTGGTATTTTTTCTGTTTAATATCCGCCGCGCAGAACTTCCCAAGGAAGGCAATTCCTGCCTCCAGATCTGTCTCACGCTGTGATCTCGCCTTCACAGGAAGGCCACAGGGCTGTTGTGGTGTCTGCATTCTCTCCATTGTCTTCAACCGGTCCTATCGTTTTTCGTCAACATACACCGCGTCATCTTCCATGGTGCTCCGGTAGCCGTTGGACATCTGCTTGCGTTTCTGGACATCCTTTAGCTCTTCCTCCAATTCTTCACGAAACGCTTCCAGGCTCTTCATGTACGCCCGGTTCCGTTCGGCAAGGTCCCGCAGAAGCCTCTCCCGCTTATGTTCCTCATCACGTATTCTTCCTATCAGCTCCCGACCGCCCGTTTCTGACAGCCCTTCCGTCAGATCCAGCCAACCCCCTTCGCTGACCAATGAGGGATACTGCTCTTTCATCCGGACGTCCAGCCGGTCATACGCGCCGGTCAGACCGGTAGTTTTCGTGGTCAGAAGCTCGTCTCCGGGTTGTACCTGTTCATACAGGTCCCGCCACTGTTCCAGGATCCCGTTTCGCTTTTCCAACAGTTCCAACAGCTGTCCCATGAATCCTGTCACCTCCGCTTCGCTCTAAATGCTGCTCCAGCTTTCCCGGAGCTCGCTCATCATGTTTCGGACCATGTCCACCCTCTGACCGTCCTTTTTCAGATTGGCCTCAATCAGTTGCCTCTGCATGAAATCGTACAGGCTGTAGAGGTTCCGGGCGATCTCTCCGCCGGCTTCCATATTCAGACTGATCATCAGTTCCGAAAGAATCGCCTGGGTTTTCACCAGCCGTTCACTGACCAGCGCCAGATCCTTTCGGTCCAGCCCCTCTCTGGCCATGGTCAGATTCTTGATGGCCCCATCATAGAGCATGATGATCAGCTTCTTCTGTGAGGCGGTGCTCACCTGGTTCTCTCCATAAGCGGCGTGAGCTTTTTTCACTGCTGCGTTTTGATTCATTCTGTCTTCACCAACCTTATCGTCTCTGATTGTTTTGCTGCAGGGCGCCCAGCTGATTGTTCAGCCAGTTGGCCTGGCTTTCCGCTTCGAACATCGCCGCTTCAAGCCTGGAGAACATCCGGACATAGTACTCTTCCCGCTGGTCCATTTTGCGCTGAAAGTTGTCGATCCGTCCGTTCAAATCCTTCAACGCCCGGTCAATGCTGTCGTTCTGGCTCTTGATGATTCCATCCCGGCTGTCTGTGAAGCGGATAATGGTCTCGTTCATCCGGTTGTGAAACCCAACCTTCTCACCGTCAACCGTCTCATTGAAAAACCGCATCACGTCCCGGGGGTTTTCCTGCAGCGCTCCCCGGAGTTTTCCCTCGTCCAGACGGATGACCCCGGTCTCGTCCACAGTCTGAATGCCCAGCTCTGACAGATTGGCAAAACTCGATGTCCCGGCCATCCGCTCGGTCAGCAGTCCCCGGATGCTCGACTGCAGACGGACCAGTGTGGACTCCCCGTAGAGTTTGCCGCGGCTTCCCTCCACATCCGGATCACCCACCGCACTAATCTCCCGCAGGAACGTCATGGTGGAATTGTACTGTTCGACAATCTTCTTGAACGAATCGATGACCTTGTCCGTATCATCCTGCACCCGCAGCTGGGTAGTGACGCCTTCTCCACCTTCCAGAAGCTGAATGGTCATTCCCTGAACAGCATCGGTGATTACGTTTGTGTTTCTGACAATCTCCGTTCCGCCGTTGATCGAGAATCTCGCCTGATCTCCAAGAGACAACGCAGTCTGGTAATCACTGAAACCAAGGTTGTGCAACAAGTGATCCGGTGGGTTCGTCCCGTCGAAAGCAATCAGTTCGTTTTCTCCTTCGCCGTTCACCTGGATCCCTGTGCCAATCCGAATATCTTCCTGTCCATACTGGGTGCTCTGAAGCACCAGTTTGTTGTCAATAATGGCTGCCTGAACGCCGGATCGGTCTGATACCTGGTTGATGGCCCGGGCCACGGTCCGCAATGTATACGTGGACTCCACCTTGATGGTCATCGGTTCTCCGTCACCGCTTTGCAGAACAAACTCTCCGGTCAGGCCCAGAGGCTTCGTGGAGTCGGTCACGGTGACCGTATTTCCATCTTCCTCGATCTGAACGTCTCCCCCCTGCACCCGGCTCTGGGTGGCCAGCTGCGCCACATCGAGCCTGTATGTCCCTGTCAGAACATCTGCGGAGGCCGTCGCCGATGCGACGCTGGTGTTGCTGACCGTCAGCTGCTTGGCCATGTACGTGCTTTCCCGGCCCAGATCGGCCATGGCGTTTCTGAGATTGTTCAGTCGGGTGTTCACATCCCTCCAAGCCCCTTTTTGGGCCTGGAATGTGGTTTTCTGTTCGCTCATTCGAATCAGCGGGCGCTTCTCGACCGCCATCATCTGGTCAATGACGCTCATGTCGATCCCCGAATACGTGCCCATAAAATTGATTCTGCTCATGTCACTCACCTCACTGCCTTATGTCTACGCTGTTTCGTCTACCAGAATGCCCACCAGTTCCCACAGGTTGGCCATCATGTCAACAAGCTTTTCCGGGGGAATCTCCTTGATCACCTCTGCGGTCTTGGTGTCTATAAGCTTCACCAGTACCCGGCCCGTCCGGTCATGGATCTTGAATTCAAAGTGACTTTCCGGGCCAAAAATGATCGCATTCACATCGTCGACCAGTCCCTCCAGATCGCCCCGGTTGAGCACAAAGGCTTCCACATCCGGGCTTTCTTCCCGGCGGCCTCCCGCAAAATGTTTCTCCACGGACTCCTTCGTGGCCTCGATGGGCATCTTTTCAAACTGATTCTGCATGACACGCAGCACGGGACTTGTCTTGTGAACGCTATCTATTTTATATTCCATCGGTTCCTCCCCCTTTCTCCTGCAGCCATTTCAATGCAGAGTGCTCTTACTGTCTTTATCGGGATTTTCTGCAGTCCTTTAAGGT
>SKMO01000042.1 GCA_007121025.1 Bacillota bacterium | reverse complement strand
GCTTCACAGTGGTGTCCACTTCCAGATTCTTGGAGGTCCGGCCCGGTACGTTGTAGAGCATGCAGGGCAGTTCCGTCGACGCGGCAATGGCACTGAAATGCCTGTACAGGCCATCCTGGTTGGGCTTGTTGTAATAGGGCACCACCAGCAACAGGGCATCCGCTCCGGCCTCTGCAGCCATTTTCGATGCGTCTATGGAAGACTGCGTGCAGTTGCAGCCCGTTCCGGCCATGACAGGGACCGAACCCACTTCGTCTTTGACCGCTCTGATCAGATCGGCCTTTTCCGCATCGGACAGCGTGGGGCTTTCCCCTGTGGTTCCGGACAAAAGGACCGTGTCCGTACCATGGTCCACCAGATAACGGGCAAGCTTTTTTGCCCCCTCCAGGTCCAGGCTGCCATCTTCGTTGAATGGCGTGACCATCGCCGTTACCACTTTACCAAAATTGATCATGACTGACCTCCTAACATTCCAAACTCCAGCATTGTTTCGGCGATCTGCACCGCATTGGTGGCCGCTCCCTTGCGCAACTGGTCAGCAACCACAAAAAACGACAGACCGTTGTCAAACGCCAGATCCTCCCGAACACGACCGACATAGACCTCGTCGGTGTTCGATGTGAAAAAGGGCATCGGATAGACATTGCCGGCCGGATCGTCCTGCAGGATGATCCCCGGGGCGTTGCCAAAAGCCTTTCTCGCTTCATCCCGGCTGATTTTGTCGGCAGTCTCCACGGTGATCGCTTCGGAATGGCTGCGCATGATGGGCACCCGGACCGTGGTCGCCGAGATTTTCATCCCGGGCACCCCCATGATCTTCTGGGTTTCATTGACCATCTTCATTTCTTCCTTGGTGTAATCGTTGTCCAAGAACACATCGATGTGCGGAATCAGGTTCATGGCGATCTGGTGCTGGAACACACTGACCTCCAGAGGTTCTCCAGCAAGAAGGGCCCTGGTCTGGTTTTCCAGTTCGTCCATTGCTTCCTGTCCGGCTCCGGACACGGCCTGATAAGTGGACACAACCACCCGCCGGATGGGCGACAGATCATGAATCGGCTTGAGGGCCACCACCATCTGAATGGTCGAACAGTTGGGGTTGGCTATGATGCCCTTGTGTTCCCGGATGGCTTGTGGATTGACTTCCGGAACGACCAGTGGAACGTCCGAATCCATCCGAAAGGCACTGCCGTTATCAATGACCACCGCTCCCCGGCTGACCGCTTCGTGGGCAAACAGAGTGCTGGCCTTGCCACCGGCAAACAGGGCCACATCCACGCCCTCAAAGGATTCCGGCCGGGTCTTCTCTATAGTGTATTCTTCTCCCCGGAAGGTCACTTTCTTCCCTGCGGAGCGTTCGGTGGCCAGCAGCTTCAGTCCGTCCACCGGAAAATTGCGTTCATCCAATACCTGCAGGATCGTGGAGCCGACGGCTCCCGTACCCACCAGTGCTATGTTCAGTCCCATTGTCTCATCTCTCCTGTCTATAGTTTGTATGCTTCCCTGTCTTCTATCACCACAGGAAAATCGATGGCGCCGTCCGGGGTCCGAAAGTTCCGGGAGATCTTACGCTGTGCGCCCAGTGGGGCCTGTTTGAAGTCCATGTAATCGTAAGCTGTTCCTTCTGCATCCAGCTTTTCTTTGAGCTGGGCACATTTTTCGCAATTGTTCATTCCAATGATCAGCATGACTGCTCCCCCTACATCAATCCGTCAAGGCCAAAAACCAGGCCGTCACGGTTTACAATTTCCCTGATGGCCAGCACCACACCCGGCATAAAGGATTCCCGGTTGATGCTGTCATGCCGAATGGTCAGGATCTGCCCCAGACCACCGAAAATCACTTCCTGATGCGCCACACGGCCCGGCAGCCGGACAGAATGAATCCGGATCCCATCGTACTCAGCCCCTCTGGCCCCATCCAGGAGTTCTTTTTCCTCCGGATGGCCCTGGGCGTGGCTCTGGCGCACCCGTGCAATGCCTTCAGCCGTTTTCAACGCCGTTCCGGAAGGGGCATCCAGTTTCCGGTCGTGATGATGCTCGATGATTTCCACGTCCGGCAGGTATGCAGCCGCCTTATTGGCAAATTCCATCATCAGGATGGCCCCGATGGCAAAGTTTGGTGCCACCAGTCCGCCCAGTTTCACGGCACTCAGTTTTTGGGACAGTTCACCACGCTGTTCATCTGTCAGGCCTGTCGCCCCGATCACCGGGCAGACCCCCCAGGAAATGGCCGTTTGCGCATTGGCAAACACGGACTTCGGGTTGGTGAAATCGACCATCACAGCGGGCTTTTTCTCCCGTATCGCCTCTTCCAGGGAATCCTGGACCAGAATTCCGGAAGCGTCAATCCCGGCCAAAAGGCCAATATCCTCACCCACCCGGGCCAAATCCACCGCTGCACAGATTTCCATGCCCTCGGCCCTTGTGACGGCACGCACCACTTCCAGACCCATTTGACCGCAGGCCCCGCAGACCAATACTCCAATCGTTTCCATACGCCACCTCCGTAAAATATTAAAAAACCACAAGCATAAGCCTGTGATTTCAGATCATCAGCTATGCTCACCGAAAAGCGCTCCGCCCG
>SKMO01000146.1 GCA_007121025.1 Bacillota bacterium | reverse complement strand
ATGCACGGCCCCCGGAAAAGACCACCGACGGATAAATTGCCAACCCCCACCGCCATCAGGCCGTTGACCCGTCCAGGCAACAGTTGGGTCCCGCTTCCCGAATCGGCCCCAGACTCACCGGAAAAAGGCCATAGGCGCCCGCAAACATCAGGGCCAGCGTGCGCAGCCGTCCCCGATTCAATCGGTCCAGCTCCCGGGCAAACCCGATGTTGTCTGCGCTCACAGTCTCTTTTTTTTTCAGCTGTAACACATTTTAGATCATTTCAGCAGGCACTGTCAACGAACGTCCCCAAGCAAAAACCCCCGGTCCTGTGCACGCACAGGACCGGGGAACCATCCTTTGTACCTCTTCTGTTGATGTCTGCGTCAAATGGACCCGGCAACCCTGGCTAGAGCACCTTCCCCAGAAAGGCCTTGGTCCGCTCGTTCTGCGGGTCCGAAAACAGTTCCCCGGGAACGTTGGACTCCACCACCAGGCCCTCATCCATAAAGAGGACCCGGCTGCCCACTTCCCGGGCAAAGCCCATTTCATGGGTGACCACCATCATGGTCATCCCCTCCAGGGCCAGCTGCTTCATGACCTCCAGCACCTCGCCCACCATCTCTGGGTCCAGGGCGGACGTCGGCTCGTCAAAGAGCATGATGTCCGGTTCCATGGCCAGGGCCCGGGCAATGGCAATCCTTTGCTTCTGCCCACCGGAGAGCTGCCCCGGATAGGCGTTTTCCTTCTCGGACAGACCCACTTTCTTCAGAAGCTTCAGGGCAATCTGCCGGGCGGACTCCCGGTCCATCTTCTTGGCCGTCAGGGGGCCCAGCATGATGTTGTCGATCACCGTCATGTGGGGAAACAGGTTGAACTGCTGAAAGACCATGCCCACCTTCTGGCGCAGCAGGTTGATGTTCTGTTTGGGGTCTGTGATGTTCATCCCTTCAATGAGGATTTCCCCTTCTTCGGGGACCTCCAGCAGGTTCACACAGCGCAGAAAGGTGCTCTTTCCGGAGCCGCTGGGTCCGATGACCACCACCACTTCCCCGGCTTCCACATGTTCGTCGATGCCCTTTAACACGTGCAGGTCCCCGAAGTGCTTGTGGAGATTTTTAATGCTGATCACCTTGACGCAGCCTCCTTTCCCAGATGCCCATCAGTTTGGACAACACCGTGGTCAGACACAGATAGATGAGCGCCGCCGCCAGAAGGGGCATGTAGGCGTCATAGGTCCGCGACCGAATGATGTCCGCCCCCTTGGTCAAATCTTCCAGGGCAATGTAGCCCACAATGGCCGTCTCCTTGAGAAGCACAATAAACTCGTTGACCATGGACGGGAAGATGTTCTTCAGGGCCTGGGGCACAATCACATACCGCATGGTCTGGGCGTAGGTCAGCCCCAGGGACCGGCCGGCTTCCATCTGTCCCCGGTCCACCGACAGGATGCCCCCCCGGATGATCTCCGCCACGTAGGCCCCCGAGTTGATCCCAAAGGCAATGATCGCCACCAGAATCCGCGAGACGTTCACCGCACCGAACACCACGAAATAGATGATCAGCAGCTGAACGACCACCGGGGTGCCCCGGATAATCCCGATATAGAGCGACGCAATCCCCTTGAGGATCCGCGAGGTGGACAGCCGGAAAAACGCCACCACAAACCCGATGATCGTCCCCAGCAGGATGGCCAGAACCGTCACCTGCATGGTGATCCCCAGCCCCCGCACCAGAAACATGTACCGGTTGTCCGCAATGAAATTCAGTTCAAAGGCCCGCCGGAAGTTCTCCCACAGGCCCAGCAGCAGCGGATTGCTCCACCAGATGGCCATCATCCATTCCCCTTTCCTTCCCTGACCCGGTCAGGGTTCCCATGAAAAAGGCTGGCAGCCTGCGTACCCAGACACCAGCCTTTCACGTCATTCCCGATTAGTCCTGCTCGATGTACTCGTCATAAATCTCCTGATAACGACCGCTTGCCTTGATCCGCTCAATGCTCGCGTTGATGCTGGACAGAAACGCACTGTCGCCCTTGCGGACGGCAATCGCGTACTCTTCCACGGTCAGCGCGTCGTCAAGCATCCGCAGGTCGGCGTTGAGCTGCACGAACACCCCGGCCGGCTGTCCGTCAATGACCACCGCGTCGATGTTCCCGTTTTTCAGGTCCATGATGCCGTCGATCCCCTTGCGGTACCGGAACATCTCCACGCCTTCGATCTCACTGGCTTCCAGGTCTCCGGTGGTGCCTTCCTGCACGCCGATGCGCTTGCCCACCAGATCGTCCGCCCCGTTGATGTCCGTGTTGTCTGCCTGCACGATGATCACCTGGCTGGCGTCAAAGTAGGCCACCGAAAAGTCCGCGTTTTCCAGCCGGTCTTCGGTCACCGTCATGCCGGCCGCCACAAAGTCGATCTTCCCGCTGTTCAGGGCGGCAATCAGCGCATTGAAGTCCATGTCCTCAATGACCAGTTCCACACCCAGGTCCGCGGCAATCTCCTCAGCCAGCGCCACATCAAAGCCCGCGACCGCCCCGGTCTCATCCCGGTACTCAAACGGCGGAAACTCCGCATTGGTGCCCATGATCACCCGGTCATTGTCTGCAATCCGTTCCATGGTGTTCACAGTCCGGCTGCAGGCCCCCAGGCCCACCAGCAGGACGAGCACCAGAAGTACAATTCCTGTCTTTTTCATCACATTGTTCATTTCCATTCTCCCTTGTCCATTTTTTCACACATAGCACTCATATTGTATCCATTGGTCTGACGTTTGTCCAGTATTCAGCCCGGGATTTTCCTGATTTTCACAAAACACTTCCGTCAAAAAGGCGCCCCTCCCGGAACGCCCGCATACCGGCTCACACCGCATCATTCCTCCGATGCGATTCTGTTTTTGTCCCGCCGGCGAAACCACTCCTTCACCCGGGTCTTGATGTCCACGTAACCGCCCACCGCAATGGTCGCCCCAAAGGCAATGGTCCCCAGTTTCCCGCCGGATCCATCAAACAGGGGAAACGAATAGACAAAGATCAGCGCGCTGAACAGTCCGGCGATCGCCACGTACTTCTCGCCGGGCAGACGGCTCAGGGAGGACATCCCCGCAAAGGATGCACAGAAGAACACCACCGCCAGAACCTCACCCACCTCCGGGTAGACAAATGGCAGCATCACTCCGCCGAGAAACCCCATGAAACCGGACGCAAACACCACACTCTGGTTCAGTTGTTCCCCGATGATATACGTCAGCACCGCCCCCAGAACCGAATACACGGTCACCAGGACCGCCAGATCCCAGCTCAGCGAGTCTCCGACCCGCAGAGGACTGACCGTCAGAAAGGACGCCCCCACCGTGCCAAAAAACGCAATCGTCCCCAGTTTTCCACCGAACCCGTTGAGCACCCGCCTGCCCAGCACAAACAGGAGTCCGCCCAGCAAGCCCGCCAGCGTGATGTGGAAGTAGGTAAAGAACACCAGGTCGCAGGCCATTCCCACGAAAGAACCGCAGTAGGCCGGCACCTGCAGCCTGGGAATGAACAGCGCAGCGCCCAGTCCCACCACTGAAGAGGCCAGCACCGCCCCCAGCCCATACTGGTGACTGAGGAAAAACGCCGCCAGGGTTCCCACCACCACGGCCAGAAACTGCAGCAGGCCCTCCCGGTCAAACATCGGCCTGCCCAGGATTTCCTCTTTCTTAAGCAGGACACTCTGCCACTCCAACCGCAGCTGGTGAAGCAGCAGCAACAGAATCAACAGTTTGGCCACCACCAGAAAACCAAACCCCATCTGCAGACTGTTCACGAAACTGAGAAAAAACAACCAGATGACCATTAACGCCAGGATGGCAAACCCGACGATCGATAAACGAAACCTCACCAAAATTCCCCCTCTTCACCACCACGGTTCAGTGCTGCCGTTCCCGGACTTGTGCGATCTTTCACGAACCCCGGCGTAAATGAGCCTTCCGGGATCCGGCCATCATCCGTCCGCCCGGAAGGTCTGCTTTCAAACAGTATAACATTAGACCCGGGGACTTGTGAAGTTTCCCCCGGGTCTGGAAAAAACCGGCCACCCATCCCGGGGCCCTCCGGACGAAATGCAACAGGGTCCGAAGCCCCGAACAAAAGCGCCCTCTGAAGGGCGCCTGATCTGCTCCAACCTATGCGGCTTCACGCTCCGGCTGCCGGGACTGATCCCGGCTGCCTTCCAGCCACGCCCAGACTCTGTCCCGGACATCCAGGGCCCCGGCCACCGCGATGGTCGATCCAAAAGCGATGGTTCCCAGTTTTCCGCCGGATCCCGCAAACAGCGGGAACGAATACACAAAGAACAGGGCGGTGCACAATCCGGCCACCGCGATGGCTTTTTCACCGGACAGCCGGTTGGGCGCCGTCATTCCGGCAAACGATGCACAGAAGAACACCACCGCCAGCAGGCCCCCGGTCTCCAAAAAGAGGTATGGCAACATCACACCGCCCAGAACGCCCATGAATCCAGACGAAAACACCGGGCCAAAGCCCGCTCTGGCCGTCATGATGTGGGTGAGCACCGCCCCCAGAACCGAACACACCGTGATCAGAAGGGTCGTGTCCAGACTCAGCGCCGTTCCCTCCTGCAGGGGACTGACCGTCAGAACGGACGCGCCCACTGTCCCGAAAAACGCAATGGTCCCGAGTTTTCCCCCGAACCCGTTGAGTACCCCTGTGCCCAGAACGAACAGCACACCGCCCAGGATTCCGGCCACAAGGATGTGAAAATAGGTAAAGAACACAGCGTTGCAGGCCATGCCCACAAAGGCCCCGCAGTAGGCGGGCACCTGAAACTTCCGAAACTGCAGACTGGCTGTGATCCCCACAGCCCCGGCCGCCAGCACCGCCCCCAGACCAAACTGGTGACTGAGGAAAAAGGTGCCCAGGGTCCCCAGCACAACCGCCATAAACTGCCCGATGCCCTCAGGGCCGAACATGGGGTTTTCCAGCAATGCCCCCCTGGCGTTTCGAACGGCCACCCACTCCAGCCGGAGCCGGTGCACCAGCAGCAACAGGACGACCACTTTGACGAGCGTCAATGAACCAAACCCCAGATGCAGGCTGTTGAGCACACTCTGGACAAACAACCAGATCACCATCAAGGACAATACGGCAAAACTGATGACAGACAGACGAAATTCCATCAATGTCTCCCCTCTTTCCGTTCAGCGGAAATCACATATTTTGACGCATCGGCCACACCGGCCGTGCGAATCAATCGGCAACACCCCGAGCTTGTGCGAACTTTCACTACCTCGGGCAAGAAGAGTCCTCCCGTACCCCTCTTTGCAAGAGAGCATCCGGAAGGCCGTTTCCTTCGCCAGTATAACATCCCCAAAGACGCTTGTGAAGGTTTACACGTAGTTTTTCAGAAAAACTTTTTGGCCCCCCAATTGAAAAAGTAAGTTCCACCCCCGGAAAGGGAACGCCGGGTTGACAACCGCAAAAAAACAATCCGGTTTGCAGACACCGGAAAGTCTTTTTTCCATTCAACACCTGGAGCCACCGCCTTACCGGGCCGGCTCCTGCGCCAGAAGGAACTTGCCCTTCCAGCCCCGGTCCCCGGAGCACAGAATCCGCAGTTCCCGCATCCGGTGAATGCTGTAGGACGAGCATTCCGCCAGATCCAGGTCCAGATACCCCGGGTGACACATCATTTCCACCAGGGCCCCTTCCGGAACCTGGTTTTCCCGGCAGAAGATTTCCAGGTCCTCCCACCACCGGGCGCTCAGGCCCGCCTTGTAAAACCCCCTGTAAAACGCGTCCGACAACAGCGCAACCCCCTCACCCAGCCCTTCCGGACAGAAGCGGTTCTCCCACAGGGGGATGCGCACCGGAAGATCAAGCGCCCGGGCCAGTTCCCCGATCAGCGGTCTGAGCTTCGGGTGCCCGTGAACATAGTGGTGGCTGTCCAGATGAGAAACCACAAGGCCCCCGCTCAGACAACGGTCCGCCTGGGCCCACCATTCGTCCCGGATCTGGTCCAGGATCTCCTCCGCCCCTTCCCCGTTCAGGGCCCCCCAGAGAGCGCTTTTTCCGCAGAACCGGCCATCTTCACCGGTCAGGCCCGCACACCCGGTCAGCGGGCGACCGCCGGTGGCATTCAGATGGATTCCCACCCGCAGTTCCGGATGGTCAAAGGCCAGGGCCAGCGCGTGATCGAAAGCCTCCCCGTTGCCCATCAGGGTGGTGCTGCGAAGCACCCCATGCAGAAAACAGTCCACAATCCCATGATTGACCCCCCGGGTCAGTCCAAAGTCATCGCCATTCACCAGCAGTCTGTACACGCCCATTCCCCCTGTCAGCGGCCCACAAACCGCCTGTCACGAAACCGCAGGGCCGACCAGTCCCCGTTCACGGCCACCTGCCGCACCGGCTGAAAACCGGCCTGCCCGAGAGCCTCCCAGCCTTCATCCCGGCTGACCGTCGCGGAAACCGCCGACCCCCTTTTGGGATACGAAAACCACAGCACCGGATCGTCTGTCAGACCTGCGGACAGCGTCCCCAGGCCCTTTGCCACCTCCTCCGGAGACCTGACAAACACCACTGCCTGGGCCACAGAAGGACCCCCGGGCTCCGTCCCGGGGGCCTGCCCGAAAGACCCGGACTGTGCATCCGGCCCAAAGGCCCCTTCAGCCGCCAGCCCCTCCAGGGACGGAGGCAGATTCACCAGGACCACCGGGGTCCCGGTTTTCAGGTTCAGTTTCCGAAACAGATCCATGGCCGGACCCTACTCATCTTCCAGCAGGCGTTTTTCGCCCCGCAGCGCCCGCAGGGGAGCCGCGTCCTGGGTGGCCTCCAGAATCCCCAGAAACGTCCCGTCCTCATCCCGGATTGCGAAATACCGGATCACCACGAACCGCTCGCCCATCCGGATCCAGAAGTCCTCATGGTCTTTCTTGCCGGACGACAGATCCTCGACGATCTGCTCCACAATGTGCACGGAATGCGGCGGATGGCAGTTGGCCACCGTCCGCCCGATAATCGTCCGGGCCCGGGGAAAGATCCGGTCCGCGTCCTCGGAAAAATACTTGACCAGACCGTCCTTGTTCACAAAGGTGATGTCCATCGGAAGAGCCCGGAAGATCCCCTCCACTTCCCCGGGGTTCAACAACCCTGAGGAAAACCGCAGGTTGTCCTTGTCCGGGAAGTCCTTCGACCAGTCGGCCTCCTCAACGTCTTTCTCCGGTTTCCAGCGCTGGGTCAGTTCGATCAACGCATAGCCAAACTCATCGCCGGAACGCTCGATGTCAATCCACTCATCCTGGGTCAGCAGGTCCAGGACCAGGGGAAACAGGATGTTCTCTTCCTTGTAGATCATCTCGTTGACCCGGTCCACGGTCTCCCGGATCTTCTCGGCCAGATCCTCCGGATCCCCGCCCCCCTCATCCAGGCGCTTCATGACGTCCCGGATCAGAGCGCGAATCTCATCGTCCACGCCCCACATGACTTTGGGCGGAGCGGTCACCCCGTATTTTTCCATGTAGGGAAACAGCAGGTTTTCCTTGCGGGCATAATGCTTGTCGATCTCCCAGAGATCCCGGAAATCCTCCCGCAGCAGTTCCAGCACGTCCCGCAGATCCCCGGCCTCCAGGGATTCCAGGTGGGGCACGATCATCGATTCAATCAGCTTCCGGATCTCCCGGTTCTCCCGGGTCATCACTTCCACCGGATGACCGCTCATCTCTTCGGGCTTTTTGGACGGATGAATCTGCGCAATGGATCCCTTGAAGACCGACGCATGGACGTCACAGAGCCGCTGGATCTCCTCCACGGGCATGCCCTCGGCAATCAGGTTCTGTTCCATCTGGGAGATCTCCTCGGTGGACACCCCCTCAATCACATGGCCGTAACGCTCTTTGACCTCCTCCACGCTCATGCCGCCGTGAAGCTGTGTAATCATCTCCTTGAGCAGTTCCTGCCGGTGCTCTCTGTTGTTGATCAGTTCACTCATCGGTATCCATCCTTTCGCCTGCTTTTTTCCCATCCTACCATGCAAAGGTTCCCCGGCCGGTCACAATGGTGACACGCCCGGCATCACTCAATGATCTCATACCCCCGGCAGCGAAAAGCCTCCCGCACTTCCTCCAGGTCCAGTCCCTTCATCCGGGCCCCCTTGGGAATGGTCATCACCCGGCCCACGGTCCTGATGTTTCCCGGGGCCGTCACACTCTCAAACCCCACCAGGGCC
The DNA here is from genome assembly GCA_007121025.1 of Bacillota bacterium. GTDB lineage: Bacteria > Bacillota > TC1 > TC1 > UBA5767 > SKMO01. The sequence continues at coordinate 1,872 of SKMO01000146.1, read as the reverse complement.
ATGATTTCCAGGATCTCCGGATTTTCCTGACTCAGGGCATAGACGGTCTTTCCAAAATCCACGGTTTTGCCCATTTTCGTTCACCCTTTCCTCTTCATATGCCCTATTTCGACCTCCCGCTCCCCGTACCCTGCCGCTCCCACGATTTTCTGCTTCCCTTTGCCCAAAAACCCGCCAGACACCGGGTCTTGCGCCTGTTCCGGCCACTGCTGACAGACCTGTCCCGAAAGGCCTTTTTCTGCTAAGCTTAAAGGAAAAACCCCGGGGGCGGCGCCCACGGGGTTCCCAAGGAGATGTTCCCATGAAAGCCCTCATTGCCCTGTTTCTCATCATCACCCTCAGTCTTGCGCTGACCTTGCCGGCCGGTGTCCTGGCCGCTTCAGAAAACACAGATTCCGGCGTGACCGTGACCATCGACGGCCGGGCCCTGTCCTTTGACGTGCCTCCGGTGATCGAAGCGGGCCGGGTCCTGGTGCCCTTCCGGACCATCGCCCAGAACCTGGGGGTGTCGGTCCACTGGAACGAAGACACCCGCACCGTGGAAGCCACACAAGGGGCCCTTCAGGTCCTGCTTCCTGTCGGAAAGACCCAGGCCACGGTCTCCGGCCAGCCGGTCCCCCTGGACGTTCCCGCCCGGATCATCGGCGGACGGACCCTGGTGCCCCTGCGCTTTTTCTCCGAGGCCTTCGGGGCGGCCGTCTCCTGGGACCCTGCCATCCGCCGGGTGTCCGTGGGCTCTCCCCTTCGGCAGATGGAAGTCCACGGCTTTTACGCCCTGGGAAGCGCCACCGCCAGCTCCTGGACCGAACTGTTTGGTGCCCCTTACCCGGAGACCGGCACCGGCCGGACCGGTTCGCTGAGCCATCTGCACCTGGGCTGGTTCAGTCATGACCCGGACGGCAACCTGCTGACCCGGTCCACCACCGGCTGGCAGCGGCCCTCCGGCTGGGAAACCGTTCTGGACGCCGCCCGGGACGCCGGCCTGACCACCCACATGGTGGTCCACGCCACGGATCAAGACGGACGGATCACCGCCCTTAGTGAAGACCCGGCCGCCCGGGCCCGGTTTGCCGCCCAGGTGGCCGCCGAAGCCATCCACTACGACGGCGTCAACCTGAACCTCGAAGGCATGGGCCTGACCCAGACCGGCGGGGCACTGGAAGCCGTCCGGGAAGCCATGACCGCCCTGGTCCGGGAGGTCCGCCGGACCCTGCCGGAAGACCGGACCCTCACCCTGACCCTGCACGCCCCCAACAGTTCCTACAGGGGCTACGACTACCGGGCTCTGGGAGCCATCGCCGACCGGATCATCATCATGGCCCATGACTACGGTCCCCGGCCGGAACCCGACGCCCTGGTGGCCGAGGCCATCCGTCAGGCCCTGACGGATGTGCCCGCAAACCGGCTGGTCCTGGGCATTTCCACCCCGTCGGAAACCCCGGACAGCCTGCGGATCAAACTGTCCCTGGCCAAAGGAGACAACCTGGCCGGCGTGTCCCTGTGGCGCCTGGGGGTCATCGGACCGGACCGCTGGGAGGTCCTGGACAGCAGTGTCCGTCCCCGAACTTAAACCCCATCGACCCTCACCGGGAATCCCCGGAAAAAAACGGCTGGCCACCCTTCTCATGGGCGGTCAGCCGTTTTTGGTTCATCTTCGTTTTCACCCCCGGGCGTCCGGCTCCCCCAGCTGGCCGATCAGATTCCGCAGGGTCCGGATCACCTCTTTCCGGTCCCGGCGGTAATCCCGGACCATCAGGCTCAGGTAGTCCCAGAAGGCCCCGGTCATGTTGGTTTCATTAAACGCAAACACCGTGTAGGGCGGACTGGTCCGGACCACGATGGCCCCCAGGTTTTCCTTGACGTAAAGCTTAT
>SKMO01000155.1 GCA_007121025.1 Bacillota bacterium | reverse complement strand
GAGGGCCTTTGGCTCCGGAAAGACCTTGCTTTCGTACAGATGGTTGAACCGCCGGGCCACCTCCCGGGTCATTTCCAGATGGGGCAGCTGGTCTTCCCCCACCGGCACCGCATTGGCCCCGTAGATCAGAATGTCCGCCGCCTGCAGCAGGGGATACCCCAGAAAGCCGTATGTATTGATGTCCTTGCCCTGTTCCTTGAGCTGGACCATCTGGTCCTTATAGGTGGGACAGCGCTCCAGCCAGGACAATGGGGTCATCATGGAAAACAGAAGGTGCAGTTCCGCATGGGCCTTGATCTGGGACTGGACAAACAGCACAGAACGCTCAGGATCAAGCCCCGCGGCCATGAAGTCGATCATCATCTCAAAAATGTTGTCCCGGATGTCCGCGGTGGCGTCATAGGACGTGGTCAGGGCGTGCCAGTCGGCCGCCATGAAGTAACACTGATACTCGTCCTGCAGCCGGACCCAGTTCTCCAGCACACTCATGTGCCCGATGTGCAGTTTTCCCGTGGGTCGCATCCCCGACAGTATGATTTTTTTGCTCATAGTATACGCTCCTTAAACAATTATGCCCACCAGGGAATTGATGACCCCCATGATGCCCAGCACCAGTGGAATCAGCACCCGCCCCAGGATTCCCGTGACCAGAAGAATCAGCAGGATCACCGTTCCGTACCGTTCCAGCGGCAGAATTTTCACCACCATCTGGGGCGGCAGGAGCCCCAACAGCACTTTGCTGCCGTCCAGGGGCGGCACCGGGATCAGATTGAACACCGCCAGGACGATGTTGTACCACATCAGGTAGAAGAAAAACAGCCCCGCCAGTCCGCTTCCCCCCACCAGGGCGCCAAACAGACCGGCAAAATAGGCCAGCACCAGGTTCATCCCCGGACCGGCCAGAGACGTGTAAATCATCCCCTTGCGCCGGTCCTGAAAATAAAACGGATTGACCTGCACCGGTTTGGCCCAGCCAAACCCCACAATCAAAAGCATCAGGGTCCCCATCACATCCAGGTGTTTCAGGGGGTTCAGGCTGAGCCGCCCGGTCTGGGCCGGCGTGGGATCGCCCAGGATGGCTGCCATTTTGCCGTGGGCAAACTCATGAAACGTGATGGCGATCAACAGGGCCGGCACCACCACAATCAGTGCCGTCGGGTCTCGAAAAAACATTTATCGAATCCTTTCCGGAATCCGGGCGTTTCGCACCAGATCTTCGTAACTTTCCCGCTCGATGATGACGTCCGCCTGGCCGTCTTTCACCAGAACCACCGCCGGACGGGGAAGCGAATTGTAGTTGGACGCCATGGAATAGCCGTAGGCTCCCGTGGACGTCATGGCAATGATGTCCCCGGGCTCCGCATGGTTTAACCGACCGTCCACCATCAGCATATCGCCGGACTCACAGCACTTCCCGGCGATGTTCACCGTTTCCGTGTCTCTTTCCAGGGCCCGGTTGGCCACAATCGCATCGTATTTGGCCCCGTACAGCGCCGGCCGGATATTGTCCGGCATCCCGCCATCCACCGCCACATACTTGCGGTGTCCGGGGATCGCCTTGATGGATCCCACCGTATACAGGTTGGTCCCCGCCGGACCCACCAGAGACCGGCCCGGCTCAATCAGCAACCGGGGAACCGGCATGTCCAGTTCCCTGGCAATGCTGCTCAGGGTGCTCAGCACGTGGTCCGCATAGGAGGAAATGTCCGCCGGGGTGTCTTCGGAGGTGTAATATATGCCAAAGCCACCACCCAGATCCAGCTCCTCCACGTCCACATCGTAACGCTCCTTGATGTCCTTGACAAAACTCATCATGACTTCCACGGCGTGCCGGTAGCTGGACATCTCGAAAATCTGCGATCCAATGTGGCAGTGCAGCCCCACGAACCGCAGGTTGGGGGTGTTCAGCACCCGGTCCACCGCTTCAATGGCCTGTCCGTTGGGCAGGGTGAACCCGAATTTCGAGTCAATCTGTCCCGTCCGGATGTACTCATGGGTGTGCGCTTCCACACCGGGCGTGATCCGAAGCAGAACGTCCACCATCACACCCTGTTCTCCAGCCACCTGGCTGAGCAGATTCATCTCATAATCGTTGTCCACCACGATCCGCCCGACCTTGTGTTCGATGGCCATCCGGAGTTCTTCCCGGGACTTGTTGTTTCCGTGAAAATACACTTTGTCCATGGGAAAATCCGCCTGGAGCGCCGTATAAAGCTCCCCACCGGACACCACATCCAGGCCCAGGCCCTCCTGCTTGACGATCTGACAGATGGCCGGCGTCATGAACGCCTTGGAGGCATACAGCACCAGGGCATTTCCCCCGGAAGCGTCCACAAAATCCTTGTAATAGGCCTTTGCCGTCTCCCGGATCAGCTCCTCGTCCATCACCACCAGGGGCGTTCCAAAACGCTCCCGCAGATCGGCCACATCACAGCCGCCAATCTCCAGGTGACCATTCCGGTTGATTTTCATTGTTCCTTGCAGTTTGATCACAGTGCTTCCTCCTCTTTCCTGATACTCAGCGTCAGTCCGTCGCCCACCGCCAGCAACGTGCTGAACAGCTCCGGTGCCTCAAACAGCTTCCGGTTATGATCCGCCATGTACTGCCTGGGGCCCGGCCG
>SKMO01000198.1 GCA_007121025.1 Bacillota bacterium | reverse complement strand
TGGAAATCCGAACGATACATGAGGACCAGTCGAGGTTGTTGGCACTCCTGTACCCCGGCGGGAGACCCCAGGAAGACAGCCGTGAGCATGTCCAGCAGGGGACCCTGTTTGCACTCTACGATGGGGAGATGAAAATTGTCGCCCTGGTGACTCCGGAGGAACAGGAAACGTTCGCCATCAGGAAGATGGCAAACACCGGCTGCGATGAGGGGAAATGTTATGCCAGCCGGATGATTATGTATTTAGTGACCCATTATCAGGGACACGGGAAGAAGATGGTTGTTGATCCCCGGAACGGATCGTTGGGAAACGGTCTGTTCGAGTCCCTCGGGTTTGTTCGGGCAGGATGGATTGATCCCCGCCGGCGCATGGAAGAAGAGAAAAGGCTTTTGGAGGTATTCAGTCACCCGCTCTGATTCGCTGGGGAGGGCAGAACAGCACAAAAGGAGCACTGCTTGCCGGATAATGGCGCTGCAGTGCTCCTTTTATCGTATGATCAGGCTGTGTCGGCGTGTTGGTAGATCATGGCTCGTTCCGGCTCTTTCAGCAGGGCGGTGACAGCGTAGGCGATCAGGAGAATACCCGGCAGGTTCACCAGAAGGCGGGTCAGCGCAAAGCGGGGTCCCAGGGCTGAGATTTCAAATAGAAGAAGCGGAATCTTTGTGGTCGACCAGGCGCCCAGGAAGATGTAGATGTTCGACAGTTTGACCCCTTTTTTCAAAAAAACGGCAGCCACGGGAAAGGCCCCGTACAACGGTCCGGCAGCGGCCGATCCAAGAAACATGGCCAAGCCGATTCCCTTTGCACCGGAACCGGGGCCCATGTGGCGCATCACAACATCCCGGGGGACCCAGACATCCAGGATGCCCAGCAAAATGAAGATTGGCGGGATAATGAAAAGCATCTCCCGCATGCTGTACACTGTGACATCGGCAGCCCGTTGCCCGATGTCTGCAAGGAACACCACCAGAAAGATCATGACGCTTAAGGTCACCAGAAAAAAACGGTACCGGATGGCCAGGGTTTTGATCATGGGGCGACACCCCCAATCACAAACGCAACCACAAAGGAGAACCCAAAGGCCAGAAGATTTCGCAATACACTGGGCTTCACCCCAAAAGTGCTGATTTCCAGAGGAAGCGTCACGATGCCCACCATCATGAGCGAGGAAATGAACGCGCCAATCTGCATGGTTCCGGCACCACCATCAAGAAGCATGGCTGCTGTTGGAAAGGCGACAAACGCGGGGATCAGGGTAATGGATCCAACAACGGAAGCCAGAAAAACGCCATACCAGCCGGAAGAACGTCCAAGAAGCGAGCTGATCAGTTCAGGGTCAACTATGGCCATCATGATTCCGACAAGCACAATGATGCCCAGGAATTGGGGCAGAATGTTTTCGAAAGCCTTCCAGGCCTTTCGCAGAGAGGCCCGGGTTTTTGTCGGATCCTTCCGGTAGAGATAGCCGGTCAGGGCCAGGGTTGCGGAATACAACACAATGGTTTGCATGGGAAGTCCTCCTTGGAACAGTGATCAGGGCAATATACCCTATAGGGGTATATTGCCAAAGGGGACGAACCTTGTCAAGTGCTTCTTTTCTCAAGGGGGGATGGTTGCCTGGGTGTTCTGACGGGTTCCATAGACGATGGGTCTGTCCTGGTGAAGCAGTCGTTCCTGAATAGTGTCGGAAAAAGATGAAAAATGATGTCAGAGGGAGATCGGACCGGATTCACGTGAACAGAGAAGGACTGAGCGGTCCCCAGCAGGGGCGATGGGATTGCGGGTTGTTTGTATTCCTGCCGGACCTCCCGTATACTGTGAATACACTCCAAGGAACACCAAATGTTCAGATTTTATCCGTCACTTTTTCTTTGACCGGTGTCCGGTTCCTCAGGAAACGGGCCCTGCCAAACAACAAAAGATGACGGTAAAATCAAAGAAGGCATACGGATTATGCCTTCGAAGAAATGAACAGATGGGTTTGTTGAGTGGGTGAGCAACCGGTGGTTCCGGTTGCTCATTTTTTACGGCTATTTTTGTGGCATGGCCATCCAAGAGAAAGGATTTTTCCTTTTGGGGGAGAAGAATACAAGAAACCGGACATCGTTGAAAAGGGAGGGATGCGGGTGAACAGTCTGATCATTTATGAGTCTTTTCATCACGGAAACACCCGTAAAGTGGCAGAGGCGATCAATGAGGAGCTCAAGGGAACGCTGATCAGTGTGCTGGACGTTCAGACGGTTGATTTAAGACAGTTCGATCCGATCGGATTTGGATCCGGCGTGTACTATGACGATCTGCACAATACGATCCTTGCCATGGGGGAGAGGGAACCTTTGGAAGGAAAACACGTGTTTGTGTTTTCCACCAGCAAAAAGGGGCAAACCGGGCCGCATGCAAACATCAAAACCATACTGGAACACCGCGGTGCTCTTGTGTTGGGAGACTTTGCCTGTCGGGGATATGATACTGCGGGGATCTGGAAACTACTGGGGGGACGAAGCAAAGACCATCCAGACCAGGAGGACCTGGCACAGGCCCGGGCGTTTGCGCGTAACGTTCGAAAGCAAATGGAAACAGATAACGGATCCCTTTAGGGGTCCGTTTTTCAGCAGACGCTTGTTCAGTGTAACGCTTCAGGCTATAATTTGGCATAGCACTGATCATTGTTCAGTTGATTCTGGGAAAGGGCGGGGAGATTTTGAGCATTCAGGAAAGAAAGGCCCGGGAGAACATTCTGGAAGCGGCCACCGCAATGATCCGGGAATCGGGTAGTGTGGGAAAAGTGACGATACGGGAGGTGGCCGCCCGGGCCGGAGTGGGGATCGGGCTGGTGAATTATTATTATGGCAGCAAGCAAAACCTGGTGCGGGATTGTGTTCGGCGGATGATCAGCAGTGTTGTCGAAAAATTTGCCGCCATCTATGGAAGGCTGGATGTTTCTGCCATCGATAAAATCCGTTACCTGGCCAAATCGACCGGAACGTTTTTTGTGTTCAATCCCGGGGTGTCACGGGTGGCGATCCTGATGGATCTGGAGGACGGTTCGGATAATGACAACACAGCGGAGATGATCCGGGTGTATGAGGAACTGATCGCGCAGCATGTGGGGGGGGAATCCGAGACCCAGCAAAGCTACCTGATGGCCCACGGACTTCTGGCTGCGCTGCAGAGTGCGTACCTGCGCCGTGATGTGATGCTGCAGCGCACGGGGCTGGACTTCTACGATGACGTGCAGCGGGAAACGCTGATCGATCAGCTGGTGGACGGTCTGTTTTCTTCAGAGGATTGCTCCAGGCCCTGACGGTGCCGGTCGATCAGAAAGGCAAGGCTGCTCCAGAAGACGCCAAAGCAGGCGCCCAGGATCACGTCTCCGGGGTAATGGACTCCGGTGATCACCCTGGACAGAGCGGTCAGACCGGCGGCGGCGAAGACCAGCTGACCAAGCCGCGGGTGGAGAAACCAGACCATCGTGGCGATGGCAAATGCAGACGTGGCGTGCTGGCTGGGAAGTGAACTGCTGTCCGACTGCAGGACCAGGCTTTCCAGATCAAAGGTGACAAAAGGCCGGGGTCGGTAAAACAAAATCCGGGCCAGCTGAACCGTCAGCAAGGAAAGAGCCGGACCAACCAGGCCGGCCGCTAAGCGGGAACTTCTGCTGGAAAACAGGCTGGCCAGAGCGCACAGGTAAATGAGCGCAAAGACCAGTGATGAGACCCGGGTCACCCAGGTCATGGTCAGGCCCAGCCAGGGTAAGCGCTGACCCCACTGGTAGAGACACTGAAACAGCTGTACGTCAAATGAGGACATTGCATCCATTCCTTTCGTATCGGTCAGATGTTATTGTAACATTCCCCGGACACGATGCACATAGATGAGGCGTCTGCCGGGACTTATCATCGAGCCGTTTGTGCCGATAGAATAGTCAGGTTCCTGTAAAATGAGGAAAGCCTGCAGTGAGGTGAGAGGACCATGCTGATACTTGAGCTTGCCAGGCGATTCTGGACAAAAGGGCTGCCGGATCTTGGAGCCCAGGTGGCCTTTTATTTGATTCTGGCGTTTTTTCCCTTCCTGATGCTGTTGCTTCATTTGCTGGCCCTGACGCCGTTGGCAGATGTGGAACTTCTGCTCTCGCAAAGCTGGATTCTTCCGGAAACCACCTACCTTCTGGTGGTGTCTGTGGCAGAAGAATTGACCACCGGAACCAACCTGACCCTGGTGTCGTTGTCGGTTCTGATCAGTGTGTGGATTGCGTCCCGGGGGATGCTCTCACTGGAAAAGGCCGTGAATGTATCCTTTGGGATCACCAAGGGACGGCCCCTTCTGCTGAAGCTGTTGTTCTCCATGGTGTTTACCGTGGTCCTGTTGATGGCCATCCAGATTTCCTTTGTGGGGTTGGTGCTGGGGCAGACCATTGGTTCGGCCCTGGTGGAATCACTGGAGCTGCCGGACTATTTCCTGCCCCTTTGGAACCTGATCCGCTATGCGGTCTCTTTGTTCTTCATGGTTATGGTGGTGACCATTCTTTACATGGGGCTTCCGCACAAACCCCTCAGGATGGGGCAGGTGCTCCCGGGCGCACTGCTGACCACCGCCGGGTGGGTTTTGATCTCACAACTGTTTTCCAGCTATGTGAACCGGTTCGCCCATTATTCGTATATTTATGGCAGCCTGGGAGCCGTTGTGGGACTGATTCTGTGGCTGTATCTGTGCGCGATGGTCTTTCTGCTTGGGGCCGAACTTGACGCACTGTTGCTTGATCGAAAAAAGCGGATGGGGCGCTGAACCGGGAGGAAGTGGTCACCGAAAACCGGAACCAGCGATGCGTTCGTTTCCATCAGGAGGAATATGATGTTGAATGGGAAAAAGCAGTTCAAAGAGAGAATCCTGATTGTAGACGATTCTTCACTGAACCTTCGGGTTCTGGAAGAAGAGTTGGGACAGGAGTATGAGATTCAAGTGGCGGCCAATGGAGAAGAGGCGCTGTCTCTGGCCGGCGGGTGCCGGCCGCCGGATTTGATTCTGCTGGACGTGATGCTGCCCGGGGTGGATGGATATGAGGTCTGCCGGCGCTTGAAAGAGGGCCCGGAGACCCGGGATATCCCGGTTCTTTTTGTCACCTCCCGGGATACCGATCAGGACGAGGAGTACGGTCTGAGCATGGGCGCGATCGATTACGTGAAAAAGCCGTTCAGCATCCCGGTGATCCGGGTGAAAATCCGCAATCACCTGGAGCTGAAGCGGTACCGGGACCTTTTGCAGGATCTCAGTATGCTGGACGGGATGACTGGTATTCCCAACAGAAGGCATTTCGATGAAATCCTGCAAAGGGAGTACAATCGGGCTGTCCGGACCGCGAGACCTCTGTCCGTCCTGTTCATCGACATTGATCATTTCAAAGCGTATAATGACGAGCTGGGACACTTGGCGGGTGATCAGTGTCTGCAAGAGGTGGCATCAACCCTGGGTGGAGAACTGCGCCGACCGGGGGATTTTTTGGCCCGTTGGGGTGGGGAGGAGTTTGCCTGCGTTCTGCCGGAAACGGACACCAGCGGGGCCTATAATGTGGCGCAACGGATGCGCCGGGCGGTGCTCGGACTTGACATCCGGTACGGAAACGAACCGGACAGCCAACAGATCAGCATCAGTGTGGGGACAGCTACCCTGACCCCGGAAGATACGGTTCATCCCGGGGTTTTGGGCTTGTTTTCACGGGCTGATGAGGCTCTCTATCTGGCGAAAGAAAATGGCCGCAACCGGGTGGAGGTGGGACAACCGGGTGACTGGAAGGACGGACAGAAATGAAGACCATTGGAAACCTGCTCTGGTTCCTGCTTGGAGGCCTGATCATGTCGGGACTTTGGTTTTTGGTCGGAGCGTTTCTTTGCCTGACGATCGTGGGGATCCCTTTCGGGATGCAGTGTTTCAAGGTGGCCGGATTCGTCCTTTGGCCCTTTGGCCGGGACATTGAGCCGGGGCGGTTCGGAGTGATGGGTCTTCTGGGAAATCTTTTGTGGATCCTGTTTCTCGGCTGGGAACTCTGTTTGCTGCATCTGTTCTGGGGAGTGCTCTTGTGTCTGACCATTGTGGGGATTCCCTTTGGGCTGCAGCATTTTAAACTGGCCCTGCTGGCGTTTGTGCCCTTTGGAGCCAGAATTCACTGACATCAATTTGCTTAACAACGAGAAAACGAAGGGATTTATGACATTGAATGGACTGACAGGATTTATTGGGAAAAGTCTAAAGCGGAAGATCATGTTCAATGCCCTGGTCATTCTGGTGGTGCTCAGCGGGATTGTGTTGTTTCTGACCAGCCGGTTTACCATGGGACATTTTTACCGGATGGCCGAAGACAATGTGTCCTTTCAGCTGGAAGCCCGGGCCCGGTTTCTCGAACAGAGACTGGAGCAGAAAGGGGCGGTTGTGCGGTCTCTGAACCGGCAGCTGCAGTGGAATGTCGAGCGCAGGGGACAATCCCTGCCAGAGGACTGGGTGGAACAGTACAACATAGTGGCGGGCCTGACGGTCATGCAGGAACAGACGGACGAAGACTTCTCGACGGTCTTTCTCATTATGCCGGATCTGCGCATGCATTCCAGCCGGGATCCGCAGGCAGTTCTCCAGGCATCGCAGGATCAATGGGACTGGGCGATGGATCAACAGAACCAGGGCGTCTCCGACATGGTTGAGAGCCCATATAGTGACGAAACCCTTTCGGTCATCACCCAGCCCCTGATCATCAACGGGCAGGTGGCCGGGGTTCTTGGCGCCACTCTTCCGCTGCGAGGGTTGGATGAACTGAACATCCGTTTTCAGAACGAAATTGATCGTTCGATTTACGTGTTGGACAGCCAGGGTCGCTATCTGGTGCACCCGGACCCCGGGCGCCGTCTGGAGAAGTCATTGCTTGATGTTTCTGCCGGAGACCACGGACAGACCGCTGTCCACAGCAACGATCGCGGCGAAACACAGCGGTTGTTCGTGTCTGAACTGGCCGGAACGCCGGGGTGGAAAGTGGTTGCTGCGGTCCCGGAAAGCCTGCTCTTCCGGGAAATAGGACAGATGCGGCGATTGAATATTCTGGTGATCAACGTGGGTCTACTGGTTCTGGCGGCCCTGGCGTATCTTCTGGCCAGTTCAGTGACCCGGCCCCTGGTGGAGATGCAACAGGTGTTTGAACGGGCGGCTTCCGGAGATTTGTTTGTCAGAGCGGAGGTCCGCTCCCGGGATGAGCTGGGCCGGGCAGCACACTCCTTTAACCGGATGATCGAACGACTCCGGAAAATGACCTATTTTGACGGCTTGACCGACTTACCCAACATGAAGTACTTTTTGTACAATATGGAAACCAAGTCCCGTCAGAGCAGTCCGGAAGACCGGTTTGCCGTGGTCCTTGTCTCGGTCAACGGCTTCAAAAAAATCAATGAAACCTATGGATTCAATTCCGGAGATGAAATTCTGGTGGAACTGTCCCGGCGGCTGAAAAGGCACGTCGAAAACGCTGAAGTCATGGATTATGTGGCCCGGTTCAGCGGGGATGAATTCATTGTCTTTCTGACCGGCATCAGCAGCAAGGAAGAGCTGGAACACGAAATGATCGGGATCCTGCAGACGGTCAACAAGCCATATTTTGGAGAGAACCATCAGTTGTCGGTCCGCTGCACGCTGGGTGCCCTCTTTTTCGATGGGCAGACGGAGATGGACCACGACCAGCTGGTGTCCACAGTCAGCCTTGCCCGCAGCCAGGCAAAACTGTCCAAGGCCCCCTATACGATTCTGACCGGGGAGGAAACCGCCAATTCACAGATCCGCCACCACAAGATGATCGAAAACGACCTGTACAAAGCCATAGAATTTGGGGAGCTTGAAGTGTATTACCATCCCATTTTCGATCTGCACAAGCGCCAGGTCGTGTCGCTGGAAGCTCTGCTCAGATGGCGGCATCCTGAACAGGGCTATATCCCACCGGACGTGTTTATCCCCATCGCCGAGGAGTCCGGACAGATTGGGTCCATCGGTCGGTGGGTTATGCGAAACGCCTGTGCCCAGATGAAAACCTGGCAGGTGGAATACCCCGATCTGTCGGTGAGTGTAAATATTTCCCCGGAGCAGTTTATTCAGAAAGATTTTATCCAGCAGCTTCTGGACACCCTGTGTGAAATTGACTACAATCCGCAGCGCCTCCATTTGGAGATTACTGAAGAGGTGGGGCTGTTCAACCTGGAAGAACAGGATGAGAAACTGGTGTTTCTCAATGACTGGGGTGTCCGGATCTCGGTGGACGATTTTGGAACCGGGTATTCGTCGTTCCGCTACCTGGCGCAGCTGAGCATCGACCAGGTGAAGATTGACCGGTCTTTTGTGCGCGATATGGAAAACAGTGACAAGTCCAAGGCCATTGTCAAAACCATTGTATCCATGGCCGAAGCACTGAAACTGGACTGTGTGGCAGAGGGTGTTGAAACCCCCCAGCAGCTCGAGTACTTAAGGAGTCTGGGCTGTGGAAAGATTCAGGGGTATCTCTTAACCAAACCGCTTCCAGCCGACGAGATGGAGGTGTGGCTGAAAGCCTATGTACGGGCTGAGGCTTAGGGTCTGCTTGGCGCAAGGAGCGCAAGTGAGCGCGAAAAGAGCCTGGTGTCAGTGTTCTGGTGTTATAATGGACACAGGAAACGCCATGTCTGTCTGGATGGGGGATCGCAACGTGGAAATCATTGTTCTTGAGGAAACGATCAAAATGCCACACCAGAAACAATCAGGCCGGATGATTCTCAGCCAGATCGAACAGAGAATCGAGAAGACTCCCTATTTCATCAGCCATCTTGTGGTTGATGGTGTGGTGGTCTACGACGAGTTTGAATCGTATCTGGACAAACACATGGACCGGATCGATCAGATCATAGTGGAGACGCGGGACATCGGAACGTTCATTGAGGAAATTCTGATTTCGGAGATGCACTATCTGGAAGGGGCCCTTCCGGAATTGCGGGGACTGGTGGCAGAGCTCAGTACCAGTCCCGATGAAAACACATGGATGCGGCTGGGAGACTTTTTCGATGCACTCCAGTGGATGTTCGAGTCCTTTGAGGGAATCGACAGTCAGCAGAACTTAAGCAGCACCATCCGGGATTACCGGGTCTGGAACCGCTACTCCAAGGAGATTTATATCATCAACAGTCAGGTGCCTGAACTGGAAAAGGCCTTCCGAAGACAGGATTTTACCGGGCTGGCCCGGATTCTGGATCATGAGATGATTCCCGCCCTGGAGCGCCTCCTGAGTCATATCTTGGGTCTGGTGGATCTGGAGCGATAACCGTTAACGTCCTTTTCAATCATTGAAGAGGCGTTTTTTTTGTGGTGGGGCTTGGGGAACAGTCGCCCGAGGCGGCTGAATGAATGTGAAGTTTGCCTTGCGTTTTCCGCGCGGATAGGCTAATCTGTATTAAATAAAGTTTTGGAATGGTTCAAGGGGGATTCACGATGAGAAGACACTGGAAAAGGATCACGGCGGGACTGGTTGGCATCGTCCTGTTGGGCGCGCTGGCTCTGTTTTTCACCGGGAACAGGGAAGTGGTGGATGCCTATGCCATGGAAGAAGAACCATACCGCCAGACGGTTCGGGCCACCGGGAGGGTGGCGTCCAGCCGGGTGCTGGATGTCCGGACGGAAGTGACCGGGATGCTGGAGACGTTGGACGTCGAAGAGGGAGACCTGGTCAGTGAAGGAGCCCTGCTGGCGGTGGTGGATGACGGGGATCTCCAGATCCGGCTGTCTCAGGCCCGGGCGCAGCTTCGATCAGCGCAGGCCCGGCTCCAGTCACTTGGAGAAACACAGGCCCCTATCTCCCGGGAATCTTTGGAGCAGCTGTCACTGAGACGGGAAAGCCAGCTGCGGGAGTTTCAGCGGCAGGAGTCTCTCTATGAGGAAGGCGCAGTGCCACTGACGTCCCTGGAACGGGCCCGGCAGGAACTGGACATCCTGGAATCACAGCTTGCCGCTGCCCGGACGACCCTTCAGGCTCAAAGCAGCGGGGGATCGCAGACCCGTGAGGCAGCAGCCGGGGTTGAACAGGCCCGAAGCCAGGTCCTTGCGCTGGAGAACGAACTGAACAAACACCGGATCTACGCGCCGGTATCCGGGCGGATAACCCGGACGTTTCTGGGGGCGGGGGAATGGACCCAGACGGGGGCCGGGTTGTTGACCCTTGTTTCTGAAGACGCGTTTTTCGTGGAAGTGGATCTCGATGAGCGATTGATCGGGTTGATCAAACCGGGACAGCCGGCTGACGTCTGGCCGGACGCGTTTCCTTCCCAGACGGTGGCAGGGGTGGTTGACCGGATTGGCCGGGAGGTGGACACCGCCACGGGAACCGTCACGGTTCGGATTGCCATTTCAGAAGGCAGTATGGACCTGATTCGGGATCTGACAGTACAAGTGGAGATCGAGGTTCGCCGCCTTTCGGACGCACTGCTGATCCCTGCCCGGTTCCTGGCCGCGCAGTCGCCACAGCGGGTGTTGGTTCTGGAAAATGGGCAGGTGAGGGAACGGACTGTCACTGGCGAAGTGGTGGATGTGTCCCGGATTCTGGTGTTGGACGGGTTAAGCGCCGGTGAACGGCTCCTGGATCCCCAGGCCGGGCTGACGCCAGGACAGGATCTGGATGAAACCCGTGTAAAGGACGTTGATGTGCCATGAGTTTTGAGTGGAAAGTCGCCCTGCGGTTTCTTCGCGACGGGGGAGGGCAGACAGTGTTTATCCTGCTGGGCATTGCCATCGGAGTGGCGGTCCAGGTGTTTATCGGGACACTGATTGCCGGACTGCAGCAGGATCTGATCGGTGCAACCGTGGGCAACAGTTCGCACATTACCTTTCGGGCAGGGACAGTCGGGCAGTCCGAACGATCTGACTGGGAAGGCGCCCAGACCCGATTGGAAGGCAATCAGCTGACGGAAGACGAGACCATCGGGAACTGGCAGCAGTTGATGGAAGAGCTCGACCGCCAACCGGATTTGCGGGCAGTGTCTCCGCTGGCTCAGGGGAACGGTTTTCTTGTCCGCAGCACGCAGCGGAATCCCGTCCTGATCCGGGGGGTTATTGCGGAACGTGCCGATGGCATCTACAGTCTCAGGGAAAATCTGTTGGAAGGCGAACTGCAGCTCGAAGGAAACCGGGTTCTGCTGGGTTCAGAGCTGGCCCGGGATGCGGGACTCCAAACAGGCGACAGCCTGACCATTGAGCTTCCCGGGGGAGGGCGGCAATCTTTTACTGTCGGTGGGATCTTTGATCTGGGAAACCGTAGTGTGAACGAGACCTGGATTTTTATGGACCTGAACCGGGCGTCCCGTCTGCTGGGGTTGTCTGGCGAGATCAGCCGGGTGGAAACCCAGGTGACCGATGTGTTTGAAGCTGATCGTCTGGCGGCCGGCTACCAGCTGGCCTATAACGGAATCCGGGTGGATAACTGGAAAGAGGAAAATGCGGATTTGCTGGTGGCCCTGCAAAGCCAGTCCAGTTCCACCCTGACCATCCAGGTGTTCGTCCTGTTGGCCATCACATTGGGCATTGCTTCTGTTCTGGCCGTCTCTGTGGTCCAGAAATCCCGTCAGCTCGGGATTCTGAAGGCCATGGGTGTCCGGGGGAAAACCGCCAGCCGGATATTTCTTCTGCAGGGAGGCATACTGGGGTTTGCAGGAGCTCTCTGTGGTATTCTGTTTGGCTATTTGCTGACCGAGGCGTTTTTGTGGGGGACAGCCATTGGCACGGGGCAGCCGATTTTTGCTCTCCAGTTTCAGCCGGGACAGGCGGTGGCCATCGTGATCATTGCAACCCTGGCCAGTGTGTTTTCCGCGTATTTTCCTGCCCGGCGTTCCGCCCGGCTGGATCCCATCGATGTGATCAGGGGGTGATGTGCGATGGAACCTTGTTTGCTTCAGGCCTGTGGTGTGACCAAGGTCTATGGAACGACTGTTCAAACCAGAGCGCTCAAAGGCATTGATCTGGCCGTGCGGGCAGGGGAGTTTGCCAGCCTGATTGGGTATTCCGGATCCGGGAAGACCACTCTGTTGAACATTCTCGGTGCTCTGGACCGGCCGACGGAAGGGATTATTCGTTTTCAGGGAAGAGATCTAACCAGCATGAGTCGGGATGAACTGGCGAATTTTCGGAATACCAACCTGGGTTTTATCTTTCAGTTTCACCATCTGCTTCCTGAATTCACCGTGTTGGAAAATGTCCTGATGCCCACATGGATCCGGGAGGGAAAAAGCACGGGGAAACTTCAGAAGCGGGCACTGGAACTCCTGGACCAGGTCGGCCTGGCCGATGTATCCCGAAAGAAGGCCACTGAACTGTCCGGAGGGCAGCAGCAGCGGGTGGCCATTGCCCGGTCGCTGATTAATGAACCGGCCATGATCCTCGCGGACGAGCCCACCGGAAATCTGGATTCGGAGACCACAGAACAGGTGTACAGTCTGTTGCGCAAAATCAACAGTGAGACACGGACGGCCTTTCTGGTGGTGACCCACAATGATCACATTGCGGCCAAATCGGATCGGGTGATTGAAATGAAAGATGGTTTGGTGACCCGGGACCGCCAGACATCCGGACGGACAGAGGAAGAAGTCTGGCAGGACGTGGCGCCCCGGTACTGCAAGCATTGCGAAAAGGGTACGTCAGCCCTGCGTTGAGAGCAAAGACTGTCGGAAGACAAGCGGAATAGCGCGAACACAATGAAACGGATGCCAGGCATCCGTTTCATTGTGTTCTGTTCCATGTCTCCGGTGGAGAGGACAAACAGTTTCAGCGGCGATTGAACAGATGATGCAGCAGGACACGGAAGAGGGGTCCAACGTTTTCCGGGCGCGGTGGTGGTTGAACAGCAGCTGATCAGAGGACGTTGTGTAGGCAAGAGCCGTCTGCTGTTCAGGGGGATTGGCGCAAAAAATCGATCAGATTGCGGATGTCAGCTGTTGCAGGTGCACACGGAGGGGGGTTATCGGTTGACCTGTGTGGTCTGCCGGTGGTCCCGCGATGTCGATCAGGAAGGAAAGGGGGATTCCTGCCGGTTTCTATTGGATTTGAGGGTGGTTTTGGATACAATGGGTGGGAGAGACCACAAGGGAGAATGAGATGAACCAGTTTTTGGCAATACTGCTGGCGGCCTGTCTGATTCTGTCCCCGTCAGCAGTGCTGGCCGGGCAGGATGAGCAGCAGCGGCTGGATCAATGGATGGAACAAACCATGGTGGACTATGGGATTCCCGGGATGGCACTGGTGGTTACCCGTGGGGACCGGATTGTCTATGCCCGGGGAATGGGGCAGGGGGAACCCGGCCGGTCGTTTACTGTGAATACACAGGTTCCGCTGGGCGAGCTGAGTCAGACACTCACCGCGTTGGCGGTTGTTCGTCTGGTGGAAAATGGGCAGGTGAATCTTGATGATCCGATTCGAAAGCACATCCCCTTTTTTCGGACGGCTGATCCGGTCCACAGTGAGGCACTGACTGTTGAGGACCTGCTGACGCACCGGTCGGGCATGGATGCCCGTGGGTACCAGCCTGGTTTGGATCCGGACCGGTCCATTTCCGCAGGGGTCGTGGATCTTCGAAGGATGAAGCCACAGAAGGATCCCGGAGAGCAGTTCCGGATGTTTTCGCCCAATTACAATGTGCTTGGTCTGCTGCTGGAGTCGTTGGGCGACGAGCCGTTTGAGACCACGTTGCGAAAAGAAGTATTGGCCCCCCTGGGCATGTCCGGCACGCTTGGGGAAACCGGTGGGGACAGCCCCCGTCTGACGGATGGTCACGGTTCGATGTTTGTTCGACCGTTTGTCCGGGAGACGTCTTTCACAAGATACAATGTCCCTTCGACCGGCCTTGTGTCCAGTGCAAGTGACCTGGGGCGGTTTCTTCTTTTTTTGCATTCCGGTGTGACAGCTGGCCTTCCGGATCCGGATGATGAGCAGGAGCCGGAGCCGGCCGTACTGTTGTCAGACACCGGACGTCAGGGGCTCTGGGAGCCACTGACCGGGCGAAACCGCGACTTTGGGTTGGGCTGGTATTCCAGGGAGGATGCCGATGGAGTTCTGAGGGTGTTTCGGTCGGGAGACACGGAGAACCATCACGCGCAGATGGTGTTTCTTCCCGATGAAGAGGTGGGCGTTGCCATTGTGGCCAACGTGAATCATGTGGTGCACCGGACACTGGTGTATCCCCGGATGGCCAATCAGGTGCTGGACCTTATGGAAGAGGACAGTGGCCCGGGACGTCCCTGGGCCGGTTACGCCCACCGGGGCCTGTTGTACCTGGGGATTGTGCTGGCGCTGGGGCAGGTTTACCGGATGCGGAAGGTGCCGGCCACCGTGGTGCCGTTTCGCTACCGGGGCCGGGGCAGACTGGTACTGAGCATTCTCAGGGATCTTGCAGTCCCGGTTGTTCTGCTGGGCGTGTTGCCAAGGGTGGTGCGATTCGCCCTACAGTTGGATCTGACCACAGCAGACTATCTCCAGGCAGCGCCGGACCTGGTGCTCGTTCTGGTGGTGCTTTCGGTCCTGTCTGTCCTGAAGGTCCTTCTCAAGGTGGCCGTGGTGATGTACCGACCCCGGAATCCTTACCGGGTCAACAGATAGCCCTTGTCCGAGGTGCTGTGATTTTGCAGAAAGGATGGTTTCAATGGCAACGAAGAGTTTTACTGTGGAGGTGGGGGGCAAGTCCCTCAGTTGTGTGGTCTGCGGTCATGAGCGGTTCTGGGAACGAAGAACCCTGATGAACACCAAGGGCGCGTCTTTTCTTGGATTCGATTGGGCCAATACGGAAGCGACGAACTATGTTTGTGACAACTGCGGGTATGTGCACTGGTTCCTGGCAACCCCTTAAAGAAAGAGGAAAAGCAGGGTGCCCAGATACGTGGCGTAACCGGCCAGGAGAAGCAGCCCGTGTATGCGGTTCAGGTTGCGGTGCAACAGAAAAGGCACACAGGAAATGAGGATCAGGACCAGAGCGGCGGGGAGGTCAAACACGAGGGTCTGTGGAACCAGACGGACTGTCCCGGCCCACCGGAAGGTCTGCAATGAAAAGGGAAGGCCTACAGGGCTGAGAACGGAAGACAGTCCCAGAACCATCAGAAGGTTGAACACATTGGCACCAAGGACATTGCCCACGGACAGACCGTATTCTTTTTTCAGAATGGATGAGACGGCCGTCACAAGCTCCGGCAGTGATGTCCCCAGAGCGATCAGTGTCAGAGAGATGATCTGTTCCGGGACCCCGAAGTGACGGGCCAGGGTTTCACCGTTGACGACCAGAAGCTGGGCTCCGGCGAGAATGAACGTGGCCCCGCCCAAAAAGCGCAGGATTTGGGACGGAACGGGCTGGTTGGGCATGGGCAGAACGTCCTCACCGTTTTGTGACGAGGAAAGGGCCTGTCGCACATTGTAGACGATGAACAGTGTAAATCCGGCCAGCATGAGCAGCCCTTCACCGGAGGACAGGTGCCCATTGCGGCCAAGAAAGAGCGTCAGCAGGCTGGCACCCAGAAGAAAGACACTTTTCGACCGGTAGGCGTTGCTGGGCATTTGTTTCGGGGAAAAAAAGACCAGAACCCCAAGGACAAGTCCCAGGTTGCAGATGACCGATCCAATGGCGTTTCCCAGGGCGATGTCCGTACTGCCCCGAAGGGTGGCGGTTCCTGAGACCATCAGCTCTGGCAGCGAGGTGGCGAAGGTTACCACTGTGGCTCCGATGATGGGGCGTGGAACACCGGTTCGGTTGGCAATCCACACGGCTGCGTCCACAAACCAGTCGCCTCCTTTGGCG
The DNA here is from genome assembly GCA_007121025.1 of Bacillota bacterium. Classification (GTDB taxonomy): domain Bacteria; phylum Bacillota; class TC1; order TC1; family UBA5767; genus SKMO01. The sequence goes on along the minus strand of SKMO01000198.1, from coordinate 12,640 downwards.
ATGATCACGAAACCGGCCAGAAACAGCAGCAGTGTTGTCCAGATGCTCATGGTATCTTCCTCCTGCGCCCGGAGGCTTCCGGGCGTTCACTGGTTCAAACATAGCAAATCAGGCAGGCTGCGTCAATTGATTCAGAGGTAGAGACGCAGATCGGCCGGGAAGGACACGGCGGATGTTCATTGACGTACTGAGGGCAGGAGGGGTGGTTCTTCTGCTGTATGTGGGGGTTGACGGGTTGCGTTTTGGCCGCAGGGATCTTCCCTTCCGGCTGATCCGGTACAGCTTTTTTCTTTATCTTTTATATGTTGGGCACTATACCCTGGGAGCCATCCGTCTGGGTCCTCCCGTATCCCTGTGGGAGGTCTGGAACGCACGGACCCAGCTGGTTCCGTTTCAGTTTCTTGAATACACCCGGCACCTTTACCGGGTGCACGGAATGGATGTCCGGGTTCTCCAGTCTGTCCGGCTGTCATTTTACAATCTGCTGCTGCTGATGCCCCTGGGGTTCTATCTCCCGGTCCTGTTTGGGAAACGCGGTCTGGTGTCGGTGGCTCTGGCCGGTTTTCTGCTGTCCCTGGGGATTGAAACCGCCCAACTGGTGCTCTCCGCAGGGGGTTGGATCCGGCCACGGACCTTTAATGTGGATGATCTGATACTCAACACGGCAGGAGCTGTGCTGGGCTGGGTGATGTATCGGCTGCTGGCAGACCGCAGGATGAAACGTCTTCTCGAACGATGGAAAGGGGAGTGCCAGGAAGATGAGTGAATTTCGTGTGGATGTGATTCGCAAAGTGGGCGTTCTGTCCACTTCGGCCAAAGGCTGGACAAAGGAGTTGCGGCTGATCAGCTGGAATGGCCGGCCGGCCCGGTTTGACCTGCGTGAGTGGGCCCCCGGTGATGAAAAAATGGGAAAAGGGGTGACCTTGTCCGGGGAAGAACTGATCAAACTGGGTGAATTGATTGATGGTCTGGAGTTGGAAACGGATCGTCAGGAAGGGAACCATTGGGGTTTGGAAAGCGTCGAATAGAGAACATGCAGGAAAAACATTACACTGACATAACAACATCCATGGAGGATATGCCATTGAAACGCAAAATACTGACTGTCATACTGGCCATTGCGCTGGCGCTGGCAATGGCCGTACCGGCTGCCCTGGCCGGCTCGGTAAGGATTCTTTACGAGCGGGATGATTACCAATTGGCCAAGTACGAGCCGGAGAAGGGAACTTACCTTGGGGCGTACATTGTTCAGGATGTGATCACCAATGATGATCCGGTTCTGTTTAACGAGATGACCGGAAAAACCCATGCTTCATTTTTCCGCTACGTGGGCTATGGACGAATGGTTCCTCAGGACTGGCTGGACAAGGTGATTGCCGCAGGAGCGGCCCCCCACATCGCCCTGGAGCCGAACAATGGCTTGGAGGAGGTGCAGGATGACGCCTATCTTCGGGATCTGGCCCGGCAGCTGGCGTCCGTGGAAGGACCGGTGTTTCTTCGGTATGCATCTGAAATGAACGGCGACTGGGCTGCCTATAGTGGGGACCCTGAACTTTTTGTAGAAAAATGGAAGCTGGTTCACGGTGTGATGCGGGAAGAAGCTCCCAATGTGATGATGGTCTGGACCGTATTCACCTTTCCACAGAATGCCATCCTGTGGTATTATCCGGGAGATGATTATGTGGACTGGGTGGGAGTGAACATTTACAACGTGGTGTATCACAACAACAATCTGAATCACAGGGCAGACCATCAGGATCCTCTGGAGCTTCTTGATTATGTGTACGATACTTTCAGCCACCGAAAACCCATTCAGATTTCCGAATATGGGGCGACCCATTACACCACCACCGATGAAACGGAATACGTGGACTTTGCTGTGGAGAAAATCTCCCGACTGTACTCGGGCCTGATCAGTAAGTATCCCCGGGTGAAATCAATTTTTTACTTTAACACCAACAATTTGGTGAACGCCCCTCTGGGCCGGCGGATTAATGACTATTCGATTACCAACCACGAGGTCGTTCTGGAGGCTTACCGGCAGGCGGTGGCTCCGGATCATTACCTGACCAGCATGGGTCCGGATCTGGAAGGAACCCGCTCTGTGCAGCTGTTTCATCTGCGTAGCGGCTTTTACAAAGATAATGGAACGACACTTGTCTCATCGGCTGTGCTGCCGGAGGCGTTCGGTGTTCGGACGGACTGGCATCGAAGCGTTCTGGTGGGCGATGACATGCTGATCCCGTTCGAACGAAGCAGGGTGGTCGTCCATCAGGGGCGAAGCCATTTCCCGGTCCGCTATCTGGCGGACCTGTTGGGGTATGAACTGACCTATCGGGACCAGAAAAAACTCGTCATACTGACCCTGCCTGCATCGTTGACCGATGCGCTGGAAGAGACCGATGACAGTGAACGGAATTAAATGGAGAAACCGGTGTGAAGCGGATGCGCTTACGCCGGTTTTGTCATAGAATGGAAAGAGAAGGACACGCTTTGAAGCAATGCAACGGAAGTGGAATGATGAAAGGGTGATTGAAATGGCCAATCTGCTGATGGTGATTGCTCCGGATCAGTTCCGGGATGAAGAGTTGTTTGTGACCAGAGAGGTACTGGAGTCTCTGGGTCACACCACCCTGGTGGTCAGTTCGAGAACGGGCAAGATCCAGGGTGTGAAGGGCGGTTCGACCTGGGTGGACACACTGGTCTCAGAGGTGACACCCACATCGTTTGACGGACTGGTGTTTATTGGGGGTGGCGGGACGAACGTTTACTTTGATGATGAAGACATCCTGACGATGGCCCGTGAAATGGTTGCTGCCGGACGGGTGATCGCGGCCATCTGCATTGCTCCGGTCATTCTGGCCAATGCCGGCCTTCTGGCCGGAAAAGAGGCCACCGTGTTCGAATCGGGTGCAGATCTGCTGAGAGATAACGGAGCACTGGTCCAGGACCGCCCGGTGGTCATCGACGGACGGGTGGTGACCGGAAACGGTCCGGACGCTGCTGAGGCATTTGCCCGGGCCATCGATTCTTTGTTTTAAGGCAACCCTGAAAAAGCAGTGTGAGGCGGGAGGAAATCTGACGGGTTCAGTGACAGGGTTCCCCTGGGAGGACATGTGTGATCAACCGAGAGGATCGGCCTGTGTTTCCCGGTGGAGGGGAGCCGGACGCCTGGTTCCGATCTGCCCGAAAGTCGGGCCGGTGGTTTTCGTTTCAAGGTCAGGGATGTTTTTGTGGCTGGGAAATGCGGGGCCTGTTCTTGCTGCCCGCAACAGGGAGCAGGGCAGAAAAAAAAACGGCGCTTCTGGAACCGAACATTCAAATCGGATATAATGAAATGGATAAGTCCAATGCGACAGTGACAGGAGGGTGTCAGTGAAATTCAAGTGGGATCCAATCTATGTGAAATATTCATTTTATGCATCGCTGACACTGTTTGCCGGGATTGCGTTCTATAACATCCTGGACAACCTGAGCGGGTTTGTCAGTGCCATCCGAGGCGGATTGGGGTGGTTCCGCTGGCTGGTCAGCCCGTTCATTATTGGGGGTTTTATTGCGTATTTCTTAAACCCCGGTGTGCGCTGGTTCGAGCGGTTCGTCTGGAGCCACATTGGGTTTTTGAACCGAAAGGTGCGGATGCGCCGGAACCTGAGTATCCTTTCCGTCTTTTTGATCCTGGTATTGCTGACAGGCTCACTGGTGTTTTTTGTTTCACCTCAGATCGCCAGCAATGTACAGGAAATTTCCCGCCGGGCGCCGGAGTATATCAGGCTGAGTGAAGCCTTTTTGAATGATCTCTCAACAAATCTGGAGCAGATTGATATCGATAATCTGACGGAAACAGTCGAGGGTTATTTGAACCGTTTTCTGATTCAGTTCGATACGTTCGTGGATGAAAACCTGGGGGAGATCTTTACGCGGGCCATTACGATCACAGCCGGGTTGTTGAACGTGATTCTCGGGATTGTTATTTCGTTTTATATCCTTGCGGACAAAGATTCATTTAAGCGGATCAGTCGGAAAACCCTGCGGGCGTTCTTTGCGCCTCAGAATGCCTGCCGGATTGAAGATTTTTTTCGGGAGGCTGATGCGCTTTTTTCCAAGTACATCGTTGGGAAGTCGCTGGATTCGTTTATCATCGGTGTCATGTGTTTTATCGGACTGAGGGTGCTGGACATCCGGTACGCTCTGCTTCTCAGTGTCATTGTGGCTGTGACAAATATGATTCCCTATTTCGGACCGTTTATCGGGATGGTCCCGGCTGCGTTCCTGACCTTTTTCGACAGTCCGGCGAAGGCCCTGTGGGTGATTCTGTTTATTCTTGCACTGCAGCAGTTTGACGGCTTGTTTCTGGGGCCAAAGATTTTGGGCAACAGTGTGGGACTTCCGCCGTTTTGGATCATTTTTTCCATTATCGTGGGCGGGAAACTGGCAGGGATTCTGGGGATGCTCATCGGAGTCCCGGTATTTGGCGTGGTCTGGCTCTTGCTGACCCGGATTTTTGACACCATGACCAGAGCCCAGGAGCAAAGAGCCCGGGTGTGTGGTCCGGAGGTCTGCCCGGGAGCGGACGGGCCCGATGGCCCTCTGGAAAAGTGAGATGACGAAACGACAGCCCCCTGCATCACGTGATGCAGGGGGCTGTTGTTTCGTCATCCGGACGGTTTCGGAGGATGGACCTGCGATGCCTTGGTCGCGCATGACAGTCCCGGTGATCGACAGAATAAACGCTTTGCCAGAAACGGCCCGAGAGCAGGAGTTCTGTGTTTGACGGTACAGCAACAGTGGGGTAGAATCAGTTGCAAATACAACAATGGAGGCGGGTATGGACTGGCACAGGTATGAAAGCGCATTGACGTCTTCCGGCTTGTTTCAGGGCTTTGAACCGAAAGAGCGGGAAGTGATTCTGAACAGAGGACCGGTGCGGTCCGGTTGGTACCAGAGAGAAGAGTTGGTCCAGCGGACAGGAGAACCGGTTCGGGGTGTGGGACTGGTTTTGGAGGGAAACGTGGAGATCTCCCGGGTGAGCCTGAGCGGCCGTCGAAGCCTGATCGCGAACCTGGGGCAAGGGGAACTGTTTGGGGAGGGATTGGCGTGTGCCGGCGTGGCCATAAGCCCGGTAGATGTGTGGACCCTGGGACATGCGGTGATCCTGTTTCTGGATCTTCCGCCTGCTGCAGCGGACATCGTGGGGGATCCTCTGCGGGCCAGACTGACCAACAATCTTCTCCGGATTATGGGACAGAAAACCCTGATGATCAGTGAACAACTGGACATCCTGTCCCGGGGAAGCATCCGCAGCAAATTGGCGTTGTACCTCCTTCGGCGGATGGAAGCCGCCGGCAGTGGCCTGTTCACCATCCCCCTGAACCGCAACGATTTGGCGGCGTACCTTGGGGTGGATCGAAGTGCATTGTCTCGGGTGTTATCCGGGATGGCCTCCCTTGGGGTGCTGTCCTACCGGAAGAACGTATTCGAGGTGCTGGATCCCGAAACGCTGGAGGAATGGGTGGACTGAACGAGGTCATCACGCTTTCCTGTGCGATCGTGATGAGTCAGTGTTAACGCATGTTGATTGAAGTGTTCGAGCGCACTCTCGTGACTTTAAATCATGAGTTAGCGAGAAGTGTTTAAACAGCGGATTATGTTTGGTGAGCATTGGTTTTCGAGACACGAAAAGGTACGATGCAACGAAGGAATGGTGGTACAGGGGATGAGAGTGACTGGTGGGCGAGGATCTGTTCATCATAACAGTTCATCGTGCGCTGTAGAAGCAAAGACAAAAGGGTGGTCTAAAACAACCACGTGATGTTGGGAAAACCTCTTCATCAAGCGTTAATGGCAACAATCAACAGAGAAACAGGTGAAGAACAGGTTCAGTCTGCAGGTGGCATCCAGGTGTTGACGCTGTGTGGGAACGCACTCGATCCATGTCCGGAGAAACACAGACGGCAGCCCTGGTGGGCTGCCGTCTGAAAAGATGGGTCATCGTATGCTAGGTGGTCCACTCGCCGTTCACGATCGCCACCACGTACCAGTCGCCGTTGTATTCTTCCATGACGATGTACTGGCTTCGCCAGTCCAGACCGCCAAACTGTGCGGTGCCGACTACGTAGAATTCCACGAAAAGGGCATTCGGATAGAATGTGGGGATGTTGTTGAGCAGCGATCCCCGGGCCACAACAGTGTTGTACTGGATGTCATCCGGGCTGGTGAAATCTCTGGCTGTGACAAAACGGTCGAAATACTCTTGTGGTGTTTTGTCGATGTTGTCTCCGGTACCGTCTTCGATTCCCCAGAAGTAGACGCTGTTGTCGGACAGCAGGTTTGGCAGAGCCGCAGCAGAGAACACCTGATGGTTGTTTTCCACCCAGGTGTACGGGGAGAAACGGATGCCATCGGTGGGATGGGCCAGGGCGGCCAATGCAGCCATGTCCTCGTTCTGCAGGAGTTCGGCCACATCAGCGGCCATTGCGGTCAGCATGGTGGGCTGGACGAACACCGGATTGAGGGACTTGGCCATGAAGATGGAAAATTCTGCCCGGGTCATGGTGTTGGACGGTTTGTAGGTTCCGTCCGGGTATCCAATGGTGATGTAGTTGTCGTAAAGGGCCTGAATGTTTCCAAAGGCCCAGAAGGATACGGAAACATCAGCAAACGAGCTGACTGATGATGTGGCCGTATAGCCGTAGGCGTTCGTCAGGACAACCGCCACCTCAGCCCGGGTCATGGGATTGGAAGGCTGGAATGTTCCGTTTGGATAACCGCTCATGATCCCTTCGTCCACCAGAGCGCCGATGGCCTCATTTGCCCAGTGGGTCGAGGGCACGTCCGGGAATGCAGCCGGTTCGGGATCAAGGCCCAGCTGGCCGGCCACCACAGCAGCCACCTGGGCCCGGGTGACGGTTTCAGAGGGTTTGAAGGTCCCGTCCGGGAAGCCACTGACCAGACCCTGACCGGCCAGATAGGTGATTTCATCTTCTGCCCAGTGTCCGTCAATGTCAGGAAAGGCCGATGCAGCCCATGCAGGCGAAACAGTAAAAACAAGCATGAGTAACATGGAAACGATGACAATGCGTTTGATCATGATGATTCCTCCTTTGTCCGGAGTTGTATCCGGTTATACCTATAGTATACCATACGTGTCTGTTATTGTCGGCTGCCAACACGCGTTTGTTGGGGGTGGAAGCGGCGGGATGAATCACCTATAATGGCAGTTACAGGGAGGGAGGAAGGGCAATGGCTTTGGTTTGGAAAAAACAGGTGGATATGATCATGCAGGCTGGGAAAAAACTGAAAAACCGGATCATTGGAGACGATCTGCCGGGGATCAGTGCAGAAATGACCTTTTTTCTGGTGCTGGCGTTTTTCCCGTTTATCCTGTTTCTGATTCATTTGTTGTCGTTTACGCATTGGGCGGACCAGGCGATGCTTCTAGATTTTGAGCAGTATCTTCCGGAGAGCACAGCCAACATGATCAGTTCTGTGATCAGGGAAACGGTTCAGGCGAGAAGCGGCGGAGTCCTGATCCTGGCCATGCTCGGTGTACTCTGGTCGTCTGGCAAGGGAATGAGAGCCATTATCAAGGGGCTCAACAAGGCGTACGATGTCCAAGAAAAACGTCCATTTATCCGGCTTCAGCTGGTGTCCCTGGGTTTTGTGGTGGCACTGGCCCTGATCGTCATTCTGTCCATGGGGCTTCTGGTGTTCGGGGAGGTGATCGGTAAAGCTCTGTTTTCCAGGCTGGGCATTGCGGAAGTCTTCACCAGACTTTGGGCCGTCCTGCGGTATGGTTTGAGCATTCTCATGCTGTTTGGAACCTTCGTGTTCTTTTATCGCTTCGGACCAAACAAGGAAGTTCACCTGATGGATGTACTGCCGGGTTCAGGGTTTGCCGTTGCGTTCTGGCTTTTGACGTCTCAGGGATTTGCGTTTTACGTGAACCGGTTTGCCAATTACCAGGCCGTGTATGGAAGTTTGGGTGGGATGATCGTTTTATTGCTCTGGATGTATATCAGTTGTCTGATCATTCTGGTGGGCGGAGAAATCAACCGGCTGCGGGCGGATTTTCGAAACAGGGAGTAGACTCACACAGGACCCGTTGATCCGGCCCATCCGGACAATCTCCCTTTTTTTGAAAAAAGTATTGGGAAATAGGGTCCGAATGTGTATAATAATTGTTAGTGTCAGAAAGATGCAGGGGTGCTGGAATTGGCAGACAGGCTAGATTGAGGGTCTAGTGTCCGAAAGGTCGTGTGGGTTCAAGTCCCATCCCCTGCACCAGAGAAAACGTCGTCCGCGGGTTGCGTGGCGGCGTTTTTTTGCTACAATAGGGCAGAGGTGGGTACAGTGGCGAAACAGAAAAAAGCGTATGCAATTCATATTGGGGCCGGCCGGGTGCCGGACATCGTGGAAACATGGGCGGAGTGCAAAAAGCGGATTCATGGGTTCCCCGGGGCTATCTACAAGGGATTTGAGAGCCGCCAAGAGGCGTTGGCGTGGCTTCTGCTGCATGACGGAAGTTCACCGGAGACGTTTTTCGGGCGGTTCCCCTGGCTGGACAGCCCGGGACGTCAGCAGGCCGGTCAACCGGATCCGCCTCGGCCATCAAGACAGTCATCTACTGGAACACCTTCACCTGAATTGCTCGAAGCATACGTGGATGGAAGTTTTACGCCCGGTGTGGCCGCTTATGGTTACGGCGTGGTTTTGGTCCGTGACAAAGAGGTGGTCGACGAATTCTCCGGTTACGGCAATCAGCCCGAAGCGGTTGCCCTTCGCAACGTGGCCGGGGAGATGCTGGGCTCTGTGGAGGCCGTCCGTCATGCCAGGCGGCTGGGAGCCAAACACCTGATTCTTTACTTTGACTACCAGGGACTGCAGTCCTGGGCTTTGGGAACCTGGAAACGCAACAATGTCCACACCCAAGCCTATCACCGGTTTATGCAGCAGGCCATGAAGGAGACGGACATCCGGTTTTGCAAGGTGCGTGCACACAGCGGTGATCCGTTCAATGACCGGGCCGACGAGCTGGCCAAGCAGGGTATAAAGGAGTTTCTCGATGAGCAGCATTGATCCGTTGCAGCAATTGATTCAACAGATGTTTCCCCATTACCGCAGCTATCCGGTCAACGCCATGGTACCGGCCCTGATCAACGGGCCCAACGGTCCCCGGGTGGCCATGCTGGCGGTGGGGGATGAAACGGTGGTCAGTCACTTGTCTTCTGATCTGGAGACCGACCGGCCGATGGCCATGGCCTATCTGGAGGACAACCGATATGGAATCGGCCGGGATTTGATTATCCGGTTTGAGCTGGCCTGTCCAAGCGGTACCGTCTCTCTGGAAACCAGTGTGCCCGGCGATGAGCAGAAGGGGCAGGCGCTGGTTCTGAACGCTCTGCAGACGCCGCAGGAGATCGGCATTTTTGTGGTGGACGAAGAGCGCACCCTGGTAAGAATTCTCAAGGCAGACTGGGATCCGGCGCCGTATTCAGCCGTTTTTTCACTCCTGGAGTCCCGTCAATGACCCGCCCGCTGGAAGAAGAGGCCAGAGAACTGGCCCGGGTGCTCTCCCAGACCCGACAGATGGTGTTTTTGGGCGGTGCCGGAGTCAGTACGGAATCCGGCGTTCCCGATTACCGGTCTGCCGGGGGTCTGTACAGCAAGGCGGAAAGCAGGACGGTTCCCGGAAAGGAGATTCTGTCCCGCTCTTTTTTTGACCGGGATCCTGAAACCCATTTCCAGTACTACAAAGGGAAACTGGTCCATCCGGATGCAGAGCCAAATGATGCTCACCACAGTCTGGCCAGGCTGGAGGAGGCCGGACTTCTCCAGCTGGTCATTACCCAGAACATTGACGGACTGCACCAGCGGGCTGGCTCCAAACAGGTGTACGAGATGCACGGATCCATGTGGCGAAATACCTGTCTTGGCTGCGGTAAGCCCTATTCACTGGATGACATCATGAACATGCCCCAAGTGGTCCCGGTGTGCGCGGACTGCGGTGGAATCATCCGGCCGGACACGGTGCTTTACGAGGAGACCCTGGATAAAGAGTGTTTGAAGAAAGCCATCAGGGTGATCAAATCTGTGGACACGATGCTGGTGGGCGGGACTGCTCTGGCGGTCAATCCGGCCAGGGGGCTGGTCAAGTATTTCCGGGGGTCCCGGCTGGTCTTTCTGAACCACGATCCCACCCCGCTGGATCACCGGGCGGATCTGCTCCTGCGGGGCAGCATCGGGTCGGTGCTGCGGCGGGCAGTGGAGCTTTGGGAAACCGGTGGTGGTCAGTTGACAGTGGAGAACGAGTAGGCTATACTTGGAAAAGAGATTGAAATCGTTACAGGCAGTGAGAAGGACAGTACACATGCCATTGATCCTCCCAGAGAGAGGGGCCCCGGCTGAAAGCCCGTCAGGACAGGAATGTGGAAGACCACCTTTGAGCCCCGGACCGATATGTAGGCTCCGGCGTGTCCCGCGTTAAGGGTTTGAGAGGAAGGCGGAAGCCTTCAATTAGAGTGGAAACGCGGCATCAACCGTCTCTAGAGACGGTTGATGCTTTTTATTTTGAAGAATAACGGAGGGAAGACAATGATCAGGATTACCCTGAAAGACGGCAAGGTGCTGGAAGTGGATAAGGGCACGACCATTGAAGAAGTGGCGGGACAGATCAGTTCCAAGCTGGCGAAGTTTGCCCTGGTAGGGCGGTTTAACGGTGAGGTGATGGATCTGAAAACACCGTTGGTTGAAGACGGGACCTTGGAAATCTTGGACTTTGCTTCTGAAGAAGGGCTGGACGCGTACCGTCATTCATCAGCGCACATCATGGCCCAGGCGGTGCAGAATCTGTTCCCGGACGTCAAGATTGGAATGGGGCCGTCTATTAAGGACGGATTCTATTATGACTTTGATACGGAGCACGTGTTCACCCCGGAAGACCTGGAAAAAATTGAAGAAGAAATGGAACGGATTGTCCGGGAAGATTTGCGTTTTGAGCGCCGGGAAGTCTCCCGGGAAGAAGCGATTGCCTTTTTCCGGGAACGGGGAGAGGACTATAAGGTGGAGATTGTCTCCGAACTGCCGGAAGGCTCGACCATCACCATGTATTCGCAGGGTGGGTTCACCGATCTGTGCCGTGGACCGCACATCCCCTCCACCGGCAAACTGAAAGCGTTTAAGCTGATGAGTCTGGCCGGTGCTTACTGGAAGGGCAGTGAAGACAACAAAATGCTCCAGCGGATATATGGGACATCCTTTTTCAAGAAAGGACAGCTCCAGGAATATCTCCACCGTTTGGAGGAAGCCAAGAAGCGGGACCACAGAAAGCTCGGCCGGGAACTGGAATTGTTCACGCTTGAAGAGGAGGGCCCGGGCTTTCCGTTTTTCCTGCCCAAAGGCATGGTGGTCCGAAATGCGCTTGAAGATTACATGCGTGAGATGTATGAAAAGTGGGGTTACCAGGAGATCCAGACCCCGATTATCCTGAACAGATCGCTCTGGGAGCAGTCAGGACACTGGGACCATTACCAGGAGAACATGTATTTTACGGAGATTGACGGGGCGGATTACGCCATTAAACCGATGAACTGTCCCGGCTGCATGATTGTTTACAAACACGGACAGCATTCATACCGGGAGATGCCGATTCGTCTTGCGGAGATGGGTCTGGTCCACCGGCATGAAAAGTCCGGGGTTCTGCACGGTCTGATGCGGGTCAGAGCGTTTACCCAGGATGATGCACACATTTTCATGCTTTACCCTCAGATCACCGAGGAAATCAAGAACGTGATTCAAATGGTGGACGAAGTCTACCGCGTGTTCGGGTTCAAATACAATGTGGAACTGTCCACCCGGCCGGAAAAAGCCATGGGTGACATTGAGATTTGGGACAAGGCTACAGAAGATCTGCGACAGGCTCTCGAAGAACTGGGAATCAATTACGCCCTGAATGAAGGCGACGGTGCCTTCTATGGGCCGAAGATTGATTTCCATCTCGAAGATTCACTGGGCAGAACCTGGCAGTGCGGCACCATTCAGCTGGATTTCCAGATGCCGGAAAAATTTGATTTGACTTACATTGGTGAGGATGGACAGAAACACCGGCCGGCCATGATTCACCGGGCGATTTTCGGGTCTATTGAACGGTTTATCGGAATCCTGATTGAACACTTTGGCGGAGCGTTTCCGCTTTGGATGGCCCCGGTGCAGGCCCGCATCATGTCCATTTCCGATAACAACGCGGATACGGTTCGCGAACTGGTCCAGCAATTGAAGAAAGAAGGCATCAGAGTGGAAGCGGATGTGCGCTCAGAGAAGATCGGGTATAAGATCCGGGAAGCCCAGGTGCAGAAGATCCCCTACATGATGGTGGTCGGAGACAAAGAAATGGCAGAGGGCACCGTGTCCCTGCGCCAGCGGGGAGCCGGAGACCAGGGCGTTTTTCCGGTGGAAGATGTGATCCTCCGGCTCCGGGAGGAAATTGCAGAAAAATCGTTTCCGATGGCGTAAAGCTGCTTGACGGGAAACCGGTAAATTGTTATACTTGTTTAGTATTTGAAAGAAGAAACTATCCGTTTCTCACCTTGCGGCGATCAGTCGTCAGGGTTACCCACATGAATTTTGCCGTACGCCGGAAGTCTGG
>SKMO01000114.1 GCA_007121025.1 Bacillota bacterium | reverse complement strand
ATTGCATCAAAGGTCTTTCCTTTGCTGACCGCAAGAAGTTCTTCAAGGATTTCTTTTGGTTCAATGGCCATATCGGTCTCCGTTTCTCAGTCCGGCTGACGTCCGGATGTCGCCGGACTCCTGACATATGGTTAATGGTACCAGACGTCAGAGGCAAGTCAAGAGAATAAGCCAGCCAGAGGCCCGGATGACTTTGGATGCTCATGGATGCTCATGGTTGGATAAATCGTATAGGAAGACTTTTATTTGATCACAGGAGGTGTATACTGAAGACGAACATGTGAATGTTTTTCAGGAAAAGCATTAGTTGCACCAAGGACACCTCAGGCGGGCATCGCACTGGGGATTGTTTGTCTTATGGCGCTTTTATGGCCATATGTTGGCCGTTCAAAGAAGAAGACATAACAATCCCGAATAAGCCGATTGCGCAGACAGAAAGCAGGGGGTTGTATGTTAAGTATCACGGGAAAATACTCTACAGCAAAAGTTTTCATCGATTCAATCGACCAGGAAACAGAAAAACAGATTCGGACGCTTTGTGATCAGGCGTTTGTCAGGGACAGCAAAATCAGGATCATGCCGGACTGCCATGCTGGAGCTGGTTGTGTGATCGGAACCACCATGACCATTTCCGACAAGGTCGTTCCGAACCTTGTTGGTGTCGACATAGGATGTGGGGTACTTGCAGGGAAGCTGGCGACACTGGACGTTGACCTCCGAAAACTGGATCAGGTGATTCGGAAAAGAGTCCCCAGCGGATCAGATGTGCGCAAATTCCCGCACCCCCTGATCAAAGAAACCGCGATCCGTGAACTGATCGCCCGTGATGCGATTAACATTGAACGAGCGGTCCTTTCTTGCGGAACCCTTGGAGGGGGCAATCATTTCATTGAAGTTTCCAGGAATGGGCAGGGAGAACTCTATGTATGTATTCACAGCGGAAGCCGCCACCTAGGAAAGCAAATTGCTGAGCATTATCAGAAAAAGGCGGCCGAGAATCAGAACGCCGCGAATCGCAAGAACACCATCGAAACGCTGAAGAGCGCAGGAAGGGAACAAGACATTCAGACAGCACTTGCCCAAATGTCTGATCTTGTACCAAGTAAAGGGTTGGAGTATCTCGAAGGGGAAAATCTGAAAGACTACCTTCATGACATCGGGATTGTTCAGGCATACGCCATGATGAACAGACAAGCCATTCTGGAAGAAATTGCAGAAGGGATGGGGTTGGACATTGAGTCGGTTTTTCAAACCATCCACAACTACATCGATGTCGGGCAGAACATTCTGCGAAAGGGAGCCATCTCCGCAAAAGCCGGCGAGAAAGTGATCATTCCCTTGAACATGAGGGATGGCAGCCTGCTGGCAATGGGAAAAGGAAATCCTGACTGGAACTATTCTGCTCCTCACGGGGCTGGCCGGATCATATCCCGGTCAGAAGCAAAAAGGAGGCTGGCTCTGGATGAATTCCGGAAAAGCATGATGGGAATCTATTCCACCTCTGTTTCAAAAGCAACGCTGGACGAATCACCAATGGCCTACAAGCCAGCGGAACAGATTGTTGACGCCATTCAGGATACGGTTGAAGTTTTCGACCAAATCCGCCCAATTTACAATTTTAAAGCACCATAAGAAAGGCCAGAATGAATTAGCAGAACATCGACGACTGGCGGCGGAAGTCACGGATTCAAAGCAGCATTCAATTTGCACCGATTTGAAAAAAGCCTGTTTGGAGACACAAGAGAAAGGTTTTGTGGTCATTCTCTCAGGAGTGCTTGACAGACAATGCCCATGATCAGCGCGTGAAACCAGCGACTTACCTCAGCCAGAGCAGCAATACTGGGTGAACCACACCTTCGTGCGGTTCACAACAGCCTTGGACAGACGGACCAGACCACGGGTTTCAACATCCATCTTATTCGTGAATCACCCCAAGAGGTGAGGCGCCAGTCTCCTTGATGTGGAAAGACACCGGGGAGCGAAATGGCGACACTCAACCTTCATGCTGACAGTATCGCCGGTTCTTTTGATCCAGCCGACGGCTGACTCTGCGATAACATCATTAAAGGAGGAATGAACAATGGACATCGCAATGCCCTGCGAACAGGAACAGTTGACAGAAGAACAGCAGCAGGAACTTCTCACCCGTGTCATCCGTGAGTACAACCGGGACGAGCACAACCTGATCCAGATCCTGCACTACGCCCAGGCCATTTACGGCTGTCTGCCCCTGGACGTGCAGCGCCAGGTTGCCCGGGACATGGATGTCCCCCTGTCGCGGATCAGCGGGGTGGTCAGCTTCTACTCATATTTTTCCACAGAGCCCCGGGGCGAACACACCATCAGTGTCTGTCTGGGAACGGCCTGTTATGTACGGGGCGGGAAAAAAATCGTGGACCGGCTGAAGGAAGTGCTTGATGTGGAAGTGGGGGAAACCACCCCGGACCGTCTGTTCTCTCTGGAGATCAAACGGTGCTTCGGTTCCTGCGGACTGGCTCCGGCTGTGTCCATCGATGACACGGTCCACAAACGGGTGAATCCCAACAAGATTCAGCAGATCCTCAGGATGTACGGATGGGAGGGTGACTAATGGACAGACGAAGGATCGAATCGCTGGAAGCGCT